>CAYWLQ010000012.1:0-53755 GCA_964458775.1 uncultured Myxococcales bacterium | reverse complement strand
CAGCCGGCAAGGTCGTTTGCTGAGCGAACCAATATCAACCCGGGACTGGAAAACTGGAAAACTGGACTGGAAAACTTATTCTGATAGTGCCAGAGAATTATATTCGCCGGCCGACTTTTCAAGAGTTAAAACAGATAAATCATATAGCAATCGTTTATATACTCTTATTAGTTTGCTGCTTGCCAGTTCGGATGAAGCATTGGATACCTCAAGGCTTGATATAATTCCTGCATCAAATTGCTTGCTTATTAATTGATAGTTGTTTTCAGCTAGTTCGGCTTTTTGTTCGGCCATGTCAACATCTCGTTGATGTTGTCGCATTTTGATATAGTTGGTTTCTACTTCTTGTTTTAGTTGGTGCACTATTTTTTCTGCATTGATTTCCGCCATACGAATTTGTGATTTTCTGCTTTGGTACTCGGCAATTCTATAGCCTCCTTGCAACAAGGTCCATTTTGCACCGAAGATCAGCATCCAGTTGACATTGGAACCTGTAAATCCGCCGGCCGAGGACCAGCTCCAAGAATAGGTTGCATCAAATACCGGTAAAAACTTGGTCAGAGTTTGTTTTCGCGCTCTTTCAGCCATCGCTCTTTGTATTGATGCTTCCTTGAGTTCCAGTCTCCTATTTGCCGCATCTTGCTGAAGCGCTTCGAGATTTTTTTCCGATGGTGCGAGTTCCTCAGGACCCTGCAGTTCAAACTCTTTGTCTTCTCCAATTAGAAATTTTAACGCAACCAATGCCTGCTTCTGTGCGAATAACGTATCTTCAAGCCCCTGCTTAGCATTAAGTACCTGCATTTCAGCGCGATTGGTATCAATTTTTGTTGCCTGCCCTGCGTTTTTAAGATGTGTTGCATGTTTTAAAAAGATCTCTGCTACAGCTACGTTTTCTTCTGCCGCTTTAATCATTTCTTCCATTGCATAAACTTGATAGTAGGCTGAGGTTACAGCAAAAAGAATTTCGTTTTTGGCGATTTGGTTTTGTAAACGTTGTTTTTCAACCGAATCCTTAGCAAGCTTGATTATCGGAATAGATTGGGGATTGAACAACATTAGGTTTATTCCAAAACCGACACTCTTAGCCCACAAATCTTGGATAACTATTTCCATGGGAGGTGCCGGTTCTCCGGACGGAAGCGTTTGTCCTGTGGGAAGAGCAACAACAACTTCGTGTTGATTACGAATTATAGATCCCTCCGCCGCAATATTTGGAAGCAGCATTGACCAGGCTTGATAAACAGCCATGTCCGATTGGTACTTCAATTCTCGCAAGGTTTTTATGTCATGAGTATGTAGAAGAGCTTTGTCCTGTGCTTCTTTAAGTGTAATAACCGGAAGCGACGGAGGTAGAGGCGCTGCAGTAATGACTGCCGCGTCTTGAATTGCGGGTCTTTCAGGTGTGTCGGACTTCTTTACGGTATCGGATGGTTGTTCTTTTGCTTCTTCTGCAACGGAAACAGTCGAAATCGCAACTGCAAAGACTAATAGTAAAATTTGAAATTTGTTTATTATAAAACTATTCATAATTATGCCTCTTGTTCTGAATTCTCTGCAAAGAGTTTTCCTCGGGAAATAAACCTGGCCGCTCTAATTGCCATATTTACTGTTTTTTCCTGAGTAAGATACATGACAGGAACAATTATTAGTGTAAGTACAGTGGCAAAGGCCAATCCAAAGCTCACCGAACGGGCCATCGGTCCCCACCATTCTAAAGATTGTGACCCCATATCTATTTCAAAACGTGTAAAATCTATATTGACACCGATTGCCATGGGCATGAGCCCCAAGATAGTTGTAATTGCTGTCAGCAGTACCGGACGAAATCTGACGACTCCGGCGCGCGCCAAGGCTTCTTTCAATGGCAATCCCAAATTACGCTTAAGTTGATCTGTATAATCTATTAATACAATTGCGTTGTTGACCACCACTCCGGCAAGAGAAATAACTCCGACTCCGGTCATAATAACGCAAACTTTGTCTCCTGAAATAAGAAGGCCCAGCATTACTCCGAGCATTGACATTACTACTGAACTTAAAATTATTAGAGGTCTCATAGTGGAGTTGAATTGGGTGATCAGTACCAAGAACATAAACATAAAGCCGGCGCCGAATGCTTTGGTAAGAAATTCTTCTGCTTCTTTTTGTTCTTTGTCCTCACCGCTGTATCTAAGGGAATATCCGGAAGGCAGTTTGAGCTTTTCCTGAATAACGTTTTTCACATCGTTCATGACTTCGGCAGCGCTGCGGCCCGAAACATCCGAGGTTATAGCGATGGTCCTTTTTTGATCTATGTGGTTTATACTTCCGAGACCGCCTGTAGTATAAACATTTGCTACGTCTCTCAACGGAATTTGAACATCATCTGTGCCGGTAACCCGAATATCGAGAATATCCGCAATTGAGGTTCGATATTGTTCATCATATCTAACGACAATATCATATTCCTGATCACCTTCTCTTAATACACTTGCTTGGATGCCGTTGACAGCGGCTCTTACCGCAGTGGATATGTTATGGGTGTTGACCTTGCGCATCATGGCGCGCTCTCTGTCAATGTCAATTCGAATTTCCGGTTTACCGCCGACATAGTCGTCTTTCAGATCAATTACACCCTCAATTTCAGAGACAAGTGCTTTTACTTTAGCCGCTTGTATATTTAACTCTTCATAATCATCACCGTAAATTTCAATAGATACAGGTGCACCTGTAGGAGGTCCCATTTCCTCTACGCCGACTCGGTATTCGGCTCCGGCCAGATTTGCCACAGCTTCTCGAATAGAATCTACTGTGTCCCAAGTACTCTCGGATCTATCGTGACGGTCTTTAAACTCCAAGTTGATAACAGCTTTGTGGGTCGGAGAGCCTCCTCCTGAAAACCAATCGTTACCTGTTCCGATATTGGAGACAACAGCCTCCATATTTTCCTCAGCAGAGGCTATTTTTTCAACCTCGCGAGCAAAGTCGTCGGTTTGCGACAATACAGTTCCCTGCGGCGCGCTGATTGTAACCTGACCGCGTTCAGGAGTGGTATTGGGCATAAATTCTATTCCGGCGTTAAAAAATGCAAAGATTGTCGATACGCCTACAAAAGATAGCAGCGTTACAAGCAGCACAGATACCGGATGGTCAAGCGACCATTTCAGCATGTGCTGATAAACGCGAACAAAACGTCCTTTTGCTTCTCCTGAATCATCAAATACTTTTTTGCCTGAACTTTTTAAGAAATTTGAGGCAATTACCGGATTGATTACAAGCGCGACAAAAAGAGAAGATGCAAGAACTGTAATAGCCGTAATAGGCAGATATTTCATAAAATCGCCCATTATGCCCGGCCAGAACAGCAGCGGTACAAAAACCAAAAGAGTTGTGAGGGTTGATGATATTACAGGCCATGCAACTTCCTCGGTTGCTTTTAAGGCGGCTTCTTTTCGTGTGGCTCCTTCTGACACATGGCGATATATGTTTTCTACAATAACTATTGAGTTATCAACAAGCATTCCCAAAGCCAAAATCAAAGAAAACAGAACAACAAAATTGAGGGTTATCCCCATAGCCATGAGTACTACAAAGCTCATTAACATAGATAACGGAATTGCGATCGCAACAAAGGACGCATTTCTTATACCCATGGCGAAGAGAAGTACGACCAGCACTAAAATCAATCCCGAAATTATGTTGTTTTCTAGATCTAAAACCAAATCTTTTATAAACTCGCTCTGATCTTGTCTGATCATAATTTCTGTTCCCGGAGCCAGTTTTGTTTTTTCATCTTCTATGATTTTGTGAATTTGTTCGGCAATTTTTACTATGTTTTCGCCGGATCTCTTTTTTATGCTCAAGGTTATGCATTCTTTTCCGTCAACACGAGAGAGGGTTTCTCTTTCAGCATAACCGTCGATAACTCTCGCTACATCCTTCATTCGAATGGGAATGCCGCCCGGTGCTTTGAGCACAATGTCTTCCATCAATTTTACGTCTTTATATTCTCCGGGAATTCGGACGGAGTAATTAGTTCCGCTTAATTGAAGATTACCGGCAGGGGTTGTCAGGTGCTCTTGTTGTATTCGGTTGATAATCTGCTGAACACCTAGAGCATGATACTCCATTTTTTGAGGATTCATGTATATTTGAATCTCTCTGTCCAAACCTCCAGTAAGATCCGCGCTTAGCACTCCTTCGAGCTGCTCTATTCTATTCTTAAGCTTTTCAGCCTCGGTTTTTAGCTTGTCGAGACCGTAATCGCCGGATACATTGACCAGCATCATCGGAAAGTCGCTGAATGAAATTTCTATTACTGCCGGCTCTTCAGCATCAGAGGGTAGATCGGGTTTTGCTTTGTCGACCTTGTCTTTGACTTTTTGATAAGCTGCGTCTAGATCTACCCCTGTTTCAAATTCTATGGAAACGGTTGAAACAGACTCGCTACTGGAAGATGTCATTTGTTTGACGTCTTTAAGGTCTGCCAGCTCTCGCTCCATCACGTTCGTAACCAGACGCTCCATATCTTCCGGAGATACCCCTGGATAGACAGTGGAGACCATCATAAAGGGAATTTCTACATCCGGTTGTGCTTCGAGAGGCAGGGTTTTGTATGCCACAATTCCTGCTATAACAATAAACAGAATCAACACATAAACAGTTGTATTAAAACGAAGAGCTGTCCTCGTGATACTCATAGACTACTCCATATGACCTGCATGAAAAGTGTTTTTGACTTTATGCTTTTTCTATAGCATTACTCAATAATTCGAATCGGTCTGCCGTTTTCCAAATCTCGCTGACCGATAACCACCAATTGTTCTCCCTGAGAAAGCCCTTGCTTAACAATTACTCTGTCTCCCTGGTTTGAACCAAGAATGACAGCTCTTTTTTCTGCAGTATCGTTGTTTGCTACAAATACGCATTTTTCTCCTTTATCCTCAATTACTGCACTTTGCGGAATTGTAATAACATTGTTGTGTTCCATTGAGGACAACTTAACAACCGCCGACATTCCAATTAGGATTTCGTGTTTTGGATTATCTATTTTCAGTCTTAAAGTAAAAGTTTTACTTTCTTTATCCGCTGTGGGAATTAGCGTATCGACTTTTCCGACATAATTCTTCTGCATTGCTTCGATATAGACTTCCGCCTCACCGTTTCTGTTAATAAATGATACCTGTGTTTCAGGTATTCTGGCTTCAACAATAATAGTTTTGTAATCTACTACCAAAAAGAGCGGTGAGCCCGGGCCCACATATTCTCCCTTTTCTGCAAACTTAGCCCCGACTATTCCGGGATAGGTTGCTTTTACCACTGCTTTTTTGAGATTTGCTTCGGCAATGGAAAGACCGGCCTTTGCGCTTTCCATTTGTGCCTTGGCTTCATCAATTCTTTGTCTGCTGATAATGTCTTGATCTTGCAAGGTTGACAGCCTGTTGTAGGTGCTCTGAGCCAAGTTATATGATGTAGCTGCCTGTTCAGTTTGCGCCTGCAAAGTTGAATAGTCGATGCGAGCAAGAATTCTTCCTTTAAATACCTTGTCACCTATATCTACTCCTAATGCTTCGATACGACCGGGAATCTCCGCAGAATAAGTCAGCTCTCTAGATGCACGGGTAATGCCGTTTGCAACCAAATATTCAGTCAGCGATGACGACTCAAGCTTTTCAATCTTAACATTGATAGGCCTTTGCATGCTTTTTGAATCGCTGTCAGTTGCAATATCAGCAGCTTTTTTGTTGCTTTTATTTGACGTCGTTTTAGAAGTCTCAGCGTGGGCTTCTTTTTCGTTGCAACCGGTCAGCGCCAAAGATGTCATCGATAAAACCAAAAAAACAATTAAGTTAATATATCTTTTCATGTCAATCTCTCCGCGTACTATATAACACCGAGGTTGTTGGAAATCAGGACTCGGTCAAATAGAATTCTTTTTATCGCTTGTTTTTTTTCTTCTATTGCATTGCGGTTAGCTGTTTCAGAATTATCCAAAAAGCTAAACGAAATGAACATTCCGAAGAGCGCAGTGCTTAAATACTTGCTATCTATATTTGCAAATACTCCTTGATCAATTCCCTTTTTCAATACATTGTTGATAGCTGTAAGCATTTTCATTTTTCTCTGCTGCATAAATACATGGTTAAGAGAGCCGCTGTAACCGCTATAACCGTCGATGGTTCCCGGGTGAAAATGCGTGAAATATATAATAAAAAACAATTTTCGTTTGCATACCGACTCTATGTGACAGTCAATAAGTCGATGAATGAGACTGTAAGGTTCATCTTCGGACTCAAATATTTCATCCATTTCGTCAAAATGAGAATTCAACCTGGTTTCCAACAAAGACTGTATAAGGGTATTCTTGTCCTTAAAATACTTATACAAAGTCCCGACTCCAAATTCAGACTTCCTTGCAATGACTGCCATTGATGTATCATGAAGTCCCTGTTTTGCGAAAAGCCTCTCAGCTACCTGAAGAATGTGTTCTTTTCTGGCATATTCCTCTGTTTCTCGTCTTGATTTAAGCTGCTGAGACATTTCGTTCTCTTTTGTCATCACAAACATATGTTCAGAAGCTGAATTTGTATTCAGCTTCTGAATTATGATTCTCTTTTAAGACCGACTCGGACACAGCCAAGTTGGTTCTACATTTTTTCATTAGTTTATAGGCTCCAGTTTCGTTTGCCGGCACTCAATCGCCGCTCTCAAACAATCGTCGTTTGTCATACGAGGTATATTTCAAAAAAATTTCAAAAAAATTTTCTTATTATGCTTTCTTGTTTTTCCCGGCAGTTTTTGAGAAGTTAACCTATGATTATATTTATTGATTAGGAAACTATTATGAACAAAGACCTTCGATGTATACATAGGTTTAATAACTTTTGGTTTAACCTCAGAAGAATGCTCTCTTCTTCTTTCAATTCTCAGCAAACATATTCAATTCGGCAAGGCTATTGTTTACGGCTCCAGGGCTAAGGGCAATTATTCAGATCGCAGTGATATTGATCTGGTAATTAAGGGAAGTTGAGTTTTTGATGATATGCTGATTGCTGAAGTATTGGATGAGATTAATGAATCTGATTTTCCGTACCTTGCAGATCTTCAATACTATGAAACGATAAAGAATAGAGAATTGTGTGAGCATATTGATCGCGTGGGAAATATTATTTATGATTCTGAAAGATAACAAAAAAATACGATAACTTTAAGATTTTTAAATTCTCAAAAAACATTACTGAAACAGAAAAAAAGTAGCTGAAGGGTTTATTCATGCTTTTATATCAAAGAATTAAGAGAGCGTATAACAACTTCTTCTGCCGGATAGTGCCAATTCTTGCCGGTAGTTTTTTGACTATCTGATTTCTGCAACAGTTTGTACCACTGCGTCAGTTAAACATCTAAGGTCTTCGTCGTTTATTATATACGGAGGCATTAGATATATCAGTTTGCCGAACGGACGAATCCATACTCCTTTTGATACAAATTGGTCTTCGATCCATTCCATGTTTACAGGTTGAGTCATTTCGACAACCCCTATTGCTCCTTTTACTCTTACATCGGCTACTTGACTGAAGTTTCTGCATTCTGCAAGTGCGGTTAGAAAATGATTTTCTATGTTTGCTACCCTTTCTTTAAAGGGGCTGTCTAGAAGCAGGTTAATACCGGCAAGAGCAACTGCCGAGGCTAACGGATTAGCCATGAAAGTCGGACCGTGCATGAACACTCCCGGTGTTCCGTTGCATACACCTTCTGCCGTTTTGTCGGTTGTCAGGATTGCGGACATGGTCATATATCCGGAAGTAAGTGCTTTTCCGAGACACAGAATATCGGGTGTTACGCCGGCTTGCTCCATTGCGAACAGGGTTCCGGTGCGACCGAATCCTGTGGCAATTTCATCAAAAATTAACAATGAACCGTAGGTGTCACATAGTTTTCTTGTTTGTCTTAAATATTCAGGACAATAGAAACGCATGCCTCCTGCACCTTGTACCAGAGGTTCCAATATTACTGCGGCGATTTCATTTCCGTAAGTTGTAAACAAGGCTTTCATCGAAGCGATGTCTGAGTCTTTCCAGTCATTATCGGTAACACAAGTCGGAGCGTCTGCGAAAAGATGCTTCGGCAACATGGAGGCAAACAGGTAATGCATGCCGTTTTCAGGATCGCTGACGCTCATGGCTCCAAAAGTATCACCATGATAGCCGTTGCGAATAGTAGCAATACGGGTTCGAGGTTTTCCTAAGGCGGCATGATACTGCAAAGCCATTTTCAAAGAGGCTTCAACGGCCACAGAACCTGAATCCGCAAAGAAAACCTTGGTTAACAACGGCGGTGTTATTCCAATGAGACGAGCGGCCAAATCAGCTGCAGGCTTGTGAGTAAGTCCTCCGAACATTATGTGAGCAGTTTTCTCCAATTGCTCTTTAATCGCTCTGTTGAGTACAGGGTGATTGTAACCGTGTATAGCCGCCCACCACGATGACATTCCGTCGATTAGCTCTCTGCCGTTTTGGAGCTTAAGTCTAACCCCGTTTGCTGATACCACAGGATATACAGGCAAGGGATTTGTAATTGATGCGTAAGGGTGCCATACATGTTTGCGGTCAAATTCTGTCCAAGAAGTCATTGTTTATTCTTATCTCAGTATATAATGTTTGGGTTTGTGGGTTTATCGACTCATTCCGGATTTTGCAGAAATGGCAGAAGGACATGCTGTTTGTTGAAATCGAATATTCGGATTGTCCGCAACCTGGAACCAATCTACAAACCATTTACAACCGGCGAGGAGGTCGGCCTTGTTGCTAAATACCCGATTGCACCAATCCGTAACGCAGCTTTTGTACTGACTTAATGAGGCACTGTATCCCAGACTGTCTTTGCACTGACCCAAAAATCCGCCGTATTGTTTTCCCAAATCGTTTATACCCCATTGTGTTGAGCATGCATTATATGCTCCGACGCCGCCTCCAGGAATTAGCAGGTCAAATTGGTTGTTGTTTACGTCATATCCTATGTTTATGGCTTGGACAATCATTTGTTTTCCGGAAATTGCTCTGGAGCCGGGTTCATTCGCATCATAGTGTCCTGCTCCGGTAAAGGTAATTTGGTAGCATTTTCCGCAGACATCGCCGCTTCCGGTTGCGGCAAACCCGTATGACATAGAGTCGCTTACTCTCCATGGTGCCAAGTTCCAACATGTATATGCCGCACCTCCGTTGCATGAGGACGCAATATCATAATTGGTTCCGTTGCTTTGATTTGATTGATTACAAGTTGAAAGAGGCCTCATGCCGCTGGGAATATTTCCGGACCAACTACAGTGAGGTTTACAGCAATCCCAAAATCTGGTCGCATATCCGTTACCGCTCGTATCTGCATCGGCATCGCTGTCTGCATCAGCGTCAGCGTCGGCATCACTGTCTGAATCGGAATCAGCATCAGCATCTGTATCAGAATCCGCGTCTGTATCAGTGTCAGTATCTGCATCCGCGTCGATATCGCTGTCAGTATCAGCATCAGCATCGGCATCAATATCAGAGCTTGACTGATCGAGACTGGTATCAACTGAAAACGGAGAGCGATCCTCACAATACCAAACAAAAAAAACGATAAGGAGAAGTTGAAAAAAGAGAATTCGGTTCGTCATTTAAATCCTATTAAACTGTAATAATAACAATCGGTATTTAAAATACCGTCAGGTTCGTAAATATGTTTAACATATTTTGGTCAATTTTTTTATAAAGAAGTGAATCAAAATTCGGATTTTGAACCGCGTTGCACTTTTTTCATTTCATCGGCACTTTTATTAGTCAATTTCGGGGTTGCGTTGCAGTTTCTTTTTCTGACCGGCCAGTACTTGTGCAACGTTAAAGGCATGGTCACCTATCTTTTCAAAACTGGTAATCATATCCATAAAAATCAGTTCGCTGTCTACGTCGCATTTTCCTTCTCTTAATCTAGATGTATGCCCCGCTTTCATTTGATTTCTCTTTTCGTTGATGGCTGTTTCTAATTGAGAAGCTTCATTCATCAAGGTTCTGGAGGATTCAGATGCATTGCTGTGAATCAGTTTTACGAATCTAATAACATGATCGCTGATGTCATTAGCCTGCTGATTTGTCTCATCGTTGAAAGCAATCTTTTCATCGTGCATTCTTCTTGCCAATCTGAGAAGAACCTCACAATGATCTCCTATTCTTTCAACATCATGAGCAGCATTGATAATGCCCGCTATTTCTCTGCTTTCTGCGTCTGATAAATCATATTGTGATACAGAAACCAAATAAGAGGTAATCTCTTTTTCGAGAGAATCGACAACCTGCTCTGATGCCGTTATCTCTTCAGCCATTTTTCCCAGTTTTTTGTCAGGGGATGAAAGCAGGGTCAGAACCTTGGTCAACATTGATTCTGTTTCACCTATCATGCGATTGAATTCTGCTCTGGCTGCATGAATTGCTGTGGAAGGTATGCCTACAAAGGTAGGATCAATAAAGACCAAACCTTGTTTAACTTCGTGCTTTGACATATGTCTGGCTTTGGTTGACAGCCAGGCGATTGTGTTTACAAACGGAAGCAGCAATATGGTGTTGATAATATTGAAAATACTGTGAAAAGCGGCGAGTCTGGTGGCTATTAACGCTTGAGAGAGTACTGTTCCTGTTTCGAATTCGCCCGGAACAATAAAGTTAACAAAACTAAAGAAGGGAATGAACAACAGTGTCGCCCACAACGCGCCGAATATATTAAAAATGAAATGGGCAAATGCTGTGCGTTTGGCCGTGGTTGACGCACTGATTGCGGCAATATTTGCGGTTATTGTGGTACCGATATTCTCTCCTATGCACAATACACATGCAGTCTCCAAAGAAATCATCCCTTGAGCTGCCAATGTCATAGTAATAGCCATGGTTGCTGATGAGGACTGGATAAGTACCGTAACAGCTCCGCCGATTAATACTGTTACAAATCGCCACAACAGCACATCGGAACGAGCCGCTGACATCCACGCTAAAACAGCTTCTGATTCTTTTAAATCAGAAACACCGTCTTTCATAAATTCAAGACCCAAAAAAAGAATTCCAAAACCTATAAAAAATTCACCCCAGTCAGCAAGTTTGCGGTTTTTGAAAAAACGCACAGAAAATCCTACTATTACAGCAGGAAATGCGATTGCAGCTATCTTTATTTTAAATCCCAAAATTGCAACCAACCAAGCAGTCATAGTGGTACCGATATTGGCTCCCATTATTACACCGATCGATTGTGTCAGGGATATAAGGCCGGCGTGTACAAAACCCACAAGCATTACCGTCGTAGCACTGGAGGACTGTATTAATGAAGTTATGACAAAACCTGTTAATACGCCGGAAAATCGATTTCCAGTCATAACGGAGAGAATTTTACGCATCTTGGGACCTGCTACTTTTTGCAACCCCTCACTCATTACGGTCATTCCGAACAAGAATACGGCAAGACCTCCGAAAACGGTGACGATTGTCTGGTAGATGTTCAAAACGAATAACTCCTGATTTTTTATAGGCTTATAGGCCGAGGTTGTTTTTATATGTTACACTGCCAAATTTCTCGGGCGCGACAATACACTATCCATGTGACAATTGTGTGAACTTAGTCACCGTTTTGTTGAAAATTAAAGTGTTCAATAGCTGAAAAAACAATCATTTCAATTCTATCTCTTGGATATTATTGTCGAACAAGCTCAATCGTGTTATGAGCGACCTTGTTCGGTGAAGAGCGCATAACAGTATAATGCGTTATTAACTCCGACAATCACATACTGTTAAGTGCCTAATGCGTATATCTTTTATCATTTTTATTTCATTAATCATAATTGCAGTATTAGCTTCTGCTTTTTCTAATCTGGTACAAAGGGATTTTGGAAATGTTGAAGTAAGTGATGTGGAAATTAGAGGACCTCATAATTCAACCATTAGAGCCAAATTGTTTAGACATCTTACTACTACTCACAAAAACCGAGGTCCCGGTGTAGTCTATATTCACGGATATCAGAGCAACCGGGAAAGCAGTGATCCTTTTTGTATAGAGTTGTCCAGGAGAGGAATTGTTGCTTTGTGCATTGATGCTTTGGGTAGAGGAAATTCCGATCTTCCTCTGCCTCTTGAGCATCCGCTTCATGACAAAACTTTTGGAACTAAGTCTGCTGTTGATTATATTAAAACTTTGGACTTTGTTGATACTTCGCGAATCGGTCTCATGGGTAATAGTCTCGGAGGTCAGCTGGCTTACGAATACGGATTATATGATTCCTCCGTTAAATTAGTTGCATTTACCGGATACGCATTTGATGATCGTGCGACTGAGAATCGTCCGCCAAATATGCTTATGATTTTCGGAAGCAAAGATGAATATAAAAACAGAATGTTGGGCACAGATGAGCGCTCCGGTTGGATAAAAAGCGAACTTGTAAAGAAGGTAACCGCCTCTGACAATCCCAAACCGTTTGTTACCTATGGAGATTTTCAAAAAGGAACAGCCAGGCGAATAGAATTTCCTGACGGAATCCATTTGGCAGTATCTCATAGCAAAGCACCGATTGCCTCTACAGTAGAATTTGCTCAAGGTGCGCTAACGCCGAATCCGAAACTTGCGTTAGACTCGAAAAATCAAATTTGGCAGTTCAAAGAAGTTTCGTCGTTAATTGCAATGGCGGCAGGTTTGCTATGCCTATTGCCGTTGTTGTCTTTGTTGCTTCAAACTCCTATTTTTAAATCCCTAAAACAGCAAGAAGGCTTTTTTTATACTGTTGATTCCAAAGACTTTAAAAAGAGATTTTTTATAAATACGTTATTGATGTGCCTGTATCCGGGACTAACTATGGTAACTTTTGCAGTGCACATCTATATCATACCTATAGATTGGTTTTTTCCGCTGATGATAGCCAACGGTATTATCTTTTGGTTTTTTTCTGTTAACCTTATCGGTTTGATTGTTTTTCTTAAATGGAAGAAAAAAAATAGACTTTCAACAAAAGAATTGGGTCTTTTTATTTCCGGTCCATACGGATTTAGCAATCCTATTATAAAAACAATTGCAGCAGCCCTAATTCTTTTCATGTGTGCAATTGGCTTGGAGTATATACTTGAAACTTTGTTTCTATCGGACTATCGATTCGTCTTTCCTTATGCGTCTGTTCTTACTTTCGATAGATCTCTTATAGCATTGAGATATTATCCTTTTGTCTTTGTCGCTTTTTTAGGTACAGGAATTTTTTTGCATATTCAAATGAAGCGTGATGAACAGGGTTCGTTCATAAAGGCTTTTGCAGTTGAGTCATTTCGAAATACTATAATACTGTTGATTCCGATTGTTCTTCTGCTTCTTCTTCAATATGTACCGCTGTTAGTTGCTGACACTGTAATATTAGAGGGACCGGGAGGCGGACTTGTTTCTCTCATGATGAATCTTTTTCACATCGCAGGTGTTCTTGTTATATGTATACCCATGTCTACCTGGTGTTATATGTATACAAAAACACCTTATCTGGGTGCAACGCTCAATTCTGCTATTGTTACCTGGATGTATGCTTCATCCCAAGTTGCAGCTCCTATTCCCGTGTAACTTTATGGAATTGTATTTTCAATTGTTCCGTGAAAACTTGCTTGATTGCCGGGTTTGGTTCCGACAGCATCTATTTCGAAGCGAATCTTTTTTCCTGATATATTTTCAGACACTAAATCATCTGCTGTAATATCGAAAACAACAATACGAACCTCTCCTGTGTCGGCTGTACACAATTTGGAAGAATTGGCAAGGCAGACAAAACTAACTGTCGCAACCATGAATCCGGGAATGTCATATATTTTTACAGTATCCCCTTGTTTTGCAATCTGAGCTACTGTTTCTCCTGACATTCTTTCTGCAAAATGAAAGGCAAATCGGCATTCAGGCTGAATAGGGTCTTCTGCGATAATGAAATCCAAACCGCCGCCTTCTTTGCTATACCTAACAATGCTGAAATCACACGGGGTAATCAATGATGATTTTTCTTGGCTGTCTGAGTCTTCTGTAGAATTGCTTTCATTTTCCTGATTGTTAGGTGAACACATAGAAAGCTTTAATGGCGTAATCACCAAAACAATAAATATGGTAGTATTTCTTCTAATTGCCATAACGATTCTATACCTTTTTAATTTATGTGCTAAATTTTCGTTTTTATAAAGGACAATGTATCAAATTGGACGTATATTCCCGCCCGGAACGCAGAGGGAGATGCACAATGACTAATATTGCGGTTCAAAATCATACTGTTGCAGACAAAATAATAAATCATACAGTAATTTCCGAAATACTGACTACATCTGTTTCACCTGATCGAAGTTTGGTTAGGGATATTTTGGACAAGGCCTGCGCCTTATCCGGTTTATCACTTGAGGATGTTTCTATGCTGCTTGCCGTAAATAATAGGGATTTGCTAGCAGAGGTGTTTGAAACTGCATCAAAAGTCAAGAATGAAATTTATGGAAAAAGGTTGGTTTTGTTTGCACCTCTTTATATTTCAAATTATTGCTCTAATGCATGTGAATATTGTGCTTTCAGCTCAAACAACAAAAGGATTAAAAGACGTGCTTTGTCTCAAGAAGAAATAAACGAAGAGGTAAAAGCTTTGCTTTCGTCAGGTCACAAGCGTGTGCTATTGGTGGCCGGCGAGTCTCCCTCAGAAAGCAATCTTAATTACATTTGTCAGTCCATAGAAACGGTATACGCGGCTGGAGACTCGGATCATATTCGCAGGCTGAATGTTAACATCGCTCCTCTTTCTGTAGAGGGCTTTCTAAAGTTAAAACAACACAGATTGGGAACCTATCAGCTTTTCCAAGAAACTTATCATGAGTCTACTTACAGAAAAATGCATACTTCGGGGCCGAAATCTGACTACAAATTTAGACTGGAAGCAATGGACAGGGCTATGGAGGCCGGCATTTCTGATGTAGGAATAGGAGCACTGTTGGGGCTCTATGACTATAAATATGAAGTGTTGGCGATGATGCAGCATGCGGCGCATCTGGAATCTCGTTTTGGGGCAGGTCCTCATACTATAAGTGTTCCGAGAATTGAGCCTGCTGACGGATCGGCTGTTGCCGAAAGTCCTCCGCATGTTTTATCAGATGAAGATTTTGCGAAAGTAATAGCTGTCTTGCGTCTTGCAGTACCCTACACTGGAATTATTTTAAGCACAAGAGAGACAGCTGATATTAGAAAAGCAGCTCTTGATTTGGGAGTATCCCAGATAAGCGCCGGAAGTCGAACTAATCCCGGAGGCTATAAATGCTCAGATGATGATGCAGGACCTCAGTTTCAACTGGGTGACCATCGAGATCTGGATGAAGTTATTCGTGATTGCCTTGTTTCCGGATATCTGCCGTCATTTTGCACAGGTTGTTATCGAATGGGTAGAACCGGAAAGGATTTTATGGATTTGGCCAAACCGGGCTTAATAAAAGAATACTGTCTTCCAAACGCAATAGTTACTCTCAAGGAGTACTTGAAGGATTATGCCTCTGAAGACACGAGGCTTATAGGTGAAAAGGCATTATTGGAACACCTTAAGGAAATTCCGTCAGAGAAACGACGCCAACAAACCGAAGACAAGCTTAGTATCATTGAAAGCAGTAAAAAGAGGGACATGTTCTTTTAGTTTAGAAAACTCTTGTTGTTCTTTTTCTTGTTCAAGGAACCATAAAAATGAAAGCCGATCCATTTGTTAAAAAACCTTCTTGGTTAAAAATTAAAATGCCGGGCGGACCTGAATACTCAGAAGTAAAACGTACTCTTAAAGACCTAAAACTTCACACAGTCTGCGAAGAGGCGCGTTGTCCCAATTTGGGAGAGTGTTGGGGGTTGGGAACAGCGACTTTTATGATTCTTGGAGATAAATGCACTCGCGGTTGCCGATTTTGCGCTGTTGAAAGATGTGTTGAATCGGATTTCTCAGCTATTGAAGAACCTGAGCGTATAAAAACTGCCGCCGTAAGATTGTCTCTTTCTTATGTTGTAATTACTTCGGTTACCAGAGATGATTTGTTCGACGGAGGTTCATCTGTTTTTGCTTTAACGATTAGAGAACTGAAATCAATTTTTCCTAAACCTCCAAGAGTGGAAGTTCTTATTCCTGACTATATCGGGAATATGTTATACGAAGTACTTGATGCATCGCCGGATGTTTTAGCTCACAATATCGAAACCGTTGAAAGGCTTACTCCTGTTTTGCGTCATCCCAAATTTTCTTTTAAACGCTCGCTGGAGGTTCTAAGACAATCTAAAGAGTATCGCAAAGATATTTATACCAAATCGTCTATTATGTTGGGCTTAGGGGAAAATGATGATGAGCTGAAAGCTGCAATGGATAGTCTCTTAAACGTAGGTGTTGATATTCTTGTTTTGGGGCAATATCTGAGGCCGTCTAAGACAAATGCAATGGTAGAGGATTATGCATCAATAGATTTGTTTAGGACATATGAGGAAAAAGCAAAATCTATGGGGTTCGGATATGTGGTTTCTCATCCGTTAGCAAGAACTTCCCACCATGCCAAACAGGCTTTAGAAGCAATTCTTAAGAACAATATATAAAAAATGTTGTAATTTATGTCGATTTAAGCGTTTTAGTATGGACATGTATTATAATGTAGTGTAGCCGGCTAGATATTCCGACTTCTGTTGACAATTACCAATGCACAATATGTCGGTTGTCGGCGAAGTTGAGATGTTACTTATTACTTTTTTTATAGAGGCATAAATGCGCGTGTTCTTATTATTATTTTTTAAAACTTTTTTATTGGGATTTGTTTTGCAGATCGGATGTGCAAACGACAAATCTATGAAAGAAGAGGAACAAGATTTCGACCGTTCATATAGTACCGATTCAAATGCCGCTCCTTCGGTTGATACAGAAACAGATAACGGTCAGTCTGTTGTTGATACTCAAACGACAACCAGTGATGATAATTCAAAAGGAACTGAGCCGTTAGATTCCTATTCGGATTCTGACGATACTGATTACTATTCTGATGCAGATACTGATACTGATACTGATACAGATTCAGACACAGATGCGGATACAGATTCAGATGTCGATGCTGATACGGATACCGACGCTGATGCTGATGAGAACAGTGATTCAATTTCTGATGTTGATTCTAATTTAGATAGCGATGAAGCTTTAGATTCGGATGCTTGGGAAGATTTTGATATTGTTAGAAGAATGTGTTCTTCCAACTGTATGGATTTTCCGGAAAGAGCAATATTTGAAGACAACCTACAACCCAAAGATGTTGCTATATTTGGTGAAGCCGACAACTATGTTTTTCCAGGGCCTTGCGTTGTTGAACCTCAGCTTTCAAATCATAGTACGCCTGGTACATTGTTCCCCGCTGATTGGCTTCGACCAAGGTTTCGTTTTGTTCCTCCTAATAATCACGATTTGTTTGAGATTCGTATACAAGCAGAACGAGAAAAACACGATTTGTTGGTTTATACAAAGAAGACTGTATGGACGATGCCTAGCGAAATCTGGAACGGCTTGCGTCAAACTGTCATAGATGAGCCGATAAATGTAACTATTCGCAGTGTAAACAGCGTTACGCCTGATGTTCCTGCAGGTACAACCGGTACGTTTCAAATTGCTCCTGTAAAAGTCGGCGGTGCATTAGTCTATTGGTCAGTGATATCCGCAAACGTATCGCCTGAGGCGGGCAAACTGAGAACATTTAAGGCGGGACAAGAACTTGTATCAAATGCTTTGACTGTAGGTCAGGCAGGTTATCGCGGTATTATGTCATCTGACGGATGGAAGGAAAGGCCTGCGTCTTATGGAGTAGGTGACGGCTGTGTACAGTGCATAGGTTGCCATTCAATGACGCCTGACGGCGAGGCAGTTGCCTTTACCGATCATTGGCCATGGAATATTGTCTTAACTTCCGTCAATACTGAAAGAAATAGGGCAACGCCGGGAAGCAAACCTTCGTTTTTAAGCGAAGGTGCGGATGCTTTGCTGAACCAACCATGGTTGGGAATGCCCGCTATGTCAAAAGCTTACTTCAATGATGACCTAAAACTGCTTATTACTTCGTACGGTGAAAGACAATCCAAAGGCGGAGGTCCGGTCGGTTATTCCAATACTCCTCCGGAAAGATATGGACTTGCGTGGTTTGATCTGGCAGCTGATGTCAGTCTTTATGTTTCGCCCGATTATTTAGGAGATGTCGGAGAAGAACGAAGTCGTCTAGTCAGCGAAGCCTTTAATAAGGGGTTCGGCTTCTTGTCTTTAACCGGAGAAGCACTTTCTGCTGTTTCTCCGGTATGGAGCAACGACGGCACGAGAATTGTTTATACCGCTGCATCAAAAACAAAAGACGGAAGAATAGGGGGAGGAAGCGGTCAGACCGATGTGGATTTGCATACAGTTCCTTTTAACAGCGGTAAAGGAGGAACTGTGTCACGCGTGGAGGGTGCATGCGAAAAAGAAGATGCAGAATACTATCCGTCCTTTTCTGCGGACGATAGACTGATAGCCTTCAACAAAGAAGAAAACTTTAGACAAACAAAAACAGTAACTGCAGATATATTCTATCCTGACAATTCGGTAGTAATAGACGGATCAATAGCCGAAGTATACTATCGTCCTCATGCAGAAGTTTTTATTATACCATCTACCGGAGGCAAACCGATTCGTCTTGCAGCCAATGACCCGCCGCAATGTACAGGTGAAACAAGTCCGGGGGTTATTAACAGTAGACCCAAATGGTCACCTGATGTGAAAAAGAATTCGACCGAATTCGGTAATCCAAGACAATTCTACTGGCTGGTTTTTTCCTCCGCAAGATCGTATTCTGGGCAGTTTATTGTGCCTCCGAATCTCTATAGCCCTAAAGATACAAGAGCTTCTCAAATCTATATTGCAGCAGTTGTTAGAGATGAAAAAACCGGAGAATATATAAACTATCCTGCAATCTATGTTTGGAATCAAGACGTTAATTCATCAAACCTCAATCCTTCGTGGCATTCTGTTTCTACAAAATAATACTCACGGTCGGGATGTCGGTTACTTGTTAGAATGTTTTAAAGATCGGCGATTGTGATAGTTAGTTGCAGCTTTCTATCATTCTATCAATTTTTGAAATCGCAAATGAACCTCCCTTTGCCTTTATTTTTTCGGCAGCATCAGTTGCTTCTTTGCATCGTCTAAGTTCAACCAGTGATTGGACTATATTGATTTCTCCTATTTTAAGAAGCTCTGAAACCGCATAAGGAGATTTTGTGTATTCTAAGAACAGCTTCAACGCTTGTTCGTATTTTCCGAGATGTGATTGCAACACTGACGCCAACATGTAGGTTGCTCTGGCTTTTTGTGTTGGAGATCCTTTGGCGATAACAGTTTCATAGTATTTGACTGATACTGAGTAGTTGCCTCTTTTCCGTTCTGAATCTGCCAACAGTGCCAAAACTGAGGTGTCGTCCGGTGTGCTATTTAGATAGCGACGCATCGATGAAACAGCTTCATTTACTTTTCCGTCTATTACCATCTTTTCCCATTTTTTTATAGGAGGAGTTTCAAGTTTTGCAATAGGCTTTGTCTCCGTTTCTTGTTCAGTTTCTGTTTTATCTTCGTTTTCTAAATTTATTTCCGCTCGAATCTCTTTGGGCAAAGATGTCGGTTCGTCTAATATTGAAAGCTTCTTATGTGTCTTTTCAGCAAATATAACGCTCTCTTCAAGTTCGGCTTTGGGATCTAAAAGCCTTGATGTTAGAAGCAGTTCGTTTTTGTCGGCAATAAATGATTTCTCAATTGTTCCTTTTTGGGTTGAGGCGGTCTTTTCGCCGGCTTTTAACATTAAAACCTTACCTGTTTGATCCGTGACCTGTACAAGTCCCTCTTCAACAGTTACCTCGGTTGTTCCTAGAGGAGTTAGAAAAACTGTAAATTTTGTTCCCATTACTTTTACTGACAATTGGCCTGCTTCTACAACAAACTCACCTTTTTCATGTCGTTTTGCTACCTTGCATGATACCTTTCCGCTTTCTAATCTCAGTAAGGTTCGGTTTTTTTCAGCGCGTAATATCCTAAGTTTTGCTTTTGACACCAATCCTATTGTGTCATCTTGAATGGATGCAACCATATGTTTATTACTGGGGGCTTCAAGTTCGCTTCCGGTCTTTAATTTATGTATAGTTTCAATTCCCATTGAATCAAATACTCTAACATTGACTATCTCATCATTCTGAATCTTTGACGGTGATGTGTAGGACAGTATAAAGATGGCAATTGCTGTTGTGGACAAAACTGCTGCAGCCGAAATAGCAACCGCTTTCCAACGACTTTGGTTTTGCGTACGATTGCTTATAGAAGCAGCTGCTCTCATCAGACTGAAAACATCAATCACTGAAACTTCTGATGCCGGTTGATAGTCAGCCCATTTTTTAAGGCGGACTTCAAATTCGTTCCAGCTTGCCGTTTTAGTTCTGCATTCATCGCAGGAAACCAGATGCTCGCTAAAAGCCGATTCTTCAGCATCTGACAGTGCTTTGTTGAGATACCTATCGATTTTTTCACACCGTTTCATAGTTCACCTTGATAAATTCCTTCTGTAACAGGAATGCTGTTAGTTTTTTTTAAGACGGCATTTCTGGCTCTATGAAGGCGCGACCAAACAGTTCTAATATCAATTTCTAGAATTTCTGCTGCTTCTTCGCATGAAAATCCTTCTACAGAAAAGAGCAACATAGCTTCTCTTTGTTTGTTTGACATCAAACTCAAGGTTGCCTCTACCTCTTGCTTGAGCTGTAAAGCATATGAAGGTGTTTTGACCAATTCTATCTCCGATTCCTTCAAAGCATCTGCCCTACGATTGAGAATTTTCCGTCTAAGCCATGTGTTGCGCCGCCAGTTACGAGCTTTTTTTAGAGCAATGCCAAAAATCCATGCTTTTAGTTTCTTACGTTCTTCATAGCGTCCAATAGTTTCGTACAGGATCAAGAAAACATCCTGACAAAGTTCATCTGCATCAGAGTTGTTCATTTCAGGAACAAATCGTCTGAGAGCAGATCTGACAGCTTGGCCGTAGCGAGTATACAAATCTCCTAAAGCTTTGAGATTGCCCCGTTTTAGTTCCTCAACCAATTGTTCATCTGTTTGTTCTACAGTCATACTTCTTTTGTATTTTCCCTGACAACTCAAATACTCATCTCGCTAGATAGCGAAAAACTTACGAACCGATTTGTTTTTTTGTTACTGATTGGGATTTTTTTATTCAGATAGATAATATTTGAAAAAAGAAAAAAACAAACCGGATGTTGCGTTGATTGTAGCCTTGGGTGTTTTAAATATCTCTTCATCTTCTTCCTCTTTCTTGAATAACCTTTTGCCTCCTGTTTCTGCTGCAAAGGAGGCAGACAGATAGAATGAGAATCTTTGTTTGAACGGGATTATAATGCTTAGTTCAAAGGAAGGGGAGAAGCTCCACCAGGAAACATTAACACCTTTATAATCTAGATATTTTATTGCCAATTTTGAATAGGCGACGGCAAAGTTAAGACCGATACCGATTTCAACAATTCTGAAGTTAAAAGGAACTCCTACTCCGACAACCGGCGATAAGCGATATCCGGCAATATATTCGTTTTCGGATTGTGAAAATCTCGGACCTCCGTATGTCTGAAAGCCGATTGTGAGAAAAAGACGTGTTATGGGAGAAATCATTCCGCTGAGTTCTCCGCCAATCCAGGTCCACGGAGCGACATAAGACACAATACCCTGATTTATGTTAATTTTGAGGGCAATACCGCCTATCTTTTTGGATTCTAATCCTGGTGACAATTTGGTTTCAAACGGTGACTCATTATCCATTAGCGGTGCTAAAAAGACTGACGTGTTTCTTTCTGCTGATTCTTTCGGTGTCAGCTCAGATATCATCGGTTTTGACAAAACAATCCATCCGTCTTTTTCGGACTCCTCTGTATTTTGAAAGGATTGAGAATGCTCCATAAACTCTTTTGCTATAAGAGCTATGTTAGACACTTCTGACATGTATGTTTCAAATGTGATGAATTTTCCTATTTTTCCATAGGCAGAGTTAACGATGATGCCGATACCCGTCATTGTTGAATCAGAAATATCAAGCCAGAACACGGCTTCTGCGGAATGCTCATCAATAAGAGATTCAAATTTGTACAAACGTTCTGAAACGCTGATATCGTAATAGTCATTAACCGCATACGGCAAAAGCTTTGCCTTTTGTTGTTCTAGAATAATTCCCAGCGCATACCAAAACTGTCTAGTTTGCTCTGACAAATATGTGTTTGAGGTAGAATCGGAATAGTCAACAATCAGTATCTGTCTGCCTTGTACACAGTGTGCAGAAAGAAAAATATAAACAGCTAATAAGAAAGAGAAAATACGCACCTGAGTCATTTATCGGATTGTGTAGGTTTGCGACTACAAAGTCAACTTCAGGTGAATAATAAAAAGTTACCTTACAGCAGATTTTGTTAATTCATACCTCTAATTGCAAGATACAATATTAATAGGGATATTCATTATTGAGTACAGAAGAGGAAGAGGTGTTTTTTATGAAACAAAAGATCTTGGGATTGACGGCGATAACAGCGTTCATAACAGTAAGTTGTGTAGAGGACTCTGATTATGGGCAAGAATCGGATTCTGATAGCGATACCGGTTCTGTCTCTTATGCAGATACCGATGCAGATACAGACGCAGACACCGATGCAGATGCAGACACCGATGCAGACACCGATGCAGATGCAGATGCAGATACTGATGCAGATACTGATACAGATACTGATGCAGACACCGATGCAGATGCAGACACCGATGCAGACACCGATGCAGATGCCGATACTGATGCAGATACTGACACTGACACTGACACAGATTCTGATACCGATGACAGTAATTATTTCAACGTGTGCGATGAAGAAGTACCGTCTGAGCATCATGTGGACGGCATTCCGGCGTATAGTCAATGTATTGAAGTAGAAAGCGGTCCGGTATGGTCTGACAACGGAGTAAGCACCAGCACAGAGTCTTTGGGGAATGATTGGATAAGAACTCAATGGAGCGGAGGATATCAATGCACAGAATTTGCTCACCGGTATTTATATTTTGTGTGGGATGTACGTTCTGTTCCAAGAGGAAATGCCGGCGAATGGTGTGATAGTGAACCGCCTGAGGGATTGGTGCAATCAATGACGCCGGTTCACGGTGATGTTGCTGTTTTTGCTCCAGGCTCATGCGGAGCTTCTCAGGTCTACGGACATGTGGCTGTGGTGGATGTCGTAAACAGCAACGGTTCGGTTACTTTTGTTGAGCAGAACAGAGCTAACAGAAGAACCTGTAACATCTCTACTGTAGCCTGTTTTCTTCATGCGATTTCAAACAATAATAATTAAGACATCTAACTCAACTTGGAATATTCTTCATATCATAGAATATAAAATTCACCTACAACCGCCACTGCTGTTTTGTCACCGTTTCTGATTTGGCCGATACCGGTGTAGGTAAGTTCGTTGAGATCAAGAACCTTTGTGATTATTGTTACTTCGTCTCCCGGAAATATACCGTGTTGAAGATAACAATCGTGCATGCGCGTTGCCACCAAACGCACAGGATCGTTTTTGTCTGCTTTGTAGGTATTCTTGGTTACAAAATAGAATAGACAACAAAACATTTCCGCTATCATTTCGAGCTGTAAAACTCCCGGATAGACAGGATTACCTGGAAAATGACCCTTTAAAGCAGGATCGTCTTCAGAAATTTTTCTTATACCAATTGTAGCTTTTTCTGAGAGATCTACACCTGTGATTTTGTCTATAAACAAAAACGGTTCTCGATTGGGAAGTATTTTGTAAATATCCTCTCTATGATAATCGACTTTTTGTAAGGTAGGTGAGTTTACGTCAATCAGAGGGTGTTTTTTGCACTTCTTTATTTCTTTTTGGTAGTCCACTTGATAATCCGAATTAGGTAACCTGCAGGGAGTTGATACCTTGTTTTAGCATTGAAATAATTTGGGCAGGATCAAATCCCGGTAATAGTTTGCCGAATATTTCAAAAACCGGAACACCTCTTACAGATACATTTTGTGCAGCACCTTTCTTTTGAAGTTCTATTGCTGCGGTTTCATCTTTCTCCAGATCTTTTTCGATATACGGAATTTTTTGGTCCAACAGCCATCGGCGCGCCTTTACGCAAACAGGACAGTGTTTCGTTGCATACATTATAACAGGAGGTATGTCTGCGGTTATTGTCGGCATATTCTGAGGAGCCGTTGACGCTGATTGTTTTTCCTCTTCTGCGCGTGCAGCAGCCAATTCCTGTTCCTTTTTTAGGTTTTCTGCTCTTCGTTGTGCTTCATATTCGATTCTTTTAACAGGTTTAACTTTGTAACTTCCGTCGGAATTTCGAACGGTTAAATCAGCAATGAAAATCCAATTTGGATCGGCTTTTTCAGGCGGAATATTTGGGTCCTGAACGCGAACCTCTTTTTTGGCATTTTCAGGGATCTCAGATACAGAGGAACTTGTCTCTGCTTTTCCTTCAGCAAACCAGCTGAATACTAAATCACTTCTTTCGTCGGTTACCTTGGGAATAAGCAAATCAGACTGCTCAGCTGTGTCTGATTGTGATGTCGAAACTGTCTTTTGACAGCTTGAAACTGTCAAAATAATAACCGCTAAATATGCTGTTAATAGAACTCTCATGCTTTGATTAACTCTTAACGTTAAAAATTATTCCAATCATTGAGTAGATAAAGTTCTGCGAAGCCTAATTCTTAGCTCTTCACATTGTTTTACAAGATGATCAGCATTATCAAGTTGCTCAGATGCTGATTTTAGTGAAGAAACAGCACTGTTGCCAAGTTCTACTATTCTTGCTTCTTCCAAAGCAGAGATGATTTCTCCGGTATTTTTCTTTAATTCGGCTTTCTTAACCTCTGCTTCGGCTGCTGCGGTTTTTTGTCTTGTTTCTAGTAAAAGCTTGGCAGCATTGTCAAATGCTTGGTAAGCGAACAAACAGGTGTTTTTGAACTCCGCTATTCTTGGTGTTATGACAGGAATAGCTTCCAGTTGCTCCAATCGAATTTTACGATCAGCTACTCCGGCACCTGCCGCTAAGCCTACTGACGCATCGACGTTTTGAAACTCCCTAAACTCTCTAGCATCGTTGTTTGTGCATGCTAATAAAAATAATACTGAAAAGACTAATAAAAAATTGTTATTTAGATAATGAGTCACAGATCATCCAGCCTTCGTTGTTGTTGGGAGTTACTATTTGGCACCAATCTCCTTTTGTTTTTAGAAGGCGAACCTTGTTATCTTTCGCTATTTTTCCTATTATTTCTCCATCCACAGGGGCTTTTCTTACCCTAACATTATCTTTTATTACGGTTACTGTTTTACCGCCGGACGGGCTCTTAGCTTCTGTCGAGTCACTTTTTGCTTCAGCAGATGGTTTTTTGCTATCAGCTACTTTGGCATCACCGAATAGAACCGTAAAAAATATTCTGTATTTAGAGAATTTGGATTCTATTCCGTGTATAGGCAATCCGGCCAATTCATTGCGAAGGCATGCGGCTGTCTTGTCAGCATTTTCTATAGTGGAAGATGCACCGTTCCAAAAGCTGAGTGCTGATTTTTCAAAATCCACTTCAATACCTAAACTAAATTTTCCGGAGTTCTTTTCTCCTGAGTGCTTACGTTTGCAGCTATCAACTACATATAACCTGGTTGCTATGCGTTTTTCAAATACCGTAAGCTTGTCACACGAAGTTCCGGGGGTTTCAGTGCCGTTTGAGTCCCAGCATTTCAAATAAAATGCACTTCCGTCCAAAGATATTCCTTCAGGTGTTTTTCCGGGCGGAACCTCGGGGAGAGCTGATGCTTCATCACTGATTGAGGGTTCATCTGTCTTTATATTGTCGGATAATAGCGGGTTATTAGAGAGTTCAGATGACGGTGCATATCCGCTTGAAGGGGGTTCTTCCGTTAAAACAGCTACAGGTTTTGTTTTTTCGACGTCTTCTGTTTTGGACAATGTTGATGGGACAATTTCCGGTTCGACAGGCTGTACTGACAAGTCAGAACTGCCGCTCGGCGCAAGAAAGAAAATTACCAAACCAAACCCGAGAACAAAAGAAACCACAGCCAAAATGAGGATTCTTACAACTTCAATTTTGTCATTTTTGCTTGAACGAGGTGTCTCGTTTGTAACATCTAGATTGTTTTCGCTCATGATAAACGCATTCCATTTTTGTTACGAGGCTTCGACGCAATATTGCGGAGCCGACTATTTTGAATTATCAGGGCTCGTCTTTTAGAGCAAGATATGATGTTTTTTAAAAAGATAGACATGCATTTCTTATTAAAGTTACTAACAGAGCTTCAAAGGAGTGTTAATGACAAAAAATAATAAGATACTTTTGGCTGTTGTCAATGCTGTTATCGGGTTGGGTGTATATTTCTACAGTCATCAGGTTTCGTTGTCTTTGACAGAAGCACAATCTGTTTCGCTCATTGTTGAGACGCGATGGTTGCTTGTTGTTTTGGGACTCTATTTGCTAAATTTTCCGATTGCTTACAAATACCGCAATTTGTTTGCAGTGTCTGCTGCAAGAATGCTCTTGTTTGCAACGATAGCTTTTGCGGCGGTCAGTCGGTTGACAGATATATTGTCGGAACATAGAAACTTTATAAACACTATCTTTGTAGGACTAACCGATGATGAATCAAACCTTTTTGTGATAGAACAAATAAGAGCAAGGCTGGCAGTTATGGTTGCAATAACGGTTATATCGTTGACTGCAATTGCCCTAGGATTTGAATCCAAAGAGGAGAAATTGAATTAGTTCCTATTGAGATATGAAGCGTTATTGAATTTATACAACATTGACTTTAATAACTTTATACAATACTAAAGAAAGATAGACTCTAGTACGGTTGTTTCGGAATGAGCTTGTAATTTTGGTATATTATCATGCTTCGTTATAAAATATTAGCCACAGGAATTATTACGGCGATTGGTTTAATTCTTATTATTGCTTTCGGTCGGCAAACTTTTCATATACCTCTTTTGGGTTATCACTGTATTAAAACAGCAAAAAGCATTGAAGTTGCTTATAATTTGGTTAGATACAAGGATTTTACTCGTGAGTATAATGACTGGCAGGCGACACCCTCTAATCCGCGCGGTGCCAGAGGACGTATTTTTACCTATGAATCACCGCTAAGTGCTTTAACTTTAGGAGGATTGTATCTAATATTCGACGGCTCTGATTTTGATACTAGAGTAGCAATAGCTAGGGTATTTACGCTATTGCATTTGATCTGCGCCTATCTAATATTGGCAGTGCTCATTTTTAGGAAAAGTCCTTTTGCTTTGGGGATTTTTACGTTTCTTTTTGTCGGGTCTGCCTTTACTGTTTCTTATTCTACCAAACCATTGCCCGAAGTATATGCAGTTATGTATCAGGTTGTTATTTTGGTAGGCGGAACCTATTTGTTATCGACTAAAATATCAGAGATAAAAAAAGCCGTCATACTTGCAGGTTTGTCAGCTTTATTGTGTATTGGCGGAAAGATGAATTACTTTCTTTTGGCACTTCCGATAGTTGTAGGTTATGTTTTCTTTGACCGAAATATATGGGGAGTAAAAAACAAGCTAAAGTATTTCACGGTCTTTGCTGTGCTTGGAATTGTCGGAGCGCTAACATTAGTTTTTTTTGCCAAACTTGATCTTTACAAATCATTTGTTTTTTTGATCAAGGGAAACAAGCCGATTATTAATAATAGTCTTTGGGATACCTTTATAGAGGGTTTTGATGCATTGGATGATATTATAAAAAGAACCCGCGAAGACTTCGGAATTCTACTTTTTGATTGGGGGAAAAAAAGCTTTTTGTATTTGTCATTAAAAGCCGCATATTTGCTAATTTTCGCAAGAAAACGCTCGCTGGAATTATTTGAGCGTTTTTCGGTTATGCTTTTTATGCTTTTTCTGGGGCATATTTTGAATTATGTGGTTTTGAGAAATTTGTTTATTCCTCATCGCTACTACGTAGTTCCAATGTTCATTGTTTTTTGTCTTTCTTTGACTATTTTTCTATCAGATGTTCGGGGCATGTTATTTGAAGACATGCTGTTTAAGAGAAAAATCAAAGAGTTTATCTTTCAACAAATTCCAATTCTTTCAAAAACTGCTGCCGATATTAATCTGTTTATAAGTAAACATCGTTTTATTTTATCGTCGGTATCTGTGCTGCTTGTTGCGGCATTAGTGACAAACTATTTTGCCTCTGATATGGGAGATTTGTCTGCTAGAGAAAATCTCATATCTGCACTAAAAATCCTTGGCGCGCAGTCTCTTGCTATAGAGATTAGTTCGCAAATAGACTTCATGTACAAATTTACAAAGGCAATATCACTTATTTTTACAATTACAGCTATTGTTTTTGGACTAGTCTATTTTGTATTTTTCTTTTTTCATTCCTCCAAGTCACCGTTCGTTTTCCTTCAGTCATTGAGCAAGCGGTTATTTGTTTCACCGGTATATATTTTCTTTATGGGATTGTTGCTTATTCCGGCAGGTGATATCGTTTTGAATAATGCATTGCTTTTTTACGAATATCACTCATATCATTTTCCAATGATGGAAGATGAAACAGATCTGGCAGTTATTCGTAAGGATACAGTTTCAGGAGATCTAGTTTTATGCCGAAAGCCGTGTAACGCATTTTATGCTGATAAACGTTCAATAGAAAACCCCAAACACGAAGATTTAAAATACTACCAAGACAATAATGTTCATTCAATAATGCGGCCTAAGAAACCGTTTCGGCGATACTATAAGAAGATAGAAGAATATACCAATCGCATTACGTATTGGGAGCCTAGAAAAGAAATCAATCGCTTTGGCGGTAAACTCAGCAAAATTGAAGATAAAAACGAGAATCCATGAAAAGCATACATCCAAGTTTTGTCAGGGCAACTGACGTATCAATATCCGTTATTCTTCCAGTATTTAATGAACGCGATACAGTATCTTTGATAAACGAAAAGATAATCAGCGCATTAAATCCTTTAGGAAGAAAATTTGAAATAATTTTTGTTGACGACGGCTCCACAGACGGATCAGATAAAGAAATACTTCGCACAGCCGAATTGCATTCAAATGTTATCGGTATAATCCTTCGACGTAATTTCGGTCAGAGCGCAGCCACTGCAGCAGGAATCGATCACGCATCCGGAGAAATCATCGTTATTATGGATTCGGATTTGCAAAACGATCCGGCCGACATTCCTATGCTTATCGAGCGTATTGATCGAGGAGCAGATATTGTGAGCGGCTGGCGAAAGCACAGAAAAGATAATCGAATTATTAGAAATTTCCCATCATGGGTTGCCAATCGTCTAATCCGCAAAATAAGCGGGTTAAAGATTCACGATCTGGGATGTTCTCTTAAAGCTTATCGTCGAGAAATCATAAAAGAAGTAAAACTATATGGGGAAACTCATCGTTTTATCGCAATATATGCAAATATGATCGGCGGTAAAGTTGAAGAAGTTGAGGTTAAGCATCATCCAAGGCAATTCGGATATTCAAAGTACGGGCTGAGTCGAATTATAAAGGTACTGCTCGACCTAATTACCTTAAAATACATGCTTAGCTATGCCACAAAGCCCATCTACTTTTTTGGTAAGCTTGCTATGTCGATTGTGTTTTTGGGAATGTGTTCCTCTGTCGGTTTATTTATACACAAATTTGTATTTAACGTTTCGTTTGTAAGATCTCCATTTTTGCTGCTGACCGGCATGCTTTTTCTTGTTGCCTTTCAGACTCTAATTACAGGTCTAATAGCTGAAATTCTTATGAGGGTGTATCATGAGTCACAAGAGAAACCGGTCTATCATGTACTTAAAATTACAGACAAATTTAATGGCAATTCCTCTCAGCTGACAACTTCTGAAGGAATTCCGCCAAAACTAACTCCATGACTTTGGTTGATGCATTAAATAGATCGCCTAGAGTAATGATCCTCAACTATGAATATCCTCCTCTTGGAGGAGGTGCAGGCACTGCAACAAAATATCTTATGGAGGTTCTTGCTAAAACCGAAGGTATTTCTGCTGAGTTGATAACATCTTCTTCAACATCTCAAAGTGTCGAAAGACTATCCGATAATTCGGTTGTTCATTTTTTAGATATAGGAAAATCCGGATCTCTTCACTATCAGTCACAATCAGACCTGTCTGTTTATGCAGCTCGGTCTTTTTTTTATGCAAAGAGGCTGCTGCGTAAGAAATCCTTTGATGTTGTTCATGCGTTTTTTGGTATTCCATGTGGAGTTGTAGCTATGGGGCTTGGGCTGCCTTATATAGTTTCTCTCAGAGGAAGTGATGTTCCGTTTTATAACAAGCGGTTTGAAAAAATGGACAGTCTATTATTTCAAAGACTGAGTAGAAGTGTTTGGCATCGAGCTTCATATGTGGTTGCAAATTCTCAGGGGCTAAAGGACTTAGCACTTCAGTCATCACCAAATCAGTTCATTAAGGTTATTCCAAACGGTGTTGATACAAATTTCTTTTTGCCGCATCAGAAAAAGACTCAAAAAAATACAATAACGATAATTTCAACAGGTCGTCTTATAGAGCGAAAGGGATACAGATATCTTATTGAAGCACTAAAGGATTTGCCCAATATCAGGCTTCAGCTTGTAGGTGACGGCAATTTGTCAAAGCCCTTAAAAGAACTTTCAGAAAAATGCAAAGTCAGTGTAGAATTTTTAGGCATTAGAAACAGAACAGAGGTTGCAAAGCTTCTTTCTTCTGCGGACTTGTTTGTTCTTCCCTCTTTAAATGAGGGAATGAGCAATTCGTTACTCGAAGCAATGTCATGCGGTTTGCCGGCAATTGTTACCAATGTTGGAGGAACAATTGAATTAGTACAAAAAGATAAAAACGGTTTTGTTGTTCCAAAGGCAGACGCGTTTGCTTTGAGAGCGGTGATAAAGAAATATATTAGCAATCCTAATCTCTTGAATTTACATGGATTGGAATCACGCCAAAAAGCTTTAAATATGAGTATAGAAGAAAATGCTCGTCAATACATTGAGTTATATCATAGTGCATCACTTTCTCCGTCCATTTAATGTAGAATAGGTGACTGTCATTGGTGTTTGTATTGTTTGTTCTATTGACACATTAAAACCATGTGAATAGACTAGTTGTAACCGGTCTGAGGAGGTTTTCTGAGGAGGTTCCATGGATACTGTCGGAGCATACGAAGCTAAAACCCATTTGCCCAAGCTATTACAACTCCGTCGTTATGACGTGGTGCTTTGAGGATGAGAAAAGTGACTTCGCCGATTTTGTTCTCGATAGAATAGCAGCTGCGTCTGCTTTGGTGCCGGCTATTTGGCCCATTGAGGTGGTAAATGTTCTGTGGGTTGCAGAACAGAAGAAACGGCTTACAACTAAAGACAGTGTTCGATTTATCGAGCTCCTACGCTCACTACCCATCAAAGTGGAATATGAAACAACACCCGATAGAATGCAAAACTTGCTAGGCCTGGCGCGTGCAGCCAACCTATCGAGTTATGACGCATCATACCTGGACCTGGCTATGCGACACGATCTTCCAATCGCCACGTCGGATCAACGACTTAAGCAAGCAGCTTTGAGTTACAACGTTCAGGTATTAGAAGCCGGCTAGAGCAATTTTTCTTCTCAAAATGAGTTCGTTGAGCTGTATATGAAGAAAACCGAATATCGATAATCTCTTTTTTGCAATAATCTGTTGCATACAAACGTACATCTCGTATGCAAACCTATGGATATATAGGCAATGCTTTTTTGAGAAACTAAACTGAAATGAATCCGAATTTTCAAATGATCGTTTTTGCTTCGATTATGACAACCTTGGTAGGACTAGTTCACTATTATCTGTGGCGAAGACTTATAAGAGATACAAAAATACCTAAACCTTGGAGAAAATTGCTGACCGTTTTGTTGATTTTTTTTGCAATATGTCTACCCGGTGTAATGATTCTATCTCATTCAATGTCTCCTTCAGAAATCAGATGGCTGTTGTTTGCACCGTTTGTATGGATGGGTGTTATGCTGTTGCTGTTTGTCAGTACACTCATTGCAGATGTTTTTAAGTTGTCTGTTTGGGTTGCTGACAAAGCCGGACCTAAACCTGTTAATTCTGATAGACGTTTGTTTCTTACCCGTTTGGCGGCAGGAAGCGCAGTTTTAACTACAGGAAGTTTGTCCGGAGCGGCTGTACTTAAGGGCAAAGCTTTTCCTATTGTTAAAAGAGTTGAGGTTAAGCTTTCTCTTTTTCCTGAGGCTTTAAACGGCTATCGAATTGTTTTGCTGACAGATCTTCATATCGGCGGAACTTTAGATTCGGTTTGGTTGCAAAAAGTTGTTGAACGAACCAATGAGTTATCACCGAACCTTATAGTAATTACCGGTGACATGGTAGATGCTCCGCCTCATATGCTTTTGCACGAAATGCAATCACTATCATTGCTTAACGCTGAAAACGGAGTGTTCTTTGTAACCGGAAATCACGAATATTATGCAGGCGCAGAAGAATGGATACCGGCAATTGAAAGCTTAGGTATAAGGGTTTTGCGAAACGAGCATTCAATTATTAGAAAAGGGGACTCTTCTTTTGCTCTCCTAGGCGTGGATGATTTTAATGCTTCGCGGATTCTTCCTGATCACGGTTCTGATTTAAATAAAGCATGTAAAGGTATTCCTCCAAATACGGAAACAATACTTCTTGCTCATCAACCCAGACAAATATTTGAGGCAGCTCAAAAAAACCTAGGATTGCAGCTTTCCGGGCATACTCACGGAGGACAAATCTGGCCTATTACTCACTTTGTACCGCTACAGCAACCTTATAATAAAGGATTGTTTTCTCATCCCGGATCAAGAACTCAAGTCTATGTCAGTCAGGGAACCGGCTATTGGGGACCGCCTATGCGCCTTGGAACTGAAAACGAAATATCGGAAATTATTGTTTCAAAAGGCTGATTTGTTCTAAATAGCTTTCTCTTATAAAATCACATGATAAACTGAGGTTCTGATTAACCGGGAGGACGGATGCCTGATTCTATTTTTGAGTTGTTTTCACAAGATGCTGAGGCGTTGCATAAATCCTACATAGCAAGCAATGCTGTAATGAGCTTTTCTGAATATCTTGAAGAATTTCAATTGAAACCCAGGCTTCATATTCGTGATGCTGCCAGATATCTATTGGACGCTATTGACTATTTCGGTTCCGAAACCGTTCACAGGCCGTGGGGGCAAGAAACCAGGCTTAGGATTTTCAATCAAGCTTTTGCTGAACCTACAGAACAGTTGGTAGGTCAGGAACAGATTCAGCGAGCTATTCGCAACGCTGTGGAAACCCAGGTTCGAGACGGAAGAATTAATCGACTGATTCTTTTTCATGGGCCTAACGGTTCTGCCAAATCTACAACCATTAGAAATCTATTTGCCGGACTTGAATACTATTCATCGCTGGAAGAAGGCGCATTGTATAGATTCCGGTGGATATTTCCTTCAAGAAGAACTTCTCACGGAAAGGTTGGGTTCGGTGCAAGACTGGAAAAAGACAAAACCGAAACCTTTGCTCATTTGGATGATGCCGAAATAGATGCAACTTTAGAATGCGAATATCGAGATAGTCCGTTGCTTTTATTGCCTATATTGCAACGACATAAACTCATTAAACAGGTTTTGGACAGTTTCGGTATGGCCGACTATCCTATTCCGAATTATTTTTTGGGTGAAACACTTTGTCATAGATGTCGTCAGGTTGCGGATGCTCTTATAAGGACTCATCACGGAGACTTACGCAAGGTTTTAGCTCATGTTCAAGTGGAGCGCTGGCAAATATCGAGAAGATACCGAAGAGGCACGGTTCAAGTAGGTCCTCAAATGTCTGCGGATGCAGGGCAGAGACAAATTACCGCAGATCGTAATCTTAGTGCTCTTCCGACCGAGCTTCAGAATATGACTCTGTTCGAAACCTACGGCCCGTTGGTAGACGGTTCGGGAGGTATTGTCGAATTTGAGGATATGCTAAAGCGATCGCTTGAGTCTTTTAAGTATTTGTTAGGTACCATTGAGACAGGTGAACTGCTTCTTGGTCAATCTATATTAAAGCTCAATACAGTACTAATGGGAACAACCAACGATGCCATGTTGGAGGCTTTTCGCGAACATCATGAGTATCCGTCTTTTTTGGAGCGGCTTACCCTTATTCCGGTACCGTTTATTACTCAATACTCAATTGAAAAGCGAATTTATGAGTTGCAGCTTGTTCCCAATATCGGTCGTCATACTTCACCTCACGCTGTCTCGGTCGCAGCTCATTTCGCCGTGCTGTCGCGCTTATTAAAACCGAATCCGGAAAATTACGGCGACAACTTAAAAGAGGCAGTTGAATCTCTGACTGTTAGAGAAAAAGCTGAGATGTATGACAAAGGGGAGGTTCCCGAACGTTTTGATGATGATACCCGCACAGCTCTTCGCCTTGCTCTCAAGGATATAAGAAAAGAGCATAATGCCTCTTGGACCTACGAGGGCAGTTTGGGGCCGTCTCCAAGAGTTGTTAGACAAGTGTTGCTCAAGGCAGCACAATCTAATCATTTTAAATGTTTATCGCCTTTTGCGGTTCTTGAAGAACTTGAAGAGTTATGCGAAAAAGAAAGGGAACATCCGTTTCTTGAAGCTGAGAAACAGTCCGGTGACTACCACGATTTTCGATTATTTGTAAAAATTGCAGAAGAAAGACTGTTCGATAGAATTGAGGAAGATCTAAGAAATGCAGGCGGACTTGTGGAGGAATCTCGGTATGTTGAACTTCTAGGTAAATATATTTCTCATGTTAGATTTTCGGTTAAAGGCGAGAAGGTTCTCAGTAAAACCACTGGTCGTGACGAAGATCCTGATGAGAATATGATGAAAAGTGTAGAAGAAAGATTAGGTGTGCCTTCCGATGAGGAATTTCGTAAAAATCTAATATCAAGAGTTGCCGCTTGGGCGATTGAGCATCCCGGACAAAAGGTAGATCCTGAGACTATATTCCCGGAATATTTAAATAAAATTCGCAATGCATACTTTAAGGAAAATAGAAAAAAAGTTATCAAGGTTGCCAAAAATGCTCTCAGTCTGTTAAGCGGAGAAGCTGACGGGTTGGAAAAGGCCAACCTTGAAGCGGCAAAACAGATGACTGAGAAACTTAAGACCGTTTACGGTTATTGCACAACATGCATGACCGACGCTATTGCGCGTCTTATTTCACAACGTTTTCAATCGGAGTAAAAACATGAATGTGGAAACAGAAACCAAAGCATTAGAAAAGCTTCCGCCTGTGTTGAAGCTTGTGGACATAGCTGATGCTATGTTTGATAGAGCCGTTAGATTGGACGGCATTATACTGACCAAGAAAAACGATGAAGCTCAAAAAACAATTTTTGATACCAGAGACGAAACCTATACCGGTGTTATCAATGTCTGGAAGGTTGTAATAGAACTTTTACCTACCGCGGGTCTGGATCAGAAAACACGAAAAGAGCTGGAGATCGACGGCTATAAGGTAATCAGTCGTTGTTATCACCGTATGAAAAATCTTGAAGCAGCCAGACAGGCGATTACAAAAGCTATTGATTTGGGTTATGCAGACGGATTTATTTCTTTGGGTGCCATCAATATGGATTGCGAAGATTATGACGAAGCGGAAAAGTCTTTCCTGTCGGCCGTTGCTAAGGGTGTTCAATTGATGAGAGCTCATGCCGGCTTGGGAGAGTTGTATTTTAAATTGGGCACAATGTCGCTCAATGCCAAAGACGGAAAGCACGCGCAATTTTTTACAAAATCTGAGGAGCAGTTTTTAGCTGCGGGAAAAGAAAGATTCGGTGAGGGATATGAGCGAGCGATGGAGCTTTTTGAGACAATAGGTTGGAAGGAACAGGCGATTGCTTTCGGTGAAAAAGCTGCTGCTTACTATGAGAAGAACCGAACAAAATATGGAGACAAATTGAAAAACCTCAGTCCCAGAATAAGAAAGATAACCGGTGATGAGCGATATGAGAAAATTCTCGAAGGTCTCGGTCGCGGTCTCGGCAATCTGGTAGGCGGCGGTGTTCGAAATACAAACAAGGAGATTAAGTAGATTCCGTCTCATAAGTCTTGTTCAGGACAGACCAGAATGCAGCTGAGGTGTTTATCCCTTAGGGAAACTCAATGCTCCTATATCAACTCCCATAATTCGCTGCATTTTAGGATGGGAATTAACTAGGGCTTTTTGCGGAGGACGAAGCATCCTTGAGAACGTCTGTTAGAAACAAAACCGTATCCGGACGACAGACGCTGGCAGATATGGGACTAGGTGACAAGTCTGTTGCTAGAACTCGTCCTATTCCGGGCTTTGTCAATGAAGTAGGTGCCTTGGGAGTAATGGCAGCAAGGGTTTTTCGACTTATGCTGACCGCCAAGACCGACGGCGACACTTTAAAGTTGGTCTACAGATATACCAATAGATCTCTATTTTTCATAGTTACCGCCATGGCCTTTGTCGGTATGATTATGGTCTATCAATCGACAGAGCAGCTTGCTCGGGCTGTGGGAGATACACATTTAGTGGGGCCGAGCTTTTTAAAACTGTCCGTTAGGGTGCTGGGACCCACCATTATCGGAATGCTAATAGCTTGTCGCATAGGAGCGGGAATAGCTGCTGAAATCGGAGCAATGGCAGTAACTGATCAGCTAAACGCTATGAAAATATGTTTTGCCGATCCGATAGAAGTTTTAATGGTTACAAGGGTTAGAGCCTGCATTGTTGCTTCTTTTGTTTTAACTATTATCGGAACGGCTGCTTTGGTTTTCTCAGGGTTTGCTACAGCTTATTATATGTATTCTTTTAGCTGGGGAGCGTTTTGGAGTTTTGAGTTGCTTTCTATGCAGGATGTTTTAGAAGGAATGATCAAAGCTTTGATATACGGAGCAGTTGTACCTTTAACTTCCGGCGCCTTCGGCTTTAAGGCATCAGGGGGAGCAGGCGGAGTCGGAAGCGTGACAACAGATGCTGTGGTGGGATCATCGTTTGCGATAGTATTACTGGATTCCATTATTTCCCTTATAGGATACGTTGCGGGCGGGCTTTGATATGATTGAATACGAAAATGTATCTATTTCTTTGGGAGGAAGGCAAATACTAAAGAACATTTCCTTAACCGTTAACAAAGGGGAAATCTTTTGTATTATGGGGCAGTCCGGAGTAGGGAAGAGCGTTCTAATTAAGCAGCTTGTGGGACTGATGCGTCCGAATGAAGGTGCAATTAGATTTGAGGGTGAGGATGTAACCGTAATGAATGAGAAACAACTTACGGTACTGAGAAAGAAATGCGCAATGGTATTTCAATCCTCAACCTTGTTTGATTCTATGTCATGTTTGGACAATGTGGCTTTGCCCATTAGAAAACATCTCAAACTGCCTCAGCACAGAGCGAGAATGAGAGCTTTGCATTATATGAGCGAGTTGGGAATAGAGCATTTGGCTGAGCGAGCACCTTCTGTACTTGGTCCGGGGCTTCAAAAGATGGTGGCTGTTGCCAGAACTCTAACTCTCGAACCCAAAGCAATTCTTTATGATGAGCCCACAACCGGTCTAGATCCATTGGCCGCACGAAAATTTGGCTCCTTGGTAAGCAACAAACTAAGTCTGTCGGGACTTACCCAAATTGTAGTTTCTCATGATGTTCGCTCTGTTGTGGATATAGCAGACCGTCTAATAATGCTTCACGAGGGTGAAATTAGATTTATGGGTACAGTAAGAGATTTAGCCGTAACTTCCGACCGAACAGTTCGAAATTTTGTAGAAGGACGCCCCGAAGGTCCGGCTTCCTTGGCGCCGCAAAAGATATTTTGACTATTATATATTAACGGAAAAACAAGGATTGACGAAACATCTTGTACTTTCTATTACGCAAATATACCTACTTCAAAGCGTATGAATGGTATTGTCGAGCGCATCTTTACCGTTGTTTGCCACAAAACATCTGTTTGCCTGATAGACAATCGAACACGTTTCTTGTTTAACGAAAATAGATGTTGTCAATTTGCAGATAACCGTCGTCATTTTCTTCTATTAGTTCACCGGAGGAGTCTGTGCTTGCTAACGGCGAGATTATAATACCGTTAAATCGAGCTAGAACCGTTTTTCTTGCTTCTTCATCAGACACTGTCCAACCTTGAAAGCTGCTCCATTCGTCCTTAGCCCATGAAGGGTAGAAGAGTTTGTTCAGTTTAATTTTATAAACGTTTGTTCTGTTACTTACAGGTAATTCAACCATAAAATTGGGCCAAACTCCTCCGTATTCACTTTGATAGGCAGCACTGTTTACACTAATTCTTATGGTTCTTGAGGTTGAAGATCTCATCGTCAGCGATATCTCTTCATAATCGTTCAGGTCATATTCTCTATAATCATCTGTTGAAACCCGAACATCCAGCCATTCATTCCATGATCCGGGGGTTCTTCCGAAGTTGAATTCGATCATAAAGTCTGCATTTCCGGAAAGAGGATCATCGGTATTCCAATAAGTCGAAGCGGTTGTGGTTGAATTAGCATTGTGAAGTACATTTTTTAGCATTGAACTGTGTTCTTTGTCGCCGAATTCGTAGTTATTGATGATTTCAACCAAAAGACCTGTTTCCGGTATGGGTTTGTTAAGCTCTTCTTCTGTCGGTTCAGGTATTGTTTCTACCGGCTCTTGGATAATATAGCCCTCAGCAAGATGAGCTTCAAAATCTCTTATCACTCGTTCAAGAATTCTTCTAAAATCCGCTGCATCTAAAAGCCATTGTTGATAATTAATATTCGGATCTCTCTTAACCGCTTCGTCGATAAGCGACTCCCATCTTTGAAGCTTTTCCTCCATTACTGACAGCTTAAGCGGACCTTTTATCAACTCCTCTCCGATTGTTACAAAACGATCCCAGTTTGTTGCTGCCAACAGATTGAGAAACTTGTCACAACCGGGAGGTGTAATCCGTGTGGTGCTTGACTGCTCCCAAACAGGCATCGGTTCACATGAGGCAGGAAGAACATTCCAATTCGGTACAGGATCGGCGGTTACCCATTGTTCAGGATACATAAAAGGATCAAACTCCCAAAAAGTATTGTCCAAATCCCATGGAATAAGGTGAAATATGCCGTTAGGAAGCGCTTCGTGATACCAATAGAAATTGTGAGGTTTAGCAGGAGAATAGAAGGCAACAATGCCGTCCCAATTATTTGAAGCTCGATCTACAGCCATATATCTTAAAAAGTTATCAATATTTATCCATTTTGACATATCTGCTTCAAAGGTTTCTTCAGATGTCTCATCAATTGCTTCGGCAAATGCTTGAATTCCCGAAACATTCGGATTGTCTTCGGGCTTGTCATTGGTTTCTAGGTGACCCAAATAGTAGCTATCATTATATCCCGGTTTGGGCCATACTTCTTTGTAAAGATTGCCGTTTCCGTCCTCAGGAAAATTGAAGGCTGTATATCTTCCATCAACTTGTTCAACTTGAGCGAACAAGCCGATTAATTCATCATTAATATATAATTCCGCGTACGAAGTTTTGGGAGCGTTAACACCAAACGAGTTAAACATGTCATAAGCCAATTGTTCTACTAGCTTTGTATTGTCACCGGACATGGCGTGTAAATTAATTTTTTTAAGGCCGAAGAATCGATCAGAAGTATTATATTCATTAAATTTAATTTTATATGAAAGTTTGGCGCAATGGTCTTCATAGCTTCTTGATCCTGATTCAAAACAGCTATGTAGAGTCCATGCTCCTTTATGTCTTATACCAACTTTGGAAAAGACCTTGTCAATATTTCCCCCTTTGATATGAAGAGAAGCTTGTAAGTATAATTCATCATTTCCTTTTTCTTCGAGGTGAACCCTGTCCGTCGGATCCATTATGATGCGGTATTGGAGTACTTCGTTCTGAGCAAAAGCCTCTCGCCAATCAGTGTCAGAATCAGTGTCGGTATCTGCATCAGAATCAGTGTCAGAATCAGTATCAGAATCACTGGTACTGACAGTATCTATATTCGAGTCAGTATTTATGTCATCTAAGTGACTGTCATTTTCATTGACAGTAGTTGTTGAGTTACAAGACAACATCATACCCAAAAAACAAACAACAATAATTATTTTATACGCTACCTTTTTTAACACTAAGATTCTCCTTAAAAATAGAGACCGTTACATCTCATATCGTCAAGTATGTCAGATTAACAGTTCTTGTACGAGTCTCATCCAAAAGATTATTGCGGCTCGATAATTTCAAGTTTGCGATAGATGGTTCTTGGAGCAATTCCCAATAACCGTGCTGCCAGTTTTTTGTCACCCTTTGTGTGTCGCAAGGTTTCTTTAATCATTCTAAGTTCAATTTCTTCCAAAGTTGAACCTATAGAAAAGGTGAGTTGTCCTTCAAATCTCTCACCTTGAACAATTGCGGGAGGAAGATCATCGACATCAATTGTATTGTTTTTACAAAGAACCACAGCTCGTTCCACGGCGTTTTCCAATTCTCTTACATTTCCAGGCCAGTAGTAGTTGGATAACATTTCAAGAGCGTTCTCAGAAAAGGCTATTCCTTCTTTGTTGTTTCTGCTGGAATGTAAAGAAAGAAAATGACTGATTAAAAGGGGAACATCATCCAACCTTTGTCTTAGAGGGGGTAGCGAAACGACTATGACATTTAGTCTATAAAATAAATCTTCTCTAAAAGTTCCGCGACGAACTTCTTCTTCCAAATCTTGGTTTGTTGCTGCAACTACTCGAACATCAACCTTTACGGTTTTTCCTCCCAAAGGTTCGAATTCGCTTTCTTGTAAAACGCGCAAAAGCTTAACTTGCACAGACGGACTCATTTCGGCTACTTCATCCAAAAAAATGGTACCTTTGTCAGCTAATTTAAATCTTCCGTCTCTACGTTGATTTGCTCCTGTGAAGGCACCTCGTTCATAACCGAACAGCTCTGCTTCCATAATGCTTTCGGGAAGAGCTGCACAGTTTACCGCAATAAACGGTTGTTCGGATCTGTTTGAGTTTTCGTGTATGGTACGAGCGACTAACTCCTTGCCGGTTCCTGATTCTCCAAGAATTAACATTGTTGCTTGAGAGGGTGCCGCCTGAACAGCCATGTCCAGAGTACGCCGGAAAACCTGAGAATTGCCCACAAGTGCACGTTTCTCAAATTTTGACAGCTTCTTTTTCAGCGTTCTGTTTTCCAAAACAAGAGAGCGTTTTTCAAGGGCCATTTTAATGGTTTTAACAATAGAAGCACGTTTAAGAGGCTTTTCTACAAAATCATAAGCTCCCATTTTCATGGCATCCACTGCTGTTCCTACAGTGCCGAAAGCGGTCATCAACACCACTTCTGTTTCGGGAGAAATAGAGCGGATGGCCTGAAGAAGCTCATCACCTCCCATTCCAGGCATCATGAGGTCTGTTAAAACAATATCAACCGGATTTTTTCTGATCATTTCCAATGCGGTTTTGCCGTCCAAGGCACAGAGCACCTCAAATGATTCTCTTTGAAAAATCTTTTCTAAAGAAAGCAAATTGTTCTTATCATCTTCAGCTATGAGTATTGTAGGATTGGGCATAGACATCTCCATGGTTCTACAGAATAAGACAAGCAATAATTAGACCTAAAAAAATATACCATCATTACAGTGTTTTATCCCATGTGCAGATATAAAACGTGTTATGTTGTGACAATATGACACGAGCATGACAAAATGTCAGCGCAAAATAGTCAATATTTGTTTTCCGCAGAAAACGAAAAAAACAGTTGATGCAAATTGTGTTCTGCTGTTGAAATCAAAGCTGTGAACGAAAATTTTTATGAAATAATTAATTGTGGATGTATAGGTTTCATTTTTGGTCCAAGCGGACCGGCATTCTCTGCTACTCTTCAGTCAACTTAAGCAACTGACTACGCAGATGCGGGATGTTGTTTTTAACAGCGTCCCACACTATTTCATCTTCGACAACATCATAACCGTGTGCAATAACGTTGCGAAATCCGATAATCGCATGTGCATTGTCAATATGGAACAAAAGCTCAGGGCTATTCGCTTTATTCTATTTAGCGCCTCACCGATGATTTCGAATTGACGTTCAACCGCTGAGCGAGTTTTAGCATCAGCTAGGTAATGCTGTTCATTCATATCGCCGATGAACTCGGCGATATGATCACAGGCGGTGATTGCGTCTTCAATGCATACCCTAGGGTCGTGCATCGTATAGCTCTTGGGTAGTTGAATAGATGTGTTTTTTTATTCGTTCGCTCTTGATTGCTTTTGGCATTACAAGATCGACCGATCGGTTTAGCAATGCTTCTAAATCGTCTTTGACGCCCATATATCTAACAAGTCCCTGTGTTGAGTCATTGAGTTCTATTAGAAAATCCAAATCACTCGATTCCCCAAACCGACTTGTAAGCGCGCTACCGAAAAGCACCAGTCGCTTGACATTGTATTTGGCGCAGATTTCTCTGATAGCCGGCAAATAGGGTTGAATGTTGAACATTGATTATTGCTCCATTCAGAGTTTCATTCGACAGTTCAAGCGTATCCCATCTTCTTTGCTGTGCCAAGTGATTTGGCAAAAGTCAGCGTGTTATCCCATTTGCAGAAACAAAACGTGCTATATTGTGACAATATGAAACGGGCATGACAAAATGTCAGCGTAAAATAGTCAATATTTATTTTTAGTAGTATTTGATAATATTTTCTTAACGCAATTACTAAGAAAGAAAATCTGCCATGAAATATACAACGAGAAAAACAAAGATTATTGCAACAATAGGGCCGTCAACGCGTAACGCGGTTATGATTAAAAAACTGATAAAAGCCGGTGTTAATGTTTTTAGGCTTAATTTTTCACATGGAAAACATGATTCGCATAGAGAATCGGTTAGGTTGATACGCGAGACAGCAAACAAATTAAATACTCCTGTGGGAATATTGGCCGACTTACAGGGTCCTAAGATAAGAACAGGCAATACTCTAAACGATCAAACAATAAGACTAAAAACAGGCTCTAAGGTTGTTTTAACCTCAAAACCGGTTGTATGCGATGCATCAGTGATTTCTATTGATTATTTAACTTTATCCAAAGAAATAGTGCCCGGACAAATTATAGTAATAAATGACGGTGCAATAAGATTGCAGGTCAAGCATATAGATGTAGAAGGCGATCAGATATTATGTTCTGTTACAAGCGGCGGTTCATACTCTTCTCGAAAAGGAGTAAATCTTCCAAATGTTCATCTCAAAATTCCGTCGATGACTAGAAAAGACATAAAAGATCTAGATTTTATTCTTTCTTTAGAGGTTCAGTATATCGCGTTGTCATTTGTTAGAAGCGCATCTGATATAAAAGCCTTAAGAAAACTTACCGAAAAGCTACGTCCTGAGATTAAGCTTATAGCCAAAATAGAAAAGCCCGAAGCTGCCTTAGCAGCGGATGAAATTTTAGAGGCGGCTGACGGCATAATGGTTGCCAGAGGAGATTTAGGTGTGGAAGCAACCCCTTTTGATGTTCCTATTTTGCAAAAGAACCTTATCTGTAAAGCTGAAGCTATTAGAAAACCCGTAATTGTTGCCACACAAATGCTTGAGTCAATGATAGAAAATGCTTTGCCGACTCGAGCGGAATCTACTGATGTGGCCAACGCAATTTTTGACGGTGCTGACGCTGTAATGTTGTCAGGAGAAACAGCAGTGGGCGCAAATCCTGAAAAAGCTGTTTTAACAATGGCTCAAATAGCCGAAACGGCTGAGCAGAGCGTATATATGAAAAACAATCTGATAAGAAACAAATTTACAGATATTAAAAAAGAAAAGGTGTCTTTTAGAGCTGTTTGTGAATCGGCAGCGTGGGCAAGTGCTGAGCTGAACAACATTCCTATCTGTGTTTTTACCCTTTCCGGTGACACAGCGCTATATCTATCGAAAATCAGAACAGTAGCTCCAATCTACGCATTTTCGCCGGATGAAGCGGTTGTTAACATGCTATCTCTCGCGTACAATATACAAGCTTTCAAAATAAAATTTGGGGAACATATAGCGGATCTTGTGGAAGATGCGGAAAAATTGCTAATAGAGAAAAAACTAGTAAAACGAAATAATAGAATTGTATTAATATCCGGAACCGCCCCCGTTAGAGGAGGGGCAAATTTTATGCAGATAAAGAGGCTTTAGGATGAGGTCTGTCATGATGAATGAACCAAGTAAGCTAACAGGTTATAATGTATTTTTTTGTGAAAGACTGCACCGATATATTCGGAAATTGACTCTGTCTGTTTAGATATGGCCGTGATTGGCGGAGATATAAAAAGCAAAAAGAAAAAGGAGTCTAGCATGTCTCATTTTAGTGTCTTTCGCAGAATGCATGTAAACAGTGGTATTGTATTCCTTCAAATGATCGTTTTTTCGGTATTTGGTTGTGGCAATTCTGAAACCCCATATTCATTAGATGTCAGTTCTGATGAGGACACAGACAAAGGTGCTGACGCTGATACCGATGGAGACACAGACACTGGTTCAGATACGGACATTGATAGTGATACAGATACCGATACCGATACAGATATCGATACTGACACGGACACAGATACAGACATAGATACAGACATAGATACAGATATTGATACGGATACAGACACCGATACGGATACAGACACCGATACGGATACAGATACCGATACGGATACAGACACCGATACGGATACAGATACCGATACGGATACAGATACAGATACGGATACAGACACCGATACGGATACTGACATTGATACGGATACAGACGTCGATACGGATACAGATACAGATACGGATACAGACACCGATACGGATACAGACATTGATACGGATACAGACATTGATACGGATACCGATATGGATACAGATACCGATACAGATACAGATACAGATACAGATACGACCGATAATATCTGTCCTGACGGGGGCACGCTTCATATTACTTCCGGAGGTAAAACTCTCTGCTGTAACAGCAGTTATCCTGTTTTCTGTGATGAAAATAACAGCGGATATGTAGGCGGATGTTGGAGTGAAGGGGTTGACTGCAATTCTATTCTGATATGCGGAGAACGACCTCGTGCTTGCCCGGAAGGTTCCTTGTCCTATTGCAGCGATGACGAACAATTCTCATGTCATAGTTGCCCCGAAGGCGCTGTGAAATATGAGACATCTAGCGGTCGTCCTGTTTGTTGCTCAGCTGATCGTCCGACTTTTTGTAATGAAAATGAAGCCGGGTATCTCGGAGGCTGTTGGTCAGCCGATGTTAAATGTGAAACTGTTAGCTTATGTGGAGAAAAATGGACAGCATGTCGCAACGACTCGATTCCATACTGCAGTGCAAACGGCACGTTTAGTTGTATTTCATGTCCCGAAGGCTCAACCAAGTATAAAACAACAAGCGGATGTCCGGTTTGTTGTCCGGAAGACAGACCTATTTTTTGCGATGAAAACGCAGATGGATATAACGGAGGATGCTGGGCATCCCAAATAGATTGCGCAACAATCATAAGTTGTAACGAAATGTGGGGTGCTTGTGCGTCTGGAAAAGTATCACATTGTGAAAATAATGCTTTGCGCTGTTTAGATGAATAGTTTGTTCTGATTACCCTTAACCCCCAATGCGGATCAAACTGAAATTATTTCGAAAATTGAGAATGCCTTTCCCTAACTATCCTTTTGTAGATGTTCCAAATTGACGTTGTTAAAACAAAAGTGATATTCACCAACTTGCAACAAACAAGGGTATTTGTGTACCTCTGTTGATAGCTGACAAAAGTGAGTTTGGTATGGAATCATTCTGTTTTGTACGACCGGAACATCTTAGTCATCAGGGATATCTTTTTGGCGGAAATATGCTTAAGTGGATAGACGAATATACTTGGCTTGCCGCAGCCAGAGATTTTCCAGGATATATTCTTGTAACTCGCGCTATGGATAAAATTGAATTTACCAGACGTGTGAGGATCGGATCGATACTTCGCTTCACTATTACACGTATAAGACAGGGCGGTTCTTCTGTAACTTATGATGCCAAAGTTTATGCTTCTAATCAGGTATCCCAAGATGAGGAACTTGTATTTTCAACCAATGTGGTATTTGTAGCTGTTGATGAAAATGGAAAGAAAACAACCCTTCCGGTTATTGATGAAGACTAGCAGCTTCATTTAAAACTAGTTACAATTGCGGAGCAGGGAAGTGAATACTACAACTGTGTGAAGAAGTCCCACGATTCCTTCTTGGTCCGGGTTCCGGCACCGTCGTCACCGCCGCCGTCCGGTGTATGACCGCCCATCTTGAGATGCGTCCCGTTTTTGTAAAGAAAAAGGAAAGCACCAAAAGACACGCATTTGTTGTGATGCTGTCGTTGCCTCTTCAAAGAGAATTAGAGAAATGTCGGTCGGGAATGGACATCACTGTGGAAGAAAATATAGATGAACTATCTCACCTTGTCGGTTAAGAATACAATCTCACCAACCTCTCAATTAGGTGTTACTTCTTTCTTATCAAGGCAACTTCATCAGAGATTATTGAAAGGTCTCCGCCTAATAAGGAAGCAAGAACTTTGAAAGATTTTTCACAATAAAAACAAACATGGGTCGGATCTTTTTTGTAGTACCAGTTTTTCAAAGAAATGCGCTTAGAAGAAAATTGGGTCATGACGGCCAAGTGGCCGTTGGGTTTTAGAATTTTCCATAATTTAACAAACTCTTCCATTGGATAATGCAAGTGCTCGGCAACTTCGGACAACGTTATAAAATCATAGTACTTTTTTAAAAATAAGTTGTCAGGATAATAAAAGGGATCATAGATGTCCATTTTATAACCGGCCTCTTCAAACATGAGATGCAAGGTAGGTCCCGGACCGCAGCCGTAGTCAAGTCCAAAACCTTGTGGGGGTGCAACTTGACATACCGGATAAAACAGCCTCCCTAAAAATTTTCTATATTCTAAATCTTGAGGATTGTTGTTGTGTAAATCATAGTGAGCTTTCTCATCTTCCTTATTAAGACGATTATTGGGAGACTTAAATATTAGTTCGCAGTTGAGGCAATGATAATAATTTATTGCATCTAAATCTTTAAAGAAAAAAACGCTGTTGTTGTTGCATAATGGACAAATCATTGCTTCATAGTAATAAAAAACTATAGTTCAAATACAACAAAAAGATGTATTGATGAGTATATTGACAGTATATGCAGCGAACTTTACAAAAGAAAGAGTCGACCTTGAAAAAAAACACCTTACACTTTTTAATGCACTCTACAGCATATTGCTTGTTCAAAAAGCCTATGATTGGATCCTTTCGAGCTCAACGAAATTTCCGTACTTACTCTTCGTCGTTATTTGTTCGAGGCATTAGGCCATATACGATACTGTGCTTTGTATACAAGGTATTATGTTTATCAATATTTGTTCTTTCCTGTGGTAGAAACAAAGAGATCATTGCTTCCGGTGATACAAATTCGGACAGAACTGTCGATACTTCAAGCGGTGACGAAATAGATAGTGATAGCAATACCGAGATAGAAGAAATACCGATGCCTTCTGAGTGGCAATGGGTTTTTGAATCTTTTGAGAAGGATTTTCTAGAAGGAGAAGAGAACCGCAATCAATGGACAACCGAAGGGGCGGCTAGACTGGATATTTTACAGGATGTCTTTTCTGCTTATAGCGATAAAGATAATACAGGTTATTTACGAGTCGCAGCAGTAGAAGATGATGTCTCAATGATTAAGAAATCAGATGTTCAAAGCGGCAATTTAAAAGAGGTATCTACTGATTTCTATTTTTATGTTGATGAAATACTGAAAGGCGATTCCTCTGATATGTCTATAGTTCGTTTTAGAAATAGAAATCTAGAAAGCATAGGTGTTGTCAAGTTGCTCATAGACGGAAGGGACAAATTTCGATTAACACTTAGATATGACAAAAATGATGCATCGGATTCAATATCTCTTGATACAAAAACCTGGTACCGAATTATCTTTTCTTATTCAGCATCACGTGATGAACAGCTCGGTCTAAGTGTGGAGACGGTCAATGGTAATGTTTTGGGTACAGCAAAACTGTCTTCCGTCGAATCGGGCGTAGAAAGTTTTCTTTATGGGAAAGTAGATTATGCTCAATCCTTAGGAACTCTTCTGTTTGATGATATATCGATTAGAGTGCCGTCAATAAAAGATCTATTTGTGTCTGAATCCGGAAATGATGAACATGACGGTTTGAATACCGAAAATTCTCTTAGAACCATAAGTAGTGCATTGTTAATTGCAGGTCCCGGAACTACTGTTCATGTTCTTCCCGGGAGATACAATGAGCAGTTGGTGTTTAATTATTCAGGACAAAACAGTACAGGTGCAGTATTAACTCTGGCAGGAGAGGGGAAGTCTCCTGATGAGGTTGTTATCGACGGAAAAGAAATTGATGTGGACACTACCTCTTCTTTGCCTTGGGGCGGAATTGTTTTTATCACTAATACAAAGCATGTGACGTTACAAAACATATCAATAACTGATTCTGAAAGTTCCGGAGTATTTATTCAGCATAGCAGTCAAATTTTGTTAGAAAACATTAAGACCTATGACACTCAGATGTCAGGCGTTTATGTAGAATTGTCCGAAGATATAGAAATAAGCGGCGTTGAAGTATATCGCGGATGCTTGTTGGATTCAGATACCGTAGCCGCTCAGGAAAATATTAGCATAAGAACAGTAAACCGATTTTCTGTTCATGATTGTATGATAGATGAAGGTGCAGGAAATGACAACGGCGGAGAGGGAATCTGTGTAAAGGGCTATTGCCGTTACGGAAAAATCTACAGAAACAAAGTGTTCGATCTTCCGGGTGATGTGGGAATTTACTTGGGGGTAGGAAGTGAAGGAGACGGAACACTTAGAACGCATAATATTTTAGTTTATCAGAATGAGGTAAGAGCTGACTCCGGAATCGCCGTTAGTTCTGAATACGGCGGAACAATAGAAGATATAGATATTTTTAACAATGTTGTTCATCAAGGTCTTTACGGCGGAATACAGGTTACCAAGTGGCAAGATACCAAGGGTATTGCTGAAGCAATAGGTATGAGAAGAAGAATTAGAATTTTTAACAACACTGTTGTCGGTGTCGGATCAGGAGGGGTTGGAGGAGGGATTCATCTTCAGTGTGATGACCCGGACCATGTAGATGATGTTGAAATAATAAACAACATAGTTAGCGGAAATTATTCGGGACAAATTATAATTCCCGAAAATGTACAAAATAAAGCATATCTTTCAAATAATCTTATAGACGGTCAAGGGGGCATTGTTTTTGATTCATCTCTTTGCATTGACTGCTTGCAAGGTGATCCCGGATTTGTAAACATAGGAGAAAATCCTTTTGATTTGAAACAAAATTCAATAGCAAAAGATGCGGCGAAACCGGTAACAGTAGATGTTGATTTTAGCAAAACATCTACAATACTTGATTTTGACTATCTCGGTCGCTCCCGATCGAATACTTCCATGCAAGATGTTGGAGCCTATGAACTGCAATCAAATTAAGGTGTAAAGTGTTCTGATTTCGTCGTTATTTTTTTATACATTATAAGAGGCGATCTTGCCAACATTTGCAAAAACATTGTAAAGCTAAGCCATGCAGCATCTACATTATCTTTTATTGGGGAAAAATGGGTAATGCGTTTTTCACCTTTTTTAGGGTATATAACATCAACTTCTATATGGTCGATACGAATTCCCGCCCATGATGCTCTCACCAGAACTTCCATTTCATAGGCAAATCCGTTTTCTTTGCAGGAAAGTGACAATGTTTTTTGTATTGGATAACATCTAAAACCGGATTGTGCATCCAGGCAGCGCTGCCAACCGTTTACGGTGGTCCAAAAATTAGAAATAGTGCGTCCTTTGATACTGGAAGGAGGTGCAGAGGACAAAGACATTTTTCTAACGCATACCCAAAGTTTGTCGGGATTCTCCCAGACTGCGTTCAGCAATCTCGGAATCTCTTCGGGCAAATGTTGACCGTCTGCATCTAAAACAATTGCGTGAGTATATCCCATATCAGCAGCAAAGCGAAGACCGAATCTTATAGCGTATCCTTTGCCGTGATTTTGCGGAAGGATTGTTGTTTGGGCGCCTGCCTTTTGGGCAGCAATATCACTTCCGTCAGTAGAACCGTCAGACACAACCAGAACATCAGGTTCTAGAACCGCGCGACATCTTCTTACCACATCGGCGATGGTGTCTATGTTGTTGTACACAGGAATTAAGGCACAAACTTTCATTACTCTTTAAGCTCCCTAAAAAGACTAGAATGAGTTTCTCAATTGCTCAGAAACCGACCTGTCTCTTTCTGAAATGAAATCCTTCATATCTTCTAATGCGTTTTCATAATCTTCACGTTCCGTTGATGTGCTCATCCAACCGGGAGTTTCGCGGTCGGTAAGATAAGGACGCATTATTTGATCGAGGCGATTGAGTCTAGTTTGTAAAAACTCATGTGACAAAATACTCTCCTGAAGTTCCTTGTATCTTAAAAGATACTTTCGTTCCAGTTCTGACAAATTTAGCAGTTTATATGCCAAAGGACGAGATGTTCCTTCTTGAGAGTGTATGGGGCGATAGTCGGATTGTTTTAAATTATAAAAAATAGAACAGGTCGGTCCCATTTGGTTGTAGTCATCAACCCAAGTTTGAAAAGTTCCGTCCATGTCCCAAGGTATAAAAGCTATTTTGTCAGTTCTTCGGTTTTCAAAAAGCCAATAATTTTTAGGCCTTTGAGGAAAAGAATCCCAGTTGGATATATAATTGGAAACCGCTAAATAGCTTATATATGACTCGATCTCCAGATGTTCTTGTAGCCATAACAAGAGATCTTCGCTCGCTGTGAAATTAAGTCCTAATAAGAAATTCCGAATAACACTGTAATTTTGAGATGTTTCGGAATTCTTGTGATTGGTCTTTTTGTTGTAGTGAGAGAGATAGTTTGAATCCGCTTCTCCCAAATAGTCTGTCAAAGCAAAATATTTCATTTCCGGTCGGCCCTCAGATGCAGGAACATCTGTTGCGGCTTTGTATAGATCACCCTCATCGTTGCCGAAAGAATCATACAACCAGTTTTTGCTATCAGGATCTTCATACCTCAAATACAATCCCATTGCCTCATTGTTGACTTTGAGAATTACATGTTCAGCATTAGGAACTTTTACTCCTGCAAATTTCATCAAATCATAGGCCAGTTTTTGTCTGAGATTGGGTTCAAAGTTAAAATTCCACTCTCGACGATTTCTATACATGTTGTTTGATGCAAACTTTACTTTCCAATTGCGCCGTCCGATTGGGTCGTTGTTGATCAATTCTCTCAGCTTATAGGCTCCTCTAAAATTGAGATCAACGTTCTCATATCTTACTCCGTTTTCATCGATAAATGTTCCGGTCACGTCATCTCCGTAAAAGGGAGCTGATTCAAGCTGTGCTTTTGCTTCAGACGAAATTAGAATTTCAACTGTAACAACGTCTTCCGGCAGCTCATTTATATCGAGAGGTTTTTCAACCCAAGGCTCTCTTTGTTCCTCTGTATCAATTTGAATACTAAGAGAGTCTGTATCATCAAATGAATTTGAGTCAATAACAACTTCAGAATCATTATCATAGAAACCTTTGGATTTGTCTGAGCAAGATATAATTACAAGAATAAAGATAGTAGATACTAGAATTGCAATTTTTTTCTTCATTATAAGTCCGACGATCGTAAAGAACTGTTACAGTTATCTTGATATTATTTAACTACAAAATAAAGTTGATGTCGATAGATTAAACGCTGAAATACTTTGCCTGCGGATGGTGAACGACAATTGCTGAAGTTGATAATTCAGGAACCATTTCCATGTTTTCCGTAAGGGTTACTCCCAATTCTTCGGGACGGAGCAGTTCAAAGACAATTTTCTGAGCATCCAAATCCGGACAGGCCGGATATCCAAATCCGTAGCGAGAGCCCCTATAGTTTTGATTTGCAAACTCCAAGGCATCTTGGGGTTCATTTTCGGCAATACCCATTTCTTTTCTCATTACAGCATGCCAATGCTCAGCCAGAGCGTCAGTAAGCTCAACTGCAAAACCGTGAAGCATAAGATAGTCGTGATAACTGTTTGCTTCATATAGAGATTTTATTTCAGCAGCGAGTTGCGATCCCAACGTAACCACAAAAAAGCCGGCAATATCACCGCCTTCTTCCCTTGTTCTGAAAAAATCAGAAATACAATGGTTTGGAGGAAACGACTGACGCGGAAAATCAAATTTATAGGTATTGTTATTATTTTCAACTATAAGCGATTCCTGTTCCCTAAAACATCGAAACCATCCGTAAGTTGCAGCAGCGTTTCCTATTTCTCCCGCTTTTGTGCGCTTTTCAAATTCTGCATAGAGAGGATCTACTTTTTCTCTTAATATTACCGAATAGTCTTCTGCAGAAAGTTTGCCTCTTCTGTATCCCCATCGACCGCGTACAAGTGCCTGTTTATTTAGGTATTTCAACAGTTGACCTGTTTCAATATCTCTAACCTGTTTACAACCCACAAAAGGAACTGAAGGTATTTCTCTAAGATGTTCGATTTCCAGGCTTCTTCCTACTTTTGCAACAGCTGCTTGTTCTTTTACCGGCAGATACACCGTAGAAACCGCTGTCCCTTCTTCCACTCGTTGCATTGCTTTAAGGCCTTCAAAGGCATCTGCACAATAGATAACCGGTGAGCTGTGGGAGGGAACACATGATTCAGCAACGAATCTTGGAGTAAGAGCGGCCCCGCCTAAAAGAATCGGCACATTGAGACCGGCTGCTGAATACATGGGCATGGTATCTTTCATTACTATTGCAGATTTAACCAGCAGACCTGACAATCCAACCACATTTGCTTTGTGTTTTACCGCTTCTTCAATAATTCTTTCAGCAGGAACATTAATGCCTATGTTGATTACTTCAAAACCGTTGTTTGACAATATGATGTCCACGAGATTTTTTCCAATGTCGTGAACATCTCCTTGAACTGTAGCCAAAAGAATTCTGGTTTTTGCTGCTGCATCAGCTTTTTCCATATAAGGTTCGAGAATGTTGACAGATTTCTTCATAACCTCAGCTGCTTTGAGGACAAAGGGTAACAACATTTGTCCTTTTCCAAAAAGCTCACCGATTCTTCGCATAGCAGGAACCAAGATTTGGTTGATAATCTGAATGGGGGAATATCGTTCCATTAGGATAGACAAAACATCAACCAGATCAGTGTCATCTCCAGCCATGAGCTTATGCTCTAATACTTGCTCTTGAGTTTTTTCCTCTTTTTGCTGTGTATTATCAGTGATTTCTGTTCTATCTTTAAAGTGTTCTATGAAGGCATCTAAAGGAGCAATTTCGGGGTTTGATTGTTTATTGTAGAGCAGATTGAGACATTGCTCTTTGTCTTCTTCTGATATTGCGCTGACCGGCAAAATTTTTGCTGCGTCCACAATAGCCGCATCAAGGCCGGCCTTGATTGCCTCATGCAAAAACATAGAAGTAAGAATTTTACGTGCGCCCTTGGGTAGGCCGAAGGATATA
>CAYWLQ010000011.1:14547-56295 GCA_964458775.1 uncultured Myxococcales bacterium | reverse complement strand
TCGGATAATCCGGGTGTTCGATCTCGAAGAGATTTCGTTCGTCAAAAAGTTCCAAAAAGATGAAGTTAACAGCTTCTTATTTAGACTTAATTATTTGTTTGTTTTTATGAGCAGGACCTACGTGTCCTATTAGGGCGGGTTAGAACGTGTTACAACGTGTTGTTGACCGTTTATCTATTCCAATACTTTGTTGATGCTGTCGGAAAGACTCCGCATTGTAAACGGCTTTTGTATAAAAAATACTCCCTCTTGAAGCATATCACCTTCGGCTATTACATCAGCCGTATATCCCGACATGAACAGGCATTTTATGTCAGGTCTAATTTTTAATACGGTTGCTTTTAGGTTGTGCCCGTTCATTTCGGGCATTATTACGTCGGTCATAAGAAGATGTATTTCTCCGGAGTAGTCAGTTGCAATACGTAATGCTTCTTTCGGTGTTGATGCGGGCAGAACCGTATGTCCTAATTTCTCCAACATTAAAGCCGTCATTTTTAAAATAGCGGGTTCATCCTCGACCAATAAAATGGTCTCGACAATAAATGCCGGTTCTTCGATCAACTGAATTTTGGGAAGCTCTGTGTTTTTTTCGATGTATTGCGGCAAAAATATTTTAAAAGAAGCTCCCTTGCCGGGCTCGCTTTCAACTTCAATAAATCCTCCGTTTTGTTTTACAATTCCATAAACAGTAGCCAAGCCCAAACCCGTTCCTTTACCCAATTCTTTCGTAGTAAAAAAAGGTTCAAACAAACGGGCAATTATCTCACTGCTCATACCTATGCCGTTATCGCTTACCGAAAGAAGAGCATATTTTCCGTGAACAGCTTCTGTATGAGGGCCGGAGTAATCCTTGTCTACAGTAAAAGTCTCAGTTGTAATAACAATTTTACCTCCGACACTAACAGCATCTTTTGCGTTGACACATAGATTGGCCAGTATCTGATCGATTTGAGAGGGATCCATATTTATTTGAACGTCAGCAGGACCGGGATGCCAAACCAAAGCTAGATCCTCTCCGATAAGTCTTCTCAGCATATTCAGCATGCCTTCAACTGTTTCGTTTAGATTCAGAACTTTGGGAGTTACTGTTTGTTTGCGAGCAAAAGCTAATAGTTGACGAGTAAGATCAGCAGATCTCTGAGCAGCCCTTCTTATTTCCACAAGATCTCCTAAAAGCTCCTTGTTGGCATCCAGTTTACCGACAGCCAGATCAGCATAGCCGAGAATTACTCCCAACATATTGTTAAAATCATGGGCAACGCCTCCGGCCAAACGTCCTATGGATTCCATTTTTTGAGCATGGTTTAATTGTGCTTGAAGTTTCTCTCGTGATTCTTCTGCTTGTTTGCGTTCGGTAATATCTACTTTGAATTCTGCGATCAACCACTGTCCGTCAGCATCTTGCATCGGAATGCTGTGTACTTCGGTTATCCGATTGTTTTCCTTAGTGAGAACTTTTTCTCTTGTAATAGGGGTCTTAAGTTTTAGTGCTGCAGCGCTTGCACATGTAGGGCAGGGTTCTTTTAATTCACTAAAGTATGTATAACATTTCTTCCCCGTGGGATCGCCGTAGATCTCTTGAGATGCCGGGTCAACATATTTGAGGTTGTAATCAGAATCGATAATGTTGAAACTTGTTTTGGTAATGCTCAGAACATATTCAATACGTTTTCTTTCCTCTGCAAGCTCTTCACGTTTTTTGTAGTCTTCGGTTACATCGCGAAAAGCCAATACCCCTCCTATAACTGCGCCGCTCTCATCTCGAATAGGAGCACAATTGCTTGAGATTTGTCGCTTCTGTCCGTTTGTTGATATAATGGCTGTATGGTTTGATGGCTCTATTATGACATTTTCATTCAAGGATTTTGAAAGAAAATTTTCGGCTGTTTCACCGGTTTTTACATCGACAATGTTAAAAACTTCTTCAACCTTTCGGCCGACAGCGTCATGACTGAGCCACCCGGTAAGTTTTTCAGCTGTATGATTAAGGCTTATAATCTTTTGTTCGCTATTACAGGCAATAACTCCGTCACCTATAGAACGCAAAGTAGCAGTTCCTCGTTCTTCGCTTTCTCGTAATTTTGCAGTGCGCTCAGCTACAAGATGTTCCAGTTCAGCACGTCGCTTAAGAATAATTCCTAGCAACAAAGTAACTGCAAATGTAAGCAAAAAACCTATTGCACTGACAAATATCCAATTTTGCATGGGATAAATATGCAAAAAACCGTCGCCTGCATATACATGTAAATTAAATACCTTGCCGAAAGCTGTGACCTGTCTGGTCAAAGTAAGCTCTTTAGAAATAGTTGTAGATGCAGAGTAATTGCTTGCTAACAGATTTTCCTCGCCGTTGTCTTGTATTAGAGTAATGTCTAAATAGGTATTCCAGTCATTGCCTGCAATTTTGATCATCTCATCCAAATCGATGACAGCAGCGACAAAGCCCGACAAAGTTCTATTTGGATAAGTTTTGAAAACGGGTCTAAAAACATATATTGTCTTTTTGTCAGTTGCTTCTTCAGTTATCGGCGCTGACGCTGTAGGTCGGCCGGTTGTGTAGGCTAGATTGATAGCTGTTCTTAGCTCAGGAATTGAACCCAAATCAAATCCTATTAAATGAGCATTTTCATTGTAGGGTGCAACATGTACCAAGGGATAATACAAATCTCGTTTTTCCGAAGGTTTTCGTTGTTCGGATTTATTTTTTTGCCAGATATCTAATTCTCCGAGTGCCCATTGATTCTCTCCTGCTTCAAAACGTGCTCTGTCTTTATCCGATACCACAGGTATCCATTGCCATGCAGAGGTCATAGGGTTTTGAACTAAATAGGCGGCATAGTGCCTAAACTCATCTGCCGTAACATTTTCTGAGCCCTCAAAGAATCTGGAAATGCCTTCGAACTCAATATTACTCAGGTCTTGCATCGCATCAGCGATGGCATGCATTCGACTTTCAGCCAATTGTACAAAAGCAAGACTGCGACTATGGCGTTCAACGTGATTAGCAGTCCATGCTGCAACGAAAGTTAAGCATATACCGAAGAGAGTCGTTACTGTTTCTTCTAGATGCATAAGAGGAACTATTACCCGTCCCTTTTGTCTGGATCTGTAACGAAAGAGAAAAAAACCCAACCATACAATCAACACTAGCGAAAACAGTGCAATAACCGTAGGAAGAACATCAACAAAAAGCTCTTTTTCCCAGTTTGTTACATCAATGTCGATTCCTAATATAGCAAAGGGTTTTGCTGATCTCATGTTGCTGATAGGCATCCATACTGAAACAAGCTTGCAACCTGAATACTCAAAAGGACCTGCTACAATCGGTTTTCCTGTGTCTAATATTTGGTGCAAGGACGGTAAGAAATTATCGTTAAGTCTCTTTTGGAGTCTTTCTTTTTCGGAAACGCTGAATGATGGGTTTTGTGAATCATTATCTGTAATAACAACAAAATCGCCTGAGGGTTTTCGAATTGTCAGATATACGTTGGATTTCTTTTTGTCGAATTGCTTAACAGCGTTTAGTTTCGACCTAAGTCTTTTAATATTTGGGTTATCAATGTTTCCGTTTTCATCATAAATTGATTTAATAATCCCAATGCTGACCGCTTCGGCCACAAGGGGCATTTTGTTGATAAGTAATTCTTTTTTTTGCGAATCTAAATATCGAACGGCCCAATAAATAAAACCTGCTCCGCCTGACAATATCAAAACGGTTATACCTGTGACAATAATAAGCATTCGTCTATTCTTAAACATGTTTTACCCAAAGGCTGATAAATGATGTTCTTTATATTATTTTAATAAGTATAAATACTTACTCGTTTTAGTATAACCCCAAAAAAGCATCGAACACCAAATATTAAAAAATAATGTTTTTTACCAAAAAGTGGGGAAATTTATTTCTTTTTTCAAAGAGTTATAATTCCGAAGTAGTTCTCTTCTCTTGCAAATAATACCGATTTTCGCCTATTGTGCCGGTCTTGTAGGGAGATTGAATAATGATTTTAAGAGCAATACAGACCTTTATAAAAGACCCCAAACCTGTTGAAAATGCCGATGCGGTTGTTCCCGGCCTCAATATTATCGAAGGACGAGTAAAACTAATTGAACCGATTCGTTCTCCTGTTAGAGGAATGGGCTGTGCAGCTTTCTTCTATCGATCATTTTTGTTTATTCCGTCAGGACGGGGAGGCTCACCTCCTATGATGCACAAAATAAAGCAAGCAGAGGGATATGCATCTTTTGTTTTAGAAATGAAAGGGGGCGAAATTGCGGTTGTTCCGGCCAAACCTGGAAATTTTACTCAAAGAGATCATCAGGACCTTCAGAAACGCTACGGAGCTCAATTTCAAGGTGTAGAAGAAACCGTAATGCCCGGTGCTATAGTTAGAGTAAGAGGAAAAGTTACAATCAAAGATGGTAAAAAAACTATTCTAATGAAAGAAATAATTTTGTTGGAAAAGCAGGTATCATCTCAGACGGCATCCGTCGGCCGAAAAAAACAAAGAAATAAATAATATAAATATTTGAGCTGAAGTATAGCTTGCGAAAAATTATATGTCAGAGAGGCAGAATCGTCGGTACACTGTCTGATATTATGTACACTTTAATCGGTATGGTTGAAAAGTTGTCACTGTTTTCAGTTGGTTTCGATTGTTCTTATAGCACTCGATAACGATCCGATGAACGCATGTGATTGTATGTGCTCGCACAGTCAGACATACACCATATACAACGCGGCAGGCGGTAAGGATGTCAGTGAGTTGCCGGTTCGAATTATGCGGGCAGTCGAAAAGACCGCGCCGTCAAAGGTTTGGGAAGGAATACTCGACATTACGTCGGATTTTGGCGAGCTTACGATTTTCGACCGAAATTGTTAAAACTGCTCGAAAGCGTTCATCTTCTGAAGTTACTCTAGCTGCAATGCAAATTGCAGCAGACAGCACAAAGATAACAGCTATGTAGTCAAAGTACACTCTAATGCATGATTAAAAACACACTATTTAGACATGTCGGTTTCTCACAAGAAAACTAACCGTTTCTCCCTTTGAATCTATTTCTTTTACAGCAAGAGAAACACGGTTTTCGGCATTTAGGGCGTTCCAATAGGTGTCAAGTATTTCAGCTGAAGATCCATCCAATGGCAGAATTAGTAAATCACCATTGAAACTTGGAAGCGGGTCTCCGTCCCCCATATATGTGGTAAGTCCGTAACCTATTTTGGCAGGCGGATTTACCGGACGAATTGTATAACGATCAGTAAAATCTTTATTGCATGCATTTGCTTTTAGTACACTGAAAACCAAATTGTCGTTTTCTTTTCTGAGATCGAGCATAGCAGAGATTCTCGGCGTAAAATTTGGACCGTCAGGCTCTCTCTCGCGAGATGAAAGAGCCTGTTCGAAGGAGTTACCTTCTTTAACAGCATTATATATGGTTGAGGTTTGGTCTCCATTGCTCACAATTTGGATTTTGGGCAAAGCGAGAATTGCATCATAGATTATCAAACTGGGGTCTGTAACCTTACTTATGTCTACAGGTTCGGTGTACAGTCTTTCCTTATCCGCAACAAAACGTCTGTTGCGGCTGTTTTCGCTTCTACCCATGATAAAATAGATTATGATCCATCCGTTACCTCTTGCATTTTTACCGACAACCAATCCTCGTCCGGGATATGAATTGCGGCAAAGGTGATTATCAAAAATCTCTGCTGCTATTTTTTTTATTGTCATAGTGTATCCTTCTCCTTGTTGCACAAAATGTAGAAGCTCTCAGCTTTTCTAAGGGATTTGAGAGACTGAATGCGAGCTTTTTATAAACAAATATTATCACAGATCAATAAAAACGAGTATAAACCCGCACGATGCAGGGTAAACCGGTAAAAGATATGAGCCTTTTTAAGATTACTTGGCCTCTGGTTCCGGCCTTTACTCTTGATATGATTTTACCCATTGTCGATTCGTTTTTCTTGAGCCGTGTATCTGACGCAGCAGCCGGCTCAGTCGGTGCTGTGCTTCCGGTTATAATGACAGTAACCATAGCATTGCTGGTGTTTACACAGGCCGGAATTAGTGTTGCCTCGCAATATGCCGGTGGTGAACGTTTTGAAAAAGCTGATGCCGCCAACTTAGCTACCTTGAGCCTGGGATTGATTATCGGCTCTATTATCAGTGTTATTCTTTATTTAGTCTCAGGAAAGATCGGATTATTTTTGGGGCTTTCCACCGAAAATAACATTTATGCAACCGATTATTTGTCCGTTTGGGGAATGTTTTTTGTAATAAAAGTTATAAAGAACAATCTGGTTCAAATTATCGCCTCAAAGGGTTTCACTCATATAAATCTGGCTGGTTCAGTTTTAATGAATTTGCTGAACATAGGTCTTAACCACGTTTTCTACGACGGTCTTTTCGGTGCCCCTCGATTGGGAGTACAAGGCGTAGCCTTAGCTACAGGAATAAGTTTGGCAGTCAATGTTGTATTCTCAATTCTGATATTAAAACTTTATTTGAATTTTAAAATGTTCAACGGCGCAAGTTATGTTCTTGTGCGTGAGGTTATTAAACCGATAAAAAGAATTGCATTACCTTCTGCTCTGGAACCCACCTCGTTTCAGCTTTATCAGGTTGCAGTAACCGCCTTGGTGGTTGCGTTAGGTTCTTTTGCCTTAACCGCCAGAGTTTATACGCAAAACCTTGTAATTATAACTGTAATTGTAAGTGTAGCCTTGGGAAACGGTTCTCAGATTGTAATAGCTCACCTGGTCGGCGCACGAGAGTATGAAAAGGCCGACCGACAGTTACACAGAGCACTTGGATTTGCCGCGATATTGAGTATTGCTTTTACCAGTGTGATTCTTGTGTCCGCAGAATTTCTTCTCAGTCAGTTTACAACAAACCGAGAGGTAATTGAATTAGGTCGAAAACTTCTTTTCATTGAATACATTGCCGGTCCGGCCCGTGCCTGTAACATAATAGTTAACAGTGCACTGCGATGCTCCGGAGATGCTAGAGCCCCGGCTATAACCGGCACAATAATGATGTGGACGATAGGAATAGGCACGTCATACATACTGGCATTTTCTTTAGGCTTGGGCCTTTGGGGAATATGGATCGCCTCAGCGGTTGATGAAGGTTCGCGAGCTGTTTACTGCTACACAAGATGGAGACGCGGTCACTGGAAGCACTTTGGTATAGAACATTGATTTCTAGTTTTATAGAAAGTCAAAGTTAACATAACCGGATTTGGCTTTAATTTTTTATCGATGGAGACGACGACGGATATCTTTAAATGAAATTCTGGTAAGTACAGGTCTCCCATGCGGGCAGTGTCCTTTGAATTCTGCCTCATCCATTTGTTTTAGCAGTGATTCAATTTCTCGCGTATCCACTTTTCTTCCTGCTCTTATGGAATTGTGACAGGCCATGGTGGCAAGCGCTTTTTCTGCCCATTCTCCTTTTGAGCCCTTTCTGCCTTCTTCCACAGCAGGAACCATTTCAGCCAGCAATCTATCAGGAGCGGCATCGGATAGCTCCGCCGGTATTCGGTGAATTGTAATTCGATCTAAACCCGAACGAGTAACCTCTAATCCCAAGCGCATTAAATCGTCAGCCAGGTTAATAATTCTGTCAGCATCCGCCGGTCCGAGATCAACATTATGAGGAATTAGCAATCCCTGTGATGCTATGTTTCCTTTTTCTAGGTCTTTGCGAAAACGCTCATAGGTTATCCGTTCATGAGCAGCATGTTGGTCAATAATGACAAGATCATCAATGTCTTCAAACAATAGAAATAAATTCTGAGCTTGCCCAATATACTTTAATCGCGAAAAAGCGAAAACGTCGGGCATGTCGGCTTGCATATCAAATACATTACAAGCAGAAGAATTTTCAGACGGAATGTTTTGCTTAGGATTTTCAGCATCGGAAACGTCGTTACCGGAGGGAATAATTCTTCTGTTAATATATTCACTCGAAGTTCCCGTCGTATTTACCCACCTATTTGTCAAAGACGTTTGTATCGGCAGCGGAATAAGACGTCCGTTCGGTAAACCGTTTAACGAGGCTTCAATATCCGTCATTAAAGATGAAGGAGAATAAGACGCCGCTTCGGGTTCCATTGCTCGGTCTATATGGTTTTTTGAGAAAAATGACCATGCACCTCTTGCAACAGCTTCTCCAACCACCTTGGAAATTGCTCGAAAGACAACATCGGTATTTGCAAAACGAACCTCTGTTTTTTGCGGATGAACATTAATATCAATGCTGCTAGGAGGTATTTCCAAACTGAGAAGTCCTACCGGATAACGCCCGTTTTCGAGCGTTCCGCCAAAAGCTCGTGTCAAAGCACCCAAAATAATCTTATCTCGGACAAATCTTCCGTTAACGTAGGTATACAAAGACATTGCACCCGATTTGGCGGTCTCAGGAGGACCGAGCACAGCCAGAACTCTCGTTGCATGCTCAGACCCTTCAGCTCTAACCAGTCGTTCCTTGGGAAACATAGATGAAACTCGTTCTTCGACTTTTTCTACTCGCGGTAACTCTCTTGTAACGCGCCCGGAGGATCTCATCTGAAAAAATACGTCCGGACGAACAGCTGCTGCGCGGACAAGTGCTTCGGCGCAGTGCGCTGCTTCAGTGGTTTCTTTTTTTAAAAACTTTAGCCTGGCCGGCGTGTTGAAAAACAAATCCTTTACTTCGATCTCTGTTCCGACCGGACACCCCACATCACGCTCTTCAATAACCTTACCGGCCTCTAAAACCAATCTATATCCTGCTGTATCTTCGGCTGTCCTCGTATTAATCGCAATGCGAGATACGGACGCTATTGAGGGAAGAGCTTCTCCCCTAAAACCAAAGGTGAGCACCTCTTGCAAATCTTCAATGCATCTCATCTTGCTGGTTGCATGTCTTAGAAACGCAGTTTTAACCTGCTCTCTCTTAATACCGGTTCCGTTATCCAAAACACGTATTCTTCCGACTCCTCCGGAATCAATATCCAAAACAATTTTGGTTGCTCCGGCATCCAAGCTGTTTTCAATAAGCTCTTTAACCACTGAACCGGGCCGCTCTACAACTTCTCCGGCAGCAATTTGGTCGGCAGTAGTATTATCCAAAATCTCAATGCGTGCGTCTTTCACTGTTATTTCTCCGTATCTTTGGAGTTGCCGAAACCGTAAAGATTATGTTTGATAATATATTCGAGTATTGAGGTCGGCAGTTTCTCATCGGAAACATGAACTCTTCTGCTGAGTTCTTCTCTTATTTTTTTTGAGCTTATTTCCGGAGGCGCAGGCAATACCGGCCTGCCTATATCTTCTTCGCCTTGTCTTCCTACATAAATAACCGGTGCAATTTTTTCGATTTCATCAAATTGATACCATTGGTAACGCTGGTGATAAATATCCGTCCCCGCAATCATACGTAAATCATGTTCGGGAAACTGTGCTTTGAGCTTTTGCAACAACACCAAAGTATAGCCCGGACGATCAATTGACAATTCAATATCAGATACTTTTATCTTGGGATGGTCTTCTACGAGCAGTTCACACATTGCCAATCTATGTATAAAACCAACAGGAGTTTTTCCAAATCGGTGTTTTAAACATGGAACGATAAGAACTTCATCCGCGAGACCGGCATTTAGAACAGTTGTTGCCACGATAAGATGACTTCTGTGGGGAGGATCAAAAGTACCGCCTAAAATTCCAATGATCATTTTACTCTGTAGCGATTTGCCAAGTCGATGAAATCGCTCGAAAATGCAAAAGATATTAATTCTGCTGCTCCCGGTATCTCAATAAGTGTACTTTGATGTATTGCGCTAATCGTCCTTATTCCGCTTATTGCAGTAGGGAGAGAACCGCAAAACAACAATCCCGCACGATAACCGGCAGACAAGGCATGTAAATGTAGGTTTTCTGAAGTTAGTGCTTCCATGATTGTATCTGATAACGGTTCCAAAGACTCCAGGATGTCAGCCGACAAAGTTTCTTGAAGCATGTCTGCCTCCTCTTTTGCAGACTTTTCTGAAATATTAGATGGAAAGGGAACATCAGAATATATTCGTGCCAGTCCTGACAATAGTCTTTTCAATCGATTAGGCTCTACGAATACAGGTAGAGTAAGATTCAAACGGAGCCATTGAAATGCCGCAGCAACCGTAAACATCGCAATCCCCGGCCTTTTTGAGACCGATGCTTCTTGCGGCATCAATATAACGGGAAGCTCACCAAACAAAAGCCTCATTTTTTGGTTGTATATAAAAACAGAAAAATCACTTATTCCAAACAAGGGAGCAAGCTTTGCAGCGGTTAGAGTAACATTGTCCTTTCGCTTAGGTATGCTTAAGGAAAGGTTATCATCACTGCGAAAATCGATTTTTAATATACCGGCAAGCGGTATTTCTATTTTAGAAAACACTTTTCGCAATAACGGCGTTATTTCTGAAGGACAAAAATACTCATCCAATACTTTGTCTGAAATACTTACACCGGAAGGAATCTTCCATCTGTCATCGAAGAATCCGCCGAAATTACTCCCAAGCATTGTCCTCATATCAAATGCCGATGATGTAATCAAATTCTCTTGCATCTTAGCAGACACAGAGGATATCGCATTATAAGTTAAAATGTCATCCGGTCTTGTTCTGAGAGAAAAGACAAGCCTCGATAAGACATCTTGCGTTGAAATAGATTGTTCTTCTTTTGCCAAAATATCAGCCAAAGCTATTAGGGCTTCAAAACATTCTTCGTCAGCTGACAACGCTTCTTGATAGTATTTTACGGCATATGCAGTATTTTCCACGTTACTGTGATAATAGCGGCCGATGTTTAGGTATAAACCTACATAATGTGACGCTGTGAGTTTTTGAGAACTTGTCATTGATAAAAAGAGTTTTTGATCCCAGTCATCGGCATGCTCATCAGGTCTGTTATCAGTGATAAGCTGCAAAATATCAGCAAACCTGCTTTCCTCATCGCCGGTTTGTATCTCTCCTGTCTGTTTTGCAATATCAAACATCTTGCTTCTTATAACAATTTCATCAATTACATCGCAGTACCCATCTAATCTTGCCTGTAACAAACTGAGATATTGAGAAGGATTGTTAAGTTGTGTGGTCAACAGTGTTTCAGCAAGAGTAAAAGCTTCATCGTCTTCGGGGTCAAACGCTAACGACAATAAACATAACTCTACTGCTTTTTCAGGATCACCGAGTCTTTCCAATGCTACATATGCTGCATCGGTTAAAGCTTTGGCTTTGAATTCTCCTTTTGTCCAAATATCAGCTGCAATAACAAGTGTATCAAGCAAGAGAGAATCAAGGTTTGTATCACGTAGACATTCTGCTGTTCGGTTAAGACTGTGAAATACAGTCAGTTTGCTTTGCATTGACTGCTTATATAGAGTAGCTGCCTCATTTGAAGAACCCAATCGCATACGGCAATCAGCCAATCTGGATAAATAAGTCATGGACTGCGGAACCCTATTTGCAATTTTTTCTAATAAAGCAAGTTTTTCCTCTTTATCGGAGCTAACAGATTCAAGCACTGTTAGATCGAGCAAGGTCGGTTGAAAATGTGTTGTTATATGGCTGAGATAATCAGATTTTGGATCCGCTTCCAATGTACATAAGCGCGCTATTGCTGAGGTATCTGAGTCATTGGAAAGAGAAAGAGATAGAGCGGTTAGAAGACGTCTTTGCAAATAATACACTACAAGTCTAATTAGAGATGATTGATGTTCGGGTAGTTGAGTTATCAGGGACTCAGTAAAGAGAGCTGATGATGATTGGTCGTTTCGGTGAAAACGGTCAATATGAGACAATCTTTGATAATAGAAAGCCTCTTCAGTAGGTGATGACGATTGTCTTAAACCGGCAAAGAGTTGTTCTGACACAATGGATGCCCTATCGGAGCGAAGCAGCGATTCTGTCAAGCCGAGTTTTGCCAAAGGATCATCCGGTTGCTGCTGCAGTGCCTTCTCAAAAAAACGACAAGCTGCTTCGGGCTTGGTAAAATGCAAAAACGCACCTAGAAGAGAAGGATGAACAAAAGATGCTTTGTCACTTAACAGAAAGGACAAATATCCGCTTGCCGCTTTTTGAGGATAAGTCATTGCCATATTAAAGGTGACCTTCTGCAAGCCTTCTTCTTCGGGCAAAAGGAGAGCTGCTTCGCTCAACGGTCTAACTGAGTCAGGTTCGTTACCTGAGATCAAAAGCAAAATTCCGGCCCTAAGCAGCGCTGATGCTCGATTGGCGGAGTCTCTTGACTCCGAAGCAGCATGTAAATAGAGGGTTGCTGCTTCCTTCGCATGAGTTCCGGTTCGCTCAAGTCCTTTTATGGCAAACAAAAGAGACGGACAATATGTAAGCGCCTCTGTATATAATCTTGCTGATTCAAAGGGGTCCAGTGTTTCCAAATGGAATCCGGCCCATGACAATCTTGAGGCAATAAATTCGGCATCATCGCTATTCTTTGCCTCACCTATGCACAATTCTGCCAAACGACGATGACGACGTTCACTGCGTCGCATTATGGAAGGCAAAGGAACGCGATGTACCTCCTCTTCTGACGGAGGTGATGGTACAATGCTTGGTCTTCCATGTTGTGTTTCCTCAAACTCCAAAGCAGACTCAACAACCCGTATAGGCCACACAGCATCTGCGTCTATTGTTTCCTCGCGAAGGCGTATCAACACAGCTGCTATTTCAGCATTATTTTTCCTAATAATCGCATCGGCAAGCTCCTTACCATCAACAATAGGATTTCTGTTATCCTTGGGAGCAGCGATTGTTAAAAAGTTATAAACACCTTTGGCAGAATAAGTCGGTATCCCTGACGGCCCAAATGAGAATCTAGGCAACTTTCCTACTTGTCGTTCTTTTATCATAGAAAAAAGAGCAAGAGTGTTCTTCCAGTTAGATGTGCTCGAATTGTTTTTTAGAATAGAGGAAAAGTATTCTATTGCATTTTGATCATTATTGATAAGTGCTATCAAAAATTTTCGAAATACGTCAGCTTCACTATTATCGTCAGGTACATTCGACTCTCCCATAATCAGGGACAAAGTATCACGTAGCCTTTTACATGTTTTAAACAACAATTTATCTTCGATCATAGACAACATATTGTCTAAGACAGCAATAGACTCATCGTTTTGTCCTAATGCAAGTGCAGTACGTAATTCAATCCATAAGGCAGGAAGTGAATTGCTGATACTCTGCTTTCTTTCTCTGTCTGAATCACTATTAGAAGAGGTACGCCTTTTTTCGTCAAAGAGAGCGAGATAACGCTCTAATGCTTTCCGTACAAGAGAATCTGACGTGAATTTTTTTGCGGAAGATATTATTATTTCGCGCTCATTTTCATTTGAAATTTTAGAGGAAAGAACAGCCAAGAGAATACGCGGCACCAAAGCATTGTCTGAAATAGCTATTGCTGTTTTTAGCTTCTTTTTTGCGTCAGCAAAATCGCCTAAGCGAATAGAAATAGATGCGGCTTCGGTTATTAGAGCTGCTTTTTCGGAGACAGAAGGTGTTTTATCAATTTTAGCACAAAGAAGTTGAAAGAGAACATCAATATCTTCGGCAAGCCTTGCAAGACGAATTAGCGAACTTAAAGACGGACTGTAGTCCGGATAGACCGCCAACGCTCGATTGTAACAAATCCACGCGTCCGCAAGTCTCCCGCCCCTGGTATTTAGCAAACGTCCGGCTTCGTGCCAGCACTGCGCTGCAATAAGGGGAGACCTGCGACGAACTTTGTCAGCGTTATTAGAAAGAGCACGCACCGTTTTTCTAATATCTTCCGGAAGTCTAATCGGCTTTCCCTTTGACTCCAAAGATACCGGAGGATTGCCGAAAGGCAGCTCCATTTGAAAAACGCCTGACGGCCTTATGGAAGGAGCGAACGACGGTATTGTCGGTGTAAAATCATCACTCATTACAACTATTCGCTCCTGTCTTTGTCTGACAATTCCATATCTGTTACAAAATCACGACCGCTTCGCTTTGCAATTTCGCGAATCCTTTTTTCTGCTTCTTCAAAAACATCTCCTTGTTCACGCAACCTTAGAAGCCAAGAAACCGCCAAATCAGGATTCTTAAGTACATCATCAGCGATTGATGCCACTCTAAAAACAATACTACGGCGTTCTTCAACATGTGTTGCTTCATTAAAATACAACTCAGCGGCAGCCAATGCTTCTTCCCAACGTTTTGCCCGAGTTAGCAGATCGAGACGCGTCCGATGAGCAGAAAGTCTTTCCGGACATCTCAGAATAAGACTATTCACAGCTTCCAATGCCGAGTCCCATTGTTTTTCAGCAATCATATGTGCAATATTGCTCTCAGCTAATCTAATTTCTTCTCTTATAGTATTTTGTGTCGGCTTTTTTTGCTTGGATGTTCTGTTATCCGAGCAAAATTCATTCCCGCTCAGTTCTGCTTCGTTTGTCAATGAACAGTCGTCAGTCATGTGAAGAATGTAGTGCAATAGCTCATTAGCTTCAGCATGCCCGGGATTACGTCTTTTCGCCTCAATTAGTAGGTTCCTGGCACCTTGAGCATCTTGAAGGTTATCAAACAGTATTAAAGCAGCTTGCACCAACTGATTGACTTTTTCTTCCTGAGATACATAAAAACGTCCCAGTCTCCCTCTGGTATCTGCGACCTCTTCAAATTCTCCTGCTGCTGCCGCAAGACGAACCTCCGCTTCCAATAGTCCCGGATGGTCAGGTGATACGCTAAGCCCGTCATGGATAATATCCAGAGCTTCACGCGGTCCCAAGGTCTGGGCAGCCGACTCAGCAGCAAATAATATCCAATCCATCCATTCGAAAGCATCTATAGAACGCATTTTGTGAGCGCAAGACAACAAACTTTGAAGAGCGGTGTCTCCTGTCTTACCAATGGCCGCTTCGGCTCTACAGTTTATTTTGCTATCCGATTCATCTAAAAGATCAACGTTTAATGATGAGTCAACACAAGAACCTTTAAGAAGAGAAGCAGCAATTTTAAATGCATCCGAATGCTCTTCGGGGGATAAAATGTCAGCCAATCGATGTAAATGATCAGCAGCATTGATTAGACTTTGTTTGAGATCACAGTCAGAATCAAATGCCGAAAACATTTTTTCGATTTCATTGTAAACAAGAAGATTATCCGCCCCTTCAAGAATTCTTACCGCTTCAAAACTGTCATCTTCATCAGAACTTAACTCAAATATATTATCGATTTCTTTGTCGGAGCTTACAGGTGCCGATTCTACGGCCCGAGTGATCGCATCCTCTTCGCCTAGACGATGCAAAGCAAGCAGTCTGTATATTCTAGCAATCCCAGATATACTACTGTTTGTTTTTTCGGCTGCATCAAAAAAGCTGAGAGCCTTTTCTAAATTTTTATTTAGAAGGAGCAGCCATTCTCCGGAACACAAAAACAATTGTTGAGCATCTTTTTCTGTCTTTGTAGATAAAATTTCTAATTGCCTAACGATAAGATCTAAATCTTTAGTTTTGCACCCAATATCCAACAATAATAGAGATGCAATAAGGTCTTCCGGATATTCCAATTCATAAGTTTCCAATATTGTTTGAGCAGCGAAATAGTCTTCGAAATCGCTTAACAGTAATAGTGCTTTCAGAAATTCATCGGAGCCGTTCTTGGATTCTGCTTCATGTTCGGATCGCTCCAAATCTTTACTATACTCTTTGTCTTCTAGTTCGGATTTGGAAGATTTCAAATCAGTCAATAAAAGCTCAAGATAACTGCGCTCTTTATCTTTTTCTAAGATAACAGATCGAGCCTTTTCAGAAAATTCTTCTGACAAATTCGGCGAACCTAATAAATGCTCTGAAACAATCGATGCTGCGTACAGTAATGTACTCTTCAAAATCGGATCACACGTTGATTCAGCCCAATTCGAAAAAGCAGAAGGCTTGTCAGCATTATCTCCGACAATTGCATTAAGCGCGTGAGCCCAAGGTTCCAATTGCCTATTTTTCACTACCTCAACAATGGGACGATCGGAAGACGTATTTTCCTCAAGAAACAGTGTAATAATAGATGAAGCTCGCACATGCTCGCGCAGATTTTGTGCTACTTTTAGCGCATCAGGGTGTGCGGGATGATTGTCGAACCAGTATTGCAGAATAGAATGAGAGGAATCCAACTTGGGAGGGTCTATTTGCTCAGAAAGCGTCTCGGCAATTACTTCATTAAAAAGAGAAGGAACGCTTTCTCTTTCCAAGGATACTAGATATGCAGCTTCTTCCATTTTTGAGGCCAGCATAGCCTGAACAGCTAATTCAGAGAAAGTAGAGTCTTCAGGAACAGCCGCAAATGCATCTTCGGTTCTTCCGGCCAAGTTGAGCAATCTTGCACGTTCCATTCGTAGAAGTCTATTTTTGGGTAACAAGGATTGAGCGCGCTCAATTGACTCCAATGCCTTTTGATTGTCACCTATCAAACGTTCGTCTATTTGAGAGAGATACCAATAATATGCTGCTGCTTCATTGTCACCCCTTGCGAATCCGCAAAATCCGTCTACTATCGAATTCTCTAACGGGTTAGGATATTTAATGGATGTTGCTGCTTCGGCAATTTTTGAAACGGCATCTCTGACAATCTGTTGATTGCCAATCTTCTCCGCTGATCTCCTTATACCGTCAACAATAGTCCAATCCAAACCCGACAAAGATACAGCTTTCAATAATAGCTCTGACACAACATCTGCAGATTCTCCGCAGTATCTTTTCAGTTCCGCTGTTTCAAACAAAAACGATGCACGCGCAAACTCATCCTTTACTAAATAGGATGCCGTCTCCAGGTCGCCTATCCATTCGGAAATAGTTTGTCCGGTGTAAGCACGAACCTGCGCAGAAGCCAGATATATTTCTAAATATTCCGGAAACTGTTTTCGAACAACTTCTATTTCCTTAAGAGCTTTCCCATGGTCGCCGATATGTTCACTGAGAATTTTGGCTAAAAAAAGCCTTGCGTGAATAATATCTTCCGGAAACTCTAAAAAGGTTGTCAGCGTGTTTAAAACTCTAAAGCGCGATTCTGTTCCGCTTGTCGCAGACAATCGCCATTTTTCAAATAAAACATCAGGGTCGTTTGGATAAAGTCTTGCTATTTCATCCAGCAACTCGTCGGCACGCTCCTTCTGATTCGGATTTTCCTCTATCAACCGAAAAAGGGCATAAAGAAGCGCAACTCTGCGATCGCGATCTTGTTGTTCGCGCAACTCTTCCGTCAAACATGATGCAAAGTCAAAGGGACCTGCGCTGTAAAAGCGATTGCCCATCCGGTTACTTGCCGGTTGAAAACCTGTTTACGCCGCGACCTTCTTCACGCCGACGACGTTTCAACAGGTCCTGAATTTCCTTGTAATCGCGCATTGTGACAGGGCCGTCCGGAGCAATATCGGTCATGTCTTTAACTTTCGGTGCCAAATAAAGCCACGCCGACCTTCGAATTGTCTCCTCTTCATTCGTAAGTCCTTCCACTGCCCATTCTTCTCGATTTCGGTGTTGAAAAATCTCATACCATTCCGACCATCGTCGTACAGCAAGTCCGTGATCGAAAAAAGTAATTTTTATCAATGCTCGACGAACCGCTCTTACTAAATGTTCATCTACCGAATCCAACATGGAAATGAGATAACTTACTCCTTTAGGTTCACCTAAATTACCCAAAGCAGAAGCGGCGTTTCTCTTCATTTCTAAATCGCGAGAGGAGCTGTTTAACATTTCAACAATATAATCTATCGCTTGATTATATTCGTCAGACCCTGAGTATTCACTCATTACATCTGCAGCAATACCGCGAATAGATCTATCACTATCAAACAAACGACGGGAGAGCGATTCTACGGCACCAAAAGATCTTATCTCCGAAAATAAAAAAGTAGAATAGAACCGCACATCAGTATCTAAGCTGTCGAGCAAAGGTATGATATGAGGAGCTGCATTTTCTCCAAAAGCAATTAGCGCTTTAAGCAGCGGTCCATGACGATCGGCTCTTGGAAGCCTGTCAGCTTCACGATATCTATCACATGTTAACGGTCCTGGAAAAAATTTAACTAGCTTTTTGAGTGCACGGTCACCTGCCGTTTGCAACGATTTAAGCGATGAAGAGTCAAATTCTTTTGCGGAATCAAGCATGAGAGAAATCAAGGTATCAATTTCTGAGTCTTCTAACTCATCTTTGTATTCCGATTTATCCATTTCTATTGGAGAATCGTATTTTACATTGTCTGTTTCAATTCTTTGAGATTTCTCATCCAAAACTAACAGCGCAGGCGGTTTTTCTTCCTTATTGGAAAGTTTTACCGAGGCCATGGGAACACTAGGAGATATGTTGTCATCGGATGCCGTTTTTTCTTCACCCAATTCAGATCTAAATTTTCCGGCTAACTTTCCGTATTGATCGGAATCAATAGCAGAATCAGCCGAACGGTATAGCTCTGCTGACCCCTCATCCTCGGATAATCGAGGCGGAGCCCCGGAAAACATTCTGCGAGCAGGAATGGAAGGAAGATATGAGGCTGCTTGATATTTGCCGTACTTTTTTTCCAACAAGAGTCTTTCAAGAGACTCTGCTATCAATCGAGCCAATTGTGTCAAATCCGACATACGCTCGCCGTTAACTCCAAGAAGACCGCAATCTCCATATAACATAAGTACAATGCGCCCTCTCAGCGTTACAGGTAAAATAGCGCAATTCTTCGGTCTTTCCCTATTGAGCTCCTGAAGGATCATCTCGTCTTCAGTGGTATTGCCGGGAGGACCGAGGTAGAATGAACCTGTAGTAAATGAGGTCTGAAACATTCCTCCAATATCGAGAGGAACTAAAGGTGAAGAAGTTCGCGTTATATTACCTTTGCCGTCTATTATGGAGTGAGCAACGGCATCAGTTCCCTGAATAACAAACAAAACTGCAAAATTAAAAACATCTCCCGCCGCCCTCATAAAAATGTCTATAATTTCATCACGTTGAGCACATTGAAGCAGTTGTTCTTTTATATCTGCAATATTTAGCGGCTCAGATTCAGGAGCAACCGAGCTGACACCCAATCCGCCTGGAATTATTGACATTCTAGCTGCATTCACCAAAGAAACAGAGGTTGCTTTTTTTTCTGACAAACCGGCAGCTTGGGGTACTTGCATATTTTCTTTATGCAGTGACGATTCTATAGGCAATTCCTCAACACTCTGACTTTGGTTTGTATCCGCTGACGCCTGAAGTTTTTCAGAGGATGTAACAATCGGCGGTGCATCCACTGTGAAGTTTGGAGCAAGCCTGTCCTTTAGTTTGATAAAACGCTTGGACATCGAAATGCCGAAACAACGATTTAAAAGCATTTCCAATCGAAACTCTAAAACAAAACGAGGGGAAACTTCTTTTCCCAGTATTGACTCCAATTCAGATATAACTTGAAAATCAACAGGAGAAGAAGCTGCCAATATAATCTTATCCCCATCAATTCTGACAGGAACAACTCGGTACTTCTCAGCGACAGACCGTGACATTTTTTTTACAACAGATTCATTCGGTGTGTCGATGAATGCTCGTTCAAGAGATGTCATGCCGAGTGCCTCGGCCGCATACTTTGTCAGCGTATTTTCTTCTACAAGTTTAAGCTCCAACATAACAGTTGCCGGATCACCTCCGGCAATTACTTGACGTTGAAGAGCTTTCTCAATGTCAACTACGCCGACAATACGATTTTGAACCAATAATGACCCGAGTGTCGTCATGTATTCCGCCGTTGTAAAAAGTCAAACCGACTTTGTTTTTTAATATATAATTATCATTTCGTCGACGTTTTCTTGTATCAATAAGAATATAACTTTTGCAGAACACCAAAATAATAGTCTTTTTCCAACAAAACTTTACATACTGAGAGCTTGAATCAATGAGGCATAGGCGGAAATCAGGTATTCGCCAAAAAAGTAGTATTCAATTGCTCCCAAAGCTAAAAACGGACCGAAAGGAACCTTCGCCCTGCGAAAAGGAGTATTTTCATCGTCGTTTTCTTCTTCACCCTCCAGGAGGGGTGCTTTAGGACTGTCTTTGCGGCTTCGACGATAAAAAACGAGAATCGATCCGGCTATTAGCCCCTGAAGCGCACCTGCAAACAGTGCAAACAATGCACCTTCTAACAGCAGAAAAGCCCCGATCATAGCCAGGAGCTTCGGATCTCCTTCTCCCATTCCTTGTCTGCCCGTCAACAGTTTGTATCCTCGAACAAAGAATAATGACAAACCGGCATAACAAAGAAGGGCAGCTGTTAACGGATTCATCCAACCGGTTTCAAAAACAAAAATATTGACCAAAATTCCTATTGCTATCCCCGGAAGAGTAATAACATCCGGAAGCAAAAAAGTATCAAGATCAATCATTGCTGCGGTTACCAATGCCCAGATAAAAGAAAAACCGACAAAATATGCTGTAAGGCCGAAAGCAAACGAAGGAGGATCATTTAATAAGCTATTGTTTAACACACCCACAGATAATAAACCCAATGCTAGTTCTACGACGGCATATCTGGGTGAAAAAGCTGTTTTACATGAACGACATCGACCTCTCAACAAGAGGTACGACAAGACAGGGATATTATCAAAGAATCTCACTTTTGATCCGCATGCCATACAATGAGAGGCAGGACGCAAAACAGACTGTTCTAAGGGCCATCTAACAATAACCACATTTGCAAATGATCCCCATACGGCACCAAATACAGCTGCTGTGACAACAAAATACCATTTAGGAATCTCCTGAAAAATAGTTTCCATTTCCATCTTTTTACAAAGCCTTTTCTTTGGTCGGCTAAAAGCGACGTTTTTTCTTCTTGACCCTACCACGCCTTTCATAAATCTAGTACAATTCTTGAGTAATGGATTCAAAACAAATATCCTCTGCACTCGTTATCGGCGTTATTTCGGACACTCATGGACCTTTAACTCAAGAAGCTGCCGGTGCTCTTTTCGGAACGGATCATATTTTAGTTGCAGGAGACATAGTGTCAGATAAAGTTATTCCTGTGTTGGAAAAGATTGCTCCGGTAACTGCTATCAGAGGAAATATGGACAGCTGCGGAGAACCTTCAAATCTTCCCAAAACTGCCTTGGAAGAAATCGGTGGAATTTGGGTTTACCTAATTCATGATTTGGGAAGCATAGAATTAGATCCCTCAGCAGCCGACATTAGAATGGTTGTTCACGGCCATACCCATAGGCCTTCAATAGAAATCAAAAACAATGTGCTTTACTTGAATCCCGGAAGTGCAGCCTTTCCTAGGGGACCGATGTTTTCATCAATTGCACGCGTTACCCTATCAGAAGGACGTATTTTTCCCGAAATAGTCAATCTTCGACCGGTTAAAGACTGCCTGTTTTGATTATGAACAGAAAAACAATAATGTCAGTTTAGAATGTAGATGAGGGGTATATACACTCAAAAAACACAGTATCCTTTGAAAACACCATACAGTCACTGAGCTTTTGGTAAACAAACTGCCTCTTATTACTGAGAGTTATGATGATTTATAAACAGGATAAACCAATGAAAAAAGACAACATGAATGTCAAATTAGAAACGATTGATGAAAACGACCCTGCTGAAATTAAATACGGAAAAAGAAAAATAAAAGTAGCCAGAGGAACCTCTGTTGCCGAACTAATGGCAAAATATCCCAACGAAGACGATGACAAGGTTTTTGCTGCCTTGGTGAACAATCGACTGGTTTCTTTGTCGTCTCAAATATTTCGCTCCGGCAATGTAGAAACAGTTCGTTATGAATCTAGATTCGGAGCACAGATTTATCGCCGTCATATAACAATGATGTTGTATGAGGTTTTTTATCGATTATATCCGGGTTGTAAGATCTGTGTCGGTCAGGCGGTTTCAGAAGGATACTATTTTGAGGTAACCGGAGTTGCAGTAGATGAGAACTTTCTAAAAACCCTCAGCAAGGCAATGGCCGATCTGGCAAAAGAAAAGGTGCCGTTTGTTTTTTCAAGAGTTACCGTAGAGCAGGCAAGACGATTGTTTGTCAACAAGGGCGAGCCGGAAAAACGAGATTTATTAAGCGCTTGGCCTTCAGGTCATGTAGGGGTAATACAACTTAAAGATTTTGTGGATTTTGCCTTCGGTCCGACAGCTCCGCATACCGGCTATTTTACCGGACATAAGCTAATAAAAGTTAACGGTGATTTGGTTTTGCAGTTTCCGGATCCAAGAATTCCGGACATGCATCGCAATACCAAAACACAACCTAAGCTGTTTTCAACGTTAAAAGAATCACGCAAATTTTCAAAACAGTTAGGAGTCGCACATGTGGCTGATCTCAATCGAGCCTGTATAGACGGAACGATTAGAGAAGTTATAAAAGTAGACGAAGGACGCCACGAAAAGCGAATAGCTATGATTGCCGACGAAATTTCCTCATCAAAAGACCGACGATTGGTTCTAATCGCCGGTCCCTCGTCGGCCGGCAAGACAACTTTTACAAAGAGGCTGTCAATTCAACTAATGGTCAATCATGTTCAACCGGTTTCTATATCTTTGGACAACTATTACATTGACCGTAAAAAAACACCCAAAGACGCAGAGGGGAAATATGACTTTGAAGCATTGGAAGCAATAGATCTTGATCTTTTTAACCGTCACTTGAGAGAAATTTTAGATGGAAATCTAGTAATGACTCCCAAATATGATTTCAATAGAGGTAAAAGGTCTAACAAACATAAAATTCCTATCCAACTCAATGACAAATCGGTTTTGATTATAGAGGGTATTCATGGATTAAATGAAGCGCTGACACCTTCTGTACCAACAAAAGAGAAATATAAAATTTATATAAACGCGCTGAATCCTCTAGCCATTGACGAACACAACAGGGTGCATACTTCTGACTCTAGACTGATACGACGTATCGTGCGAGACCGCCATTACAGAGATTACATGGCATCCCAAACAATTAACTCCTGGGATTCGGTTAGGAGAGGTGAACGAAAGCACATTTTTCCATACCAAGAGTCGGCCGATATTATTTTTGACACCTCACTAATTTACGAATTTTCGGTACTAAAAGTTTTTGCAGATAGATATCTATTGGAAGTTCCAAGAACCGATGAAGCCTTTGCCGAAGCCTTTAGGTTGCGAATGTTTTTGTCCATGTTCATTCCCATCTTACCCGGAGATATCCCTCATACTTCGTTATTGAGAGAATTCATCGGCGGTTCCAGTTTTTCATATTGATAGAGTCTTAGGCTTTTACACGGCGATTTTGACTTTCGATAAAAAAACTACATTTTGATCAAATAAATATTTTTTAAAGAATATATTTATTTGGACGGAGACATTCCTTTGTTTATACTAATGTCAGTCGGATGATTAATTGCCGTAGACCCTTTAACTCAACAAGGAGAATAAACGTGCGTAGTATAACAAATTTGGTAAGATTTAGACTGGTCGCAGGAATGCTGCTATGTACAACCTGGATCGGATGCACAGAAGACAAAGATAATCCCAGTGCGGATACTTCCGGCGGCGACGCTGATTCTGATACTGATGCCGACGTCGACAGCGATCCGGTTGAAGAAGGAGATCTATTTGTCAATCACAGCGATATAGACATTACGCAGATTTCCGATACTGCTGTCGAGCGGGCAAAACAGAATTTACATATTGTCTATCAACACACTTCTCACGGCAGTCAATTGATTACCGGAATGAATTCTCTAGCAGATTACAGCAAATACGAAAACCAGTTCAACTGGAGCGACTCCGGAGAGACAGGTGCTCTGGACTTGGATGACAACGGTATTCCCGGAGCTGACGATCTTAGTCAAGGCGACCAGGAAGACGAAAACGGTGACACACCATGGGTTGTAGCAGCCAGAGAGTTATTGGACAATCCGGATAACTCACACGTAAATGTGGTTATGTGGTCGTGGTGTTCTATTAACGGACACGACGCGCAGCGCTATGTTGACAACATGGAAAAGCTAATTGCGGAATATCCGGAGATTACCTTCGTCTTTATGACCGGTCATTCAGAGGGAACAGGGGAAGATCTTTCACCGAACGGTGTTCATTACAATAATCAACTGATTCGCACACACTGTTTAGAACACAAACGTTGGCTTTTTGACTTTGCCGACATCGAAGCTCACGATCCGGAAGGCAACTACTACTGGGACAAGAATTTGTATGACAATCTTAATTACGAAGATGGCAACTGGGCAGTCGAATGGATCGCAAATAACCCCAATGAAGATTATGCAATAATCACTTCACAAACATCAGGATGCGCTCACTCGGACGACCCTCAAGAAGCCAATCTTAATTGTGTGCTAAAAGGTGCAGCTGCTTGGCATCTCTTTACTCGCATTGCTGAACAAAGGAACTAACAAACTATTGTCGGTATTCATTTACTGCTTTTGTTTAAAACAACTTTATTTCAACCCCCAATAAGACAACAAGCAGCGGTCTTCCGAAATCTGTTTCTTTTCTTTCGAGCACGGAGAATACCGGTTTGGGAACGGTAATGCCTGCTGACGTGTCAAATCTTATTGCCGCTGTTTCGTTAATAAAAAAAAGTATTGCAAATGTTCCGCTAAGTATAGAGGTAACCAACATATGTTTATGACTGTCATAGTTGAGGTCGGAGTGTCCTTGGGCTTTTAAAATCAAAGCTCCGGCCGAAACTGACAGCAGCGGGATTATTCTGTGGGTATTTGATACAAGATTAAATCTCAATCCAATTGATATTGTTCCGTCAGATATTGTCAGCTTTCCTTCCGGTACAATTTCGTCAGCAGGAAACGAAGGTATTAAACCTCTTATTTCTAGGCCGAGTCGGGAGGTTATACCGACATTCAAAGAAAGCCCTATGTTGAAGATTGGAGACCATCCCCCAAAACCAAAAACCGCAGCCGGTTGCAATGCTGCTGAAAGTCGATATGAAAAGTTTTTTACGGTCTCTGAATTTTCTGAAGAAGGCTTCGTCGTTTCTTCTTTTACAGTCGGCAGTTCTTGGGGTTTTTCTTTTTCTGTGTCTTGTTCAATTAAAAGAGGTTCATTTGCTTCTGTTTCGGAAATAGACAATAAATTGGCTCGCAGTAGTTCCACCGACTTAATAGCAACAATCGTTCCGGCTCTTTCATCATCATCTGAATCTGTAATCTCCTGCAAAAAAACAGACATGTCTTTGTCTTTAATAATAGAAATCTGAACGCTGCGCTCTTCGGGAGAAACCTGCATTATTGCTTTTGCCTTGTAGTCTTCGATCATTTGATTGAGTACCGATTGGGGTATCGGAGAGGGCAGATCTACGATGACAGTTTTATACCCCAACGATGAAAGCTCAGCATCAAGACGCAACGCGATTTTTGAGCTTCCTGAGTGAGCAACCAAAACGACTGTTGAATCGGCTTCGGCTCTAATATTTGGTAAAAAAAACAGAAATACGATTGCAATAAAAAAAACAATTCTAATTGGTAAACCAATCATCCGTTCAGAATAGATGATTATACTATTCAGTCAATCTTCTTGCCATTGCGGCATGCGGTCCGTTCGGATATTCTTGTAAATATTTATCAGCAGTTTTTTCTGCTTCTTCTCGATTACCTGCCAATTGATGAGACTCCATTAACCTGCCCAACGCCTCTTTTGATAAAGAACCGTGTTTTCGATCAGCAAGACAAGCTGCAAACCACTTAGAAGCCGAAACATAGTTTTTTTGACCGTCAAAAGCAACCAAACCCAAAGCAAAAGCAGCACTCGCAGAATGTGCCGAGTTTGGATATCTTTTTCGCACGGCCTTATAGGCATCAGTCGCAATTTGTAAGTCTTTTGTATGTCGAGCAGCGTCTCCCAACAACAAAAGATCGCTCGCCGGTGCAGTTTTGAAAATATTGATGAGACCTTCTTTTTTAGCAGTATTTACAGCATCCGAAAACCGGCCTGAATCAGCCAATTCTTTCCATATGTTCAGTGCAGACAAAGAATTTCGGCGAGTCTCTTTTGTTGATTCATCAGACAAACTCTTGGTTGAAGATGACGTCTCTTTTTTCTGAGTCTCTTCCAAAACAATAGTGTCAGTTTGTTCAGTTAAAAGCTGCCTTGGTTTTGAAATTTCTTTTTCAATTCTCGCTAACGCATCAGACTGAACTATTTTTACGAAACGATCAGAAGGAGAGGCCAGAAGCGTTTCACCCTTAGTTATTATGTGTGAGGAAATCATAGGTCCGTTAACCAAGACTTCTCCCTCAATCATTTCCAGCTTTAGCTCTTCAACTTCAGGATTCCAACTTACATTGAAACTGGTTCCGACAACTTTTATTATATACGGACCGACATCAAATTTCCAATCAGTCTTTTTGTGATGTACTACCTCAGCTTTTATACTACCGCGTTCCAAAAGAAGATGAGCACCCTCTTTTGAGAGATTGCGCAAACGTAAACCGGAGGAAGCCGTTAAAATTACAGAAGAGCCTTCAGAAAAGGACAACTCACAGTTTTTATCTCTCAAAGTAGAAATCCATGCTCCTGTTTGAATAGGTTTGCCGTCTGCTTCAGCTGTAATAGTTCGGTAATCAGATGATATTATCAATAAAGCAGCGGCCGCAGCAGCAATTGTTGCAACAGCCGTTGCAACAATCATCCTTGAACCTTGTCTTTTGTGTATTGACAGATCAAAAACCAATTTTGCCTTGGTTTTAGCTCCAATATCGGCATTTTCTATCAAACGATCTTCTATATCCTTAAGTCTTTTCCCCATGGAAAAAACATCTCTTTGGTCGATATTCATTTCTCCCTCCATCTTCCGCCCTCTGTTATCCACTGTTCAAGAGCTCGATAACGTCCGGCAATTGCTGCAAAACGTGTTTGCGCACGATAGAGACGTCTTTTCATTGTAGAAAGAGAAACTCTACAGGTATTTGCAATTTCCTCCAACTCCATACCCTCAATATATCTAAGCGCAAAAGCAATACGCTCGTCAGCCGGCATGGTATCCAGAATTCGATAGGTCATTCTGAGTGCCTCCCTTTCCTCCGGATCGCATCCCGAAATAGGAATGTCAGGCTCTTCTTCCAAGTCATATACCCAGAATACCCTCCGTCTAACCCTACGACGAATCTTTTGGCGTGCTGTAAATACGGCAATACTTGTAATCCATGCTTTAAGGCGACTTCCGTCTTTGAGAGAGCTTGCATTGGAAAACGCAGCCACAAAAACCTCGTGAAGCATGTCTTCCAAATTAAAGTCGATCCCCATAACACGCACCAGAACTCTCTGTATGTGAACATTGTATCTGTCATAAAGCGCTTCCATTGCACCTGGATGTTTTTGTTTCAACGCGGAAGACAAGGCTTCATCATCTCCCATAAATCTTATAGGTTTAACTGTTGCATTTTGGTTTCGGTCCAAAAAGCTTGAAGTATTGTCCGTTTGTTGCGAAGATTTTTTCATCATCACCTATATCGTGTATTCTTGTGAGTTCAACGGTTCATATTTTTGATGATACCACATTGTTATAATTTCATACGATAGACTGACTTCTGAACAGAATTGTCATAGCCGCAGCTGCAAATTATTGAAAAAAAAAGCATCATAAAATACAGCTACACCTTATGGATGAAACAATAAAAAACCGCTATGCGGCATTAATTGAAGAAATAAGAGAACATGACCGCAAATACTATGTCGATGACGCGCCTGTAATAGGGGATCGAGAATACGATCTGCTATTTCAAGAGCTGAAAAACATCGAAACTGAGTATCCCGAACTTAAAAGACCTGATTCTCCCACAAGCCGAGTAGGCGGGGAACCCAGAGTCGGATTTGTAAAAGTTGCACATGTGCTTCCTATGTACAGTTTGGACAATACATATTCTAAAACCGAGCTCTTTGAGTTCTTTGATAGAGTTGAGAGCGCTTTGGAGGGAGAAAAACCTTCTTATGTGGTGGAACCCAAACTTGACGGAGCTTCTATAGAAATAGTTTACAAAGAAGGCTTGCTTCATATGGCCGCAACTCGCGGAGACGGAGAGATAGGAGAAGATGTTACTCCTAATATACGAACGGTACCTTCTGTTCCTGCTGCAATTGAAGAAAAGGGAGAAATCGTTTTAAGAGGAGAAGTCGTTATTTACAAAGCTGATTTGGAAGCGGTTAATTTAGAAAGGCAAGAAAAAGGGGAATCCGTATTTGCTAATCCTCGAAATGCTGCCGCCGGTTCTTTGCGATTACTGGACCCCAAAATTACGGCCAAACGCCCTCTACGCGTAATGTTTTGGGAGCTTGCAAAGGCTCCCGAAATGCCTTTGGATCACATGTCTTGCCTTAAATTTATTAGCGATCAAAGATTGCCCTCTCACAGGTTAGAAAAGAAATGCGATAGCAGAGACGCTGTTTTCTCCGCTATAAAAGATCTAGAAAATATGCGTTTTGACCTCCCTTATGAAATCGACGGTGCTGTAGTAAAAGTTGACAACTTGGCGAGCAGACAAAAACTCGGCTTTACATCCAGATTTCCCAAGTTTGCAGTTGCTTTTAAATTTGAGACAGAAAAAGCAATTACAAAACTTCTCAATATTTCTGTTCAGGTAGGACGGACAGGAGTGTTAACTCCGGTAGCCGAGTTAGAACCCGTACGTTTGGCCGGTACGGTTGTTTCAAGAGCCTCATTACACAATGAGGACGAAATTAGAGAAAAAGATATACGAATAGGCGATATGGTTTTGGTAGAAAAAGCAGGAGAGATAATTCCCCAAGTTATCGGTGTAAATCCCGCTCCGTTCGAAAGCAGAGGTTCTCCTTTTGAAATGCCTGATAGTTGTCCGGTATGCGGCGCAAAGACAGATAGAGAGCCTGGAGAAGCCAGACATCGATGCACTAACAAGACCTCTTGTCCCGGACAAATCAAGGCAAAATTGCTCTACTTTGCGAGTCGTTCAGCAATGAATATTGATCACCTGGGACCCGCAATAATAGACCAACTGGTTGAAAAAGGTTTGGTTGTAGACTTTGCTGATTTATACAAACTGACCGTTTCTCAAGCATCTGCTCTCGATAGAATGGGCGAAAAAAGCGCAAAAAATCTTATAGAAGCGATTAAAAAAAGCAAAAGTAATAGTCTGGACAAAATGCTTTGCGCCTTAGGCATTCCCTTAGTAGGAGAAACTGCTGCTGTAGATTTGGCCAAGAGATATGGATCCCTTTCACGATTTGCAACTGCATCTGCTAATGAAGAGAGAACAGCCTTGTCCGAAATAAGGGGCATAGGTCCAAAAATTGCGGAATCTATAGCATCTGTTCTTTCAGATGAACGCTTTTTAAAAACATTAAACAAATTTTTAGAGATGGGAATTGATCCCAGTTTTTTAAAAGAAGAAACCAATACGGGACCTCTCAATTCCGCTACTTTTTGTGTAACCGGAGTATTGAGCAGGCCGAGAGAGGATGTTCACGTAGCTATTAGAAACGCAGGCGGCATTGTGCATAAAGCTGTTTCGTCAAATACAGACTATTTAGCAGTCGGCGAAAAGGTTGGCGCATCAAAAACCAAGAAAGCCGAAGCATTGGGTACCAAAATTATTGACGAGGACACGTTGAACAAGCTGATAGAAGGCATCATTCCTGTTTCAAAGCACTAAGAACAGGCATGTTTTAACCATGTTTGATAATATGAAAACCGCTTTGTATGTTCCTCAGACTTGCTCAAACAGGCTGTGCGTACTGCCTCTAGACCTTGATAACACTGATTGTGAATTTTTATCGCCCAACGAACATAAAATAGCTGACAGTTTATTAGGTGCTTCTCGTGTAAAATCATTTTTTGCAGGAAGACTTGCAGCAAAAAAATGCATTGCCAAGTTGTTGCAAACCGAAAACAAACTGCATTTTACAGATATAGACATCGCCAGAAGAGAAAACGGTTCAACCTATCTGATTATTAAAGATGAAATAGTATCTAACATATCTGTATCAATCTCCCATGGAGGGAAATACGCTTTTGCCTGCGCCGCCAAAGATTTGTCAGTAGGTGTAGATGTTGAGCCTATAAGCCGCAAATGCGTTGAGCTGAAAAACACCTTTGCAGATACCGGAGAAATTCAAATATTGGTTTTGTTGAACAGTATTGACCAGGATGAATTTTATACAAAGCTGTTCTCAGCAAAAGAAGCTGCCGCAAAATGCTTCGGTACACATATGTTTTTTGCCTTTAACTACTATAAGCTAAAGGCTGTCCAAAAAAACAATATGATTTTTGAAGATCTCTCAAATAATTCCAATCTATTTACCGTGCAAACAGACATTATGAACGACCATGTGTTTTCTAGAATGTTTAGTCCGTCACCGATCATATAAAATTTGTATATAAGTCTCAGCAGATCAAGATGTCAGCAAAATGCCTCTTTTAGGAAAGCACTTGGGGAACACAACAACCGAAGGAGCAGTACTCGTAAGGGCCGCATTCGTTTGTGGATTGACAGGGTGTTCTATTGTCAGAGCACTCGTTTTGACCTTGGCAGTGTTCCGGAAGGTCATCTGCGGTCATACCGGGACAGATTATACAGTTGTCGGGGTCGCATGCAGAACCGCATACCAGGCCGCACATGCCGTCACCGCAGGACGGTGTGCAATCGTTGCAAACTCCCTCTTCTCCCGGAGCACAATAATTATCGCCGCATACAGCTGCGGTACAATCAATCGGACATGTTGCTGCTGTTTCGCCTGCCTCGCATATCTCATTACCGCAGCTTGCGGCACAGTCCGACGGACAGTCATCATAGGTTTCTTCGTGAGTGCATCTGCCGTCTCCGCAAACAGAGGCGCATTCTGCCGCGCAGGAACTTGATGTTTCAAAACGCTGCTCACATCTTAAACATTTGGTCGGGTCCAAAATGCTGTCTTCTGTGCACTGCGGCGAAGCTTGGGGAGAGGTAAAAATATTAACACAGAAATTGTCTACGCATACGGTACAGCAACCCCAACAGTCACATCCCGAAGGTACTTTGGGCGTACACATGGTGCCGCAACCGGTTATCGGTTGATAGCTGTTTTTCACCTGCAAGCATACCGAGCGGTTAAAGTTTCTGCAAACCTCAGGTCCGAAGGCGCATACTCCGTCTCCGCAAGCTTCATTACAATCTGTAGAACATGAGTCGTGGGTTTCGTTGTGTGTACATATGCCGTCTCCGCAAACAGGATTGCAGTCAAAGGGGCAGACAGTTGCATTTTCTCCCTGACCGCAAACATAGTTACCGCAACCTGCGACACAGTCTTGCGGGCAGGTAAGGTCTGTTTCGTCTTTTCCGCATACAGCATCTCCGCATACATCCGGGCAGTCTGTGGGGCATATTGTTTTGCCTTGATCGTTGTGGTCATCCTTGGTCGGGTCGTACAAATCGCAGCAAGGATACATTTGGCAATTGTCATCACCTCCTCCTGAGTTGCCGTCTACAAAACAATCGTGTTCTTTATTAATCGCAGTGGTTTCATCGCCTGGAATATCTGTTCTAAACTCGGTTTCCAAACGGTCATCCGCAAACAGACATTTGGGGTCAAAGCCGTCCACCAATCCGTTAGAGTCATCGTCACCGCAATTCTGACATTGGGTTGCTCCGGGTACGCATTCGGGGTCTGTCACTGATATTACGCCGCCTTTAAGCACGTTGTATCCGTCATACGGTATTGTCCAGGTTGTATCGCAGTATGTCCAGGTAGCTCCTTCGTTGACAGACATTCTAAACGCAAAGTAATACACTCCCTGACTTGGGCTTAGAACTCCAGTATATATATCATTGTTGTTTTCCGTAGCTTCGTCTCCCAAATATGTCGCTTCCGTCCAGGTCCATCCTACAGACGGGTCGGTAAACCGAGGTCCGTAACCCAACTCAACTGTTATGCCGCTGCCTTGACCGGCACCTTCGGTAACTCCGAGTTCGTATATTCGTGCATTTAATGACGGAGAACTTTGTCCTTCGTTAAAAACTGCATAGTCGGGACTGATTATTGAGCAATTGCTGCGAGTACAAAGCTCATTCAAAGCTCCGGGAGTTCCGTAGGCACCGCCTTCAAGGGTGCGCCTTGCTGTAGAGCACCAATTGTTCGGATTATCGTTCAAATCTGACGCATCAAATTCAAGGAACAACTCAGGAGACAAACCGAGGCTGTTATGAGCGGTAAGGCTCCATCCTTCCGACTGATCCCAGGTAACATCATCAATCAGCAAAGCTTCGCTTCGAGTCAATAAACGTATGTACCCGTTGTTCGCAAGTATATCCGGCATTGCCATAATATAATCAACCGGTATTCCTCCGTTCTCTTCTATATTATCATCAGCAGCAAAAACCATATATTGTCCCGCATTGATAATAACAGCCGGAGTTTCCGGTATCTCATTTTCCTGTCCGTTTATTTCGACAACCATACCTGCGATATTGAGATTGTAATTAGAAACATTAACTATCTCAAAATACTGCACCGAAACAGCCGCCGGATTGCTTTCCGGATTTATCATTATTTCATTTATTACCAGATCGTCAGGAGACGGCAATTCAACTAAAACACATCCTCCGTCACCGTCAGATACATATCCTCCCTCAGTATCGCAGACATTGCATCCCGTATTGATCGGATCTCCGGCATAACCTTCATCGCAAACGCATGCGCTGTTTCGTAAAATCCCGTCGCAATAAGCATGCTCTGCACAGTTGCCTTCTCCGACATCATCATAGCAAGCAATATCTACACAAACAGAAGAAGGATCCATTTGATTAGAATTTCTGTATCCCTCATCGCAAATGCATACATATCCGGATGCGTTATACGAGCAGTTGCCGCCTGCGCCGCAGGATATCGGAGTGTCACATATATCGGGATCGTCACAACTGTAAAAAACCCACTCTCCATTACTGCATATCTCGTATTGCACTCCGGCATTATAAACACCGCAGGCATTTTCTTCGTATTGTATTGTCTCATTTTCGCATACATCAGAATCAATACAGTTTTCCGACTCTTCCCATAAACCGTTTATACATATCTCTTCAATCAAACCGTTTCCGTTAATTCCGCAACTTGTACTTCCGGGCCTTGTACTATCATTCTCACATTCACCGGTATCAGTCTCGCTATCAACATCTGTGTCAGTGTCCGTATCTGTATCGGTATCTGTGTCCGTGTCGGTGTCACCGTCGCTTCCCGCATCCATTTCAGTGTCTGTATCAGTGTCTGTGTGAGTGTCTGTGTCGGTATCGGTATCTGTGTCGGTGTCAGTATCTGTGTCAGTGTCGGTATCGGTATCTGTGTCGGTGTCAGTGTCTGTGTCTGTGTCAGTGTCTGTGTCAGTGTCAGTGTCCGTGTCTGTGTCCGTGTCCGTGTCTGTGTCGGTGTCAGTGTCTGTGTCAGTGTCTGTGTCAGTGTCCGTGTCAGTGTCCGTGTCAGTATCTGTGTCCGTATCGGTATCTGTGTCGGTGTCAGTGTCGGTATCAGTATCTGTGTCGGTGTCACTGTTAGCTCCTCCATCTATATCAGTATAGGTGTCTGTATCTATGTCAGTGTCGGTATCGGTATCTGTGTCGGTGTCAGCATCTGTGTCTGTATCAGTATCAGTATCAGTATCAGTATCTGTGTCTGTATCTGTGTCCGTGTCTGTATCAGTATCTGTGTCAGTGTCTGTGTCTGTATCTGTGTCAGTGTCTGTGTCTGTATCTGTGTCTGTATCTGTATCTGTATCTGTATCTGTGTCTGTATCTGTATCTGTATCAGTATCTGTATCTGTGTCAGTGTCTGTGTCTGTATCTGTATCAGTATCAGTATCTGTGTCTGTATCTGTGTCTGTGTCTGTGTCCGTATCTGTGTCTGTGTCTGTATCAGTGTCAGTGTCTGTGTCTGTGTCTGTATCGGTATCAGCATCGGTATCTGTATCTGACGATGATTCCGAGTTTGTATCATCACCTGAATCATACTGATTTTTCTTGGTCGGTGATGAACATGCGAAAACAAATATCATTAACAGTATATGTATAACTTGAGCAATTGACATAATAAAACTCCTTTGATTATAGGTCAAAACACATAGAATAAAATATAGTCTCGGTTGCAGGTGTTTCAACCTTGCTGCCCGTATTTTTATGCTGAGCTTTGGAATTGAAAAGACAGAGAAATGTTCATATCACTTAAAAGCACAACAGAAATACGGAACAAACGATTAAAATAGATTATGAATGGATACTAAAATATACGAAGGTCTCTTGGTTGCCCTTGGGACCTTTAATTTCTGAATCTACCCTTCCCAAAAACTCCATGTTAAGTAATTTTGCACCTTCTATTACTTTTTGAACAGCGGCTTCTCTGGCTTCGGCGTCTCTTACCACTCCGCCTTTTCCCACATGTTCTCTTCCTGCCTCAAATTGCGGCTTGACCATAGCTAAAACTTTACCGTTTGAAACAAGGCATTCAATTATCGGCTTTAGAATTTTAAGGATCGAAATAAACGAAACATCTATTACCGCTATATCCGCTCTTTGCGGAAACATGTTACAGGACAAATCCTTGGCGTGGGTCTTTTCAAAACACATTACCCTCGGATCTACTCTCAACGAATAGGCAAGCTGATTGGTGCCCACATCTACAGCAAAAACCTTTACAGCTCCGCGCTTTAGGCACACGTCTGTAAATCCGCCGGTAGATGCGCCTACATCTAACACCGTCAAACCCTCAACTCCAATTTCCAAACTATCCAACGCTCCGGCCAGCTTTAACCCTCCCCTCGAAACATATGGACAGTCTTCACCTCTCAAACGAATTTTTGCATCAGTCGGCAGAGTAATGCCGGCCTTGGTTACCGGCAATTCGTTTACCAACACATTTCCGGCCATTATCAGAGCCCTGGCGCGCTCCCTGGAGTGGGCCAACCCCAAATCAACCAGCAGTTTGTCTACTCGCACTTTTTCCATTGTTTCATAGATTAGGATTTCATCATATTACGCAAAACAGTCTGAAGAATGCCGCCGTTTCTATAATAATCAACATCAACCACTGTATCCAAACGACACAGCACTTCAAAAACAGTTTTCTTTCCCGACGGCGAAGTCGCAAGAACTTTGATCCTTTGACGCGGCTTAACATTATCGTCTAATTCTATATCAAAGGTTTCTTCACCGTTAAGACCCAATGAAGCCGCGTTTTGCCCCGAAACATATTCCAAAGGAAGCACCCCCATCCCCACAAGATTACTTCTGTGTATTCGTTCGAAGGATTCTGCAATTACAGCCTTTACACCGAGCAACGCCTGTCCCTTTGCCGCCCAATCCCTGCTTGAACCCATGCCGTACAACTTGCCGGCTAAAACTATTGCCGGAATTTTGGCCGAAAGATATCGCCTTGATGCCTCATAAATTGAGACAATTTCACCTGAATGCAAATCGCGTGTCCATCCGCCTTCGGTTTCCTGAGCCAAAAGATTTTTTAAACGGATATTAGCAAAGGTTCCGCGCAGCATTACTTCATGATTACCGCGTCTTGCTCCGTAAGAATTAAAATCATAAGGATTGACCCCCTGCTCCTGCAAATACTGGGCGGCAGGACTGTTCTTAGCAATTGAACCGGCGGGGCTGATGTGGTCGGTTGTGATGGTGTCGCCCAACATAGCCAGCACGCGAGCTTTGGTTATCGACTTAATGGCATCAACCTCCATGCTCATATCCACAAAGAAAGGAGGTTCTTGAATGTAGTTGCTTTCTTTAGACCAACCGAAGATTTCCCCTTTGGTTTGCGAAATAGCGTTCCACAGAGGATTGGAATTTTCGATATTCGAATATTTTGAACGATATACTTCAGGGTTCAAGGCTTTTTCCAGCATTGAGGATATTTCCGATTCCGAAGGCCAGATGTCCTTCAAATATACCGGAGAACCGTTTCGGTCTGTACCCAAAGCATCGACGCGAAAATCGATATCCACCGTACCTGCCAAGGCATATGCGATTACCAACGGAGGAGAACAAAGATATGATGCTTTAACCTGAGGGCTAATTCGTCCTTCGAAATTTCTGTTTGAAGATACCGCACTTGCAAGCACCATAGAGTCTTTTTCGACAGCTTCAGCAACCGCTGGAATAAGAGGGCCCGAGTTACCGATACAAGTAGCACAGCCGTAGCCTACCACGTGAAAACCCAAGCTTTCAAAATGAGGCAAAAGACCTGTTGCGGTCAAATACTCCGTAACAGCCAAAGACCCGGGTGCCAGGCTCGTTTTTACCCAGGGTTTAGAAGCAAGGCCTTTTTCAACAGCCTTTTTGGCCAGCAATCCGGCTGCCAACATTACAGAGGGATTAGAGGTATTGGTACAACTGCTGATAGAGGCAATAGCAACATCGCCGTGACTTAAAGCCACAGTTTCATGATTGAGAGTAACAATAGATGTTTTGCTTACTTCGGCTGCAGGCACATCAAATCCCAACTGTTTATGAGGAGCAACCAAGCTTTTTCGCCAAGAGGATTTCACTTCCGATAGAGGCACCATATCCTGAGGGCGTTTAGGACCCGCCACACAAGGTTTAACATCAGAAAGATTAATTGTTAAGATTCGCTCAAAAATCGGAGTTTCACTGTCGGGAAGCAGAAACAAACCCTGCGCTTTGCAATAGGCTTCTACCAGGTCAACCAATTCGGATGATCTTCCTGTACTTCGCATATAAGACAAGGTGTGTTCATCAACCGGAAAAAATCCCATAGTAGCCCCGTACTCAGGAGCCATATTGGCTACCGTCGCTCTGTCAGTAAGAGGAAGGCGTTTTGTTCCTTCGCCAAAGAACTCCACAAATTTTCCAACAACTCCTTCTTTACGAAGTATTTCAGTTATTTTCAACACCAAGTCAGTGGCGTTTGCGCCTTCAGGAAGAGAGCCGACAAGTTCTACTCCAACAACTTTTGGCGGAAGCATATAAAGCGGTTGTTCCAGCATTGCCGCTTCAGCCTCAATGCCGCCTACACCCCATCCCACAACACCCAGACCGTTTATCATTGTGGTGTGAGAGTCGGTTCCTACCAAGGTATCCGGATAAGCAACAGTTTTTCCATTAACCTCACGAGTCTTTACAACTTCGGCAAGGTATTCCAAATTTACCTGATGGCAAATCCCGCTGCCCGGAGGAACAACTGTAAAATTTTTAAAAGCGTTCTGTCCCCAATTTAAGAACTCATAGCGCTCTTTGTTGCGCTCAAATTCTATTTCTACATTTTTATCAGCCGCATCTAAACTGGCATGAACGTCTATTTGTATGGAGTGGTCAATAACAAGATTAACCGGAATAGATGGATTAATACGCTTTGGATCACCGCCCATCCTAGATACTGCACTGCGCATGGCGGCAAGATCGACCACCGCAGGAACACCGGTAAAATCCTGCAACAAAACTCTTGCCGGCTTAAACGGAACTTCTATATCAGGAGGATTAGAAGCGTCATACTGTGCCAATGCGCGAACATCATGCTCGGTGACATCATATCCGTTTTCTGCCCTCATCACCGCTTCCAATAATATTTTTATAGAAAAAGGCAGCTTCGACACTTTTGCAATTCCCTTTTCCTCTAAAGTCTGAAGCCTAAAATAATGAACCTTGCGCTCTCCTACTAAAAGCTCAGTCAAAGCGCCGAAGGAATCTTTTAATTCTTGTTTCATTTATCCACCTCATCATCAAAACATCCACGAAACATCCACGCAATAACAACATTTACAAAGCATATTCAACATTTATTGCGATACCGAACTACAATAAGGCATCAATTACGAAGCACAATCTGACATAAAACAGATTTTTTTTTAATCATGAATTGTATTTATAAAGAGAAAGTGCTGTGCTTAACAGTTTTTCAACACAGGTCTACGGCAATAAATCGCTGTAATTATATACAAAACACAGATGCACTGCGATGATTGCTGCTATCGTTCTTGGCGGTACTGTAGGCTCATTGATTGATCTTCTGTACGCTCTGTAATTCATATCTCACCTTCCCTCTTTTGGCAGATCGAGGGCAATCGTCGCATCTAAACGGACGACAGTGTCCGGTTTACTGCCATCGTAACCGTTGGGGTCCTGAGCAGTTGCGGTAAGGGTTATGCGGCAAGCGGTTTGAGTTATATCAAGAAAACTTACTGCTTGTCAGGCGCCTGCTTGTCAGGTTGCGTCTTGTTGGGTGCCGTTTTATTGAGCCCCAAAAATAATGAAGGATGAACGTTCAATTGTCGTACCGAATTCCTAGGTTATTTTCCAAGCTATTTTTTTGCAAACAATTAAGAAGTTATCTTTGTCAGTTTTTCGTTACAATGAACAATAATTTCCTCTAGCTTATTGCGCTGCTCTTCAAGATCCCGAATAGTTGCCCGGTGTCTGAAGTAGCGGACAGGAAGATAGACGGTCCAAACGCAGCAGAATATCCCAATGCCAATGAGAATCGCAAAGACGATAAACACGTTGAAAGTGTTCGAGATATCGTCAATGGTGCAGTAGTAGTGGTAGTTGCCGGAATCACCACCGCGACTTATGGAAACATCAAACACGCCGTTACAGAACCAGCCGCCCACGATTCGGGCAAGCGAAGGAATAAACAGGATGGGAAATCCGCCCAGAAATACTCCCAGAAACGCCATAATGGCATATCCTAAGCCGGTATCAGAATTAAACGATAACTGTTCGGACCCGATTTTTTCGTTCAGGTAGTCGATTTTATTTTTAAGACTATTTCGCTCTTTTTCAATACGCTCTTTTTTTGCCTGCTCCTTCAAAAGGTTGTCCGCTTTCCGGTTCATCTCGGCAAGTTCTTCCGGAGAGAGCGGCGGAGGCTGATCGAACAGCAGAAACCACGGGGTGGCAGTCTTCATCGGATGAAATCGTTTCCACATCGAGTCCGGTATCAAAAATTCGACGTTGCAAAATTCACATGCAGTAATGCGATCATTCTGGCGGCTGATCTTTAGGGGCGCATTGCAGTTGGGACAGTACATCGTAATGCGTGCAATCTGTTCATGTCCGCTTTCTTTTTCCCTGACGCGGGAATCCAATGCGAATATCGCCGAGTGTGCCTGAGTGGGTTTCGGCAATGAAATCAGTGGATGTTCTCGACCGCATTGATGACACAACAGCGCTGTGGCGCCGGATTCCAGGTGCTGCACGTCGATAGGGGTGCTGCATTGTTGACAAGACACCGTCAATACTCCCGATGCATCCGCACACATCTCGAATGTACCTGGGATTTGAATGCGCAGATGACTGTTGGATGAGTTACAAGCCTTGCCGGTTTCCTCATATACGGAGTAGAACAGGTAACGCCATTGATCGCGATGAATGACAATCATATTGTGGCATGATTCACAGGTAATCTCGCTAGTGAACCCATCCAGCATGATGGGATAACCGCAACGGGGACAATCAGGGATCATCACATTCAGTCTGACAATTCTCATCTACTACCTTCCTTGTTATTAGGCGTTTCCCAATCGTGATGTCAAGTAGCGGATTAACTGATCCCTGCTTGTCAGGTGCCGCTCTTGTCAGGTACTTGTTAGGTGCGTACTTGTCAGGTGCCAAAAACATTGAAAGTCTGTACCGGCAAAAGAAAACTTTCATTGAGCAAACTGTCATTTACCGTGACTCATTTGCCGTGGCTCATTTACCGTGGCTCTTACCGTGGCTCATTTACCGTGGCACCTTTTTGGGCGAATTTCTACAAACAGGCATCTCTTTTTCAAAAGAAACAAAAATCCATACGATGAAAATGGAAACAAACCACAACGTCAACGTGAAATTCTCATAAAAATCATACGATCGCAATTCGGCAAAACCTAACAACATCAATTCGGGCGTTAACAAGAAAGTCGGAAGGCAGTCTAGCACTTTCCATTACAGCACTTACCAACTCATCCAAAGATTTACCGACGCAAGCGACCATTTCGGGTGCAAGGCTCAGCTTTATCCTTCTGGGAATTGTGTTTACATCCAGGAAAATACGGCCAAACCTTATGATGTCAATTTGAGTGTTAACACATATTCAGAATGCTTCCTAGTTAGGTGGTTTTTCGCTTCCGTTTCTTTTTAGAACTCAACTTTCACTCATAATAATCTCAGCGTGAAAATAAATATCGTAGTCCTGGTCGTACATTATTTCATCAGGACCTATCAGTTCGCCGCGCATTACCATCTCGGACATAGTGTTAAGGTAATTCCATAGACACTGAGGAGTCTCCCATTCCATGGAAACATGTTGCGCGTAGAATCCATTCTTCCTGATCAAGTATGGAACTTCCTTTTCCGTCGTGTCCCATGGAACGCAGATTGCAGCATCGCCAGGCAGCATTTCGTCTATTGAATTGACAAGATGAAGTTTTAAAACCATGGACGCCGCCGCCCGTCCCGGTTTGACGAAGTGGTACGACATATCGGCCTTGTCGACATCAGCAACAGCTTCAATAAGAGTTCCGGTGAGATCTCCTCGGAAGGCAACTGTTACATCCGTCTTGATATCCAAAATCAAACCCGGCGGAACCTCGAAAATATGCACAGCCATCTTGGGTCTAAGGATGTTGTCATCATCGGCATTAACGGACAGCGCGGCTATCCATGCGCCATCGGACGACATGGCAAAGCGAGAATTGAGGTAAGTCATTCCATCAAGAGCTCCTGTAGTCAACACCTGAAAGGGAAGCGGTGAACCGCTGTATAGCATGAAAATGTGGCCGGGACTTCCTCCCCAATTGCTGTCTGATATCGCTATCATGTTGCCGTCTTGCGTCATACGCACGCCTGTGATCTTTTCCTGTCTAAATCCTTCAAAACCGGGTGCAGTTTTAAATTTTATGCTGTTTGGGGATGGGTCAATATTAGGTGAGTAGTCGACATAACTTGAGCGTTGGTCACGCAAGCTCCAGACCGGAGTGTCTTCGCCATTGGTGTCAAAGCGCTGAAAGTCATAGCCGATGATGCCGCTAACCACCAAGGCAACAATGAACCTTCCATCGCTTGAGACCTGTACTTTGTCAAGGCCTGCGGTCATGTAGGTTTCACCCGAGGCTATGTCATTGGGCACATGCACGATAGTCTGCCATAATATCGAACCATCCTCGCTCGAATATTGAACGATCCGGCCGGCCGGACCAGCCCCAGTGATTCGAGAACCATCCTCTGAGATATGCACCGACAAAATCGGCCGAAACGGAAGCTCAAAAAAGTTGTAGCAGTCCGCATCACAATCGTTACGCAGCCAATCGGTCCACATCAGCTCACCGCGTTCATATAGCATGATGCGTGAGTGTGAATATGCATAGGCATCAACACCCGAATCTTGAAACTGTTGCATCAGCCACTCATTCCAGCCGCTACCCTCCGGATCCTCCGGGTTGTCGAACCCTGTCATCACTGCAACATGCGACCCATCACCGGAGACAGCCGCGTACAGCTCTAAATAGGTTCCGTCTATAAGGCCGGCTTTGGGTGCAAAGTCGAAATAAAATCGATAGCGCACGTGACCGGTGTTTGTGTCGAGCAGATAGAACAGATTCCGACCATCCGTGGAACGATACCAGATGAACACTCCTTTGCCGTCGGCAGTAAACTTGGGAGGAGCGGCGTAGCGAGCGTTGTTTGAATCATTGGTGATGAATGGCTCGTCCGGTCCGTTAAATGTCCAGGCTGGAATCGGATTGTCACAAGCAAAGAAGAGGAG
>CAYWLQ010000011.1:0-14537 GCA_964458775.1 uncultured Myxococcales bacterium | reverse complement strand
TTTCGACTACGATACCTCGGCCGTCAGCTGTTATGTCGAGGTTGGTCATTGGAGGAGGAGCATCCCATTTGTCACTAAATTCTTTGTCTATATTGTAACTCCATAAAGGAGTATCACGTCCTGGAGTATAAACCCGCAAGGTTCGGTAACCGTGATCGGACGTGCCTGGTGTCTTTACTGTTTCGCTGATCACTACTGCAACGCGGCTTCCGTCGGCGCTTATAGCGATCGGCGTAGTCGGTAAGTCGACTTCGGCCCAAGACTCTGTATCGGCATCGTAGTCAATCCGATGCTCCGCATGATAGTAAGAAGACCCGCTCATAAGAGGAGTGAGTGGTGCGCTACAAGTAAGCGGATTCAGTTGCACGTCGCTATCCGTTTCTTTCGCAGTGTCACTGTCCGTTAATTTTTCAGCAGTGTCATTGTCTGTCTCTCTGTTTGCGTTTTCGGTATCCTTCGTCTTTTCTCCTATAGACTCATCATTGTCGGTATTGAAAGGAGAATCGTCGTTTTCACCAACATCTTCTGCAAGTTTGTCGTTACGAGAGGGGCATCCCTGTGCAAACAAAACGATAACCATCAGCACCAATGAGAAGGGTAAATATGATATATATTTCATCTCACTACGTTCTCCTTCCTAAGCAAAGCAATTATCGGTGTGCTATGTCGGCATTAGACTCCAAGAAGCCCTTTTTGTTTACCTTGAATCCCACACATTGTTCTCAAATCTTGAGTTTGTTCGGTTCATAGTATTAGTTTTCCAAAAACAATCAAGAATTCACCACACAGCCTTATATAATATTGCTGCAAAAATGTGACGTTGCAGATTGATTGAACAAGGAATCTCCGCATTTTCAGTAATTTACACGAGTGATGTGATGACAAAGAGTCGAAGTTCAGAGCACAACTTTCTGTTCTTGTTTTCGATATGTGTTAGTGAAAACACATTTTCAATCTAGACTTACTTATGGTCAACTACAAGGACCAGCTGCTATTAAAGAAACCGGCTGCAAGAATGGGGCGAGAATCCAGAATTCGTCCTCCTTTATAATCCCAAGTCGGTCCGTCAAATATGATGTAGTCTGCAAGCATTTCGGGTAAATGGTTTACATAGTATAAACCTTCTAAAGATGCAGATGTGTATACTGTTACATATCTTTCTCTATTTAGCGGATTGGGATAAATAAAGGCCGCAGTCGGCGAACGTCCAATATACTGTTTTTTGCCGTCTATTATTGCATTCTTTTCAACACGAAAAGGTAGCTCTTTTTCTATTCTATCCAGCAAATGATTGCCCGATGGAGTACCTATAATTACAATGGATTTATTTTTTATATCTGCATCAGTTACATCTATGTCAGCTTTTACCGGCCAATCAATGGTAACGCCTACTTTTCTTTGTTTCATTTGGTTGATGAGACGCAGAGATAGGTTTTCTTCTGCCTGATTTTTCGTGCCGTATACAAAAAGCAACGGCTCATATAATGCATCACTTATCGGGCCGGACAGCCTTGGACGTTTCTTCAGCAAACTGGCTTCTTCTAAAACCGGAAGGGATAAAGCCCATCTATTATCTTTTTTTACCAAATTCCACATATTATCTTCTGTGGATACCGGTACAGTTGAATTGTCTATTTCAATAATCAACCCCTTTGTATTTCCAAACGAGATTTCATTCCGAACATTAAGGTTGCTGATATTTTGGGTTTTTATTACAAGTTTTCCATTTGTTTGCCAATTTCCTTTTACCGAAGCCCATTGATCATGTTTCTCTACTTCTAATATTTCTAGATATCCCGATATATTGTGACGCAAGGATGCCGTTTCAAATACTATTTGTCTTTGCTTCGGCTGCCTAATATATGAAGAGAATTGTTTAAAGATATTGTGGTTTTTATACGTTTCATCCCAAACATTGTGCCCCAAGTTCAAAGTCTCGAAGGTTATGGGGTACTTTGCATTGCGATACCTGTTGACCAATACACGCGACTGACCGGGAGAATCTTTTAAACCATGAACAACATACATTGGAATATTCTTTCCATTGACCGCCCAATAAACATTGGAGTTGGATTCGACTAAAAAACGTTCATAGTTTTTTAATGTCTTACCCATAATTCCCCGGTACAAAAACAAAGAATGGTACCCACACAAAGGTGCAGATGCTGCAAATATATCAGGATGGCGAAGAGGAATTGAAGCTGCACCGATTCCGCCCATGGAAGGACCGGTAATATATATTCTATTAGGATCAATGGGATAATATCTGGTTACTCGCTCGATGACTTCTAATACATCAACTTCACCAAACGTGCGATAATTTGAGTTTCCAAAACCGCCTGGAGCCAGCACAAACATTGGAGCCGGCTGTATTGGTTTGGGATGTCGATCTATACTAAGTTTTGTCTCTCCTTCTTCCATAGGGATTCCCATTACTGTCTGAAGAATTTTCATCGGTGTGCTGTTTAGCCCGTGCAATGCAACAACCATAGCAAATTTTCTATTACCGTCAGCAACCCCAAAAGGAACATACAGAGCATAGGGTTGTAAGGAATCATCCAACGAAGATACATATCCCCTTCTTTGAAGTTCATTTTTTTTGTTTAAATATGGGTCAATACCTTCTCTGACACTTTTAGCCATATGTGCGGTAAGCCTAATCTCACGAACAAGATAATTATAATCTCTATCACCCCTCTCAATAAGTTTTCTAAGATGATCAATACGATAGGAAAGACTTTCAAGAGTTGATTTTTCCACAGAAAACAAAGTGAGTGCCGCTGACAAATCAGCTACTGCTTTCGACAATTCTTTTACATTGCTAATATCAACGTTAATGTCTTTCTTAAATACAGCACCATATCCGGCTGCAACAAAATCTTTTGGTATAGAAATATTGTCATATACAAAATTTCCAAAATCCGTTCTTGAGGAAATCTTTCTATTTAAAGCAATATTTTGTTGAGTCTTTGTTAAAACATCATTCGAATTTGAGATAATCGTCCAGTCAGACGGTTTGAGTTTGGGATGTCCTCCGGAAAAAACCACAGCAGCATTGATATTTATTTGCCCGGAAATGAGGTCCGCCGACCTTTTCAATTGCAGTCGCCCTTTTTGTTGAAGTAGTGCCGCTATACTAGTTTTGTCCTCAGGAAGACAAACAGATACCTGTTCAGCCGGTGCAAAAGAGTCATTCATCAAACGCACAGATGCATTTATTTGGTTAGAATTAGTATTTCGTAAGACAATAAATAAATCATTTTTTCCTTTAAGCAACTCAAGAACACTTAAATCAGAATCCTGAAGAAAGTTCCTTGCGACTGTTTTTATTAGAGCCGTTTGCCGATTGATTTGAACCGTAATCGGTCCGCTGCTGCCGGTAGAAATATAAACAGTTTGGGGTTTGTCAGATAAGATGCTAACAAAGAGAACAACTGCATAGCCCTTTTTTGCCTCAAACTTAATATTTTCGTCGCTAAAATGAAAAGAGGTCCATTGTGCTCCCTTGCAATATTGTCCTTCTCTAGGAACACAACCATTTTCTATGTTTGATAACAGTCCGACTGTTTCTGATTCAGCAATAGGCCCTAACATCAACCAGGATGACAGAAATCCCATTTCGCCAACCTGAAGCTCTACTGAACAAAAGGCTGACCGGTTTTCTGTATTTGTTTCATCCGAAGGTGAAACTTTCGGCAACGATAAGAATAATGCCGAAATAAATAGTGTAATTAAGTTTTGTTGCAAACCAACATACGTTCGCCGTCTTCAAATAATACACGAGCTTTATTAGGGTCCGTGATTGCGGCAACAATACCTACTCCAAAGGTCGAGTGACAAACAAGATCATTAACCGCCAGTTTCGCTTTTATACTGTATGGAATAGCTGCCGAAACATCTCTGCCGAATATTACTCTCCGATATAGATCGGCCGGTTTTTCAGCGCGTTTTCTTGTTGATCTTACCGGCGAAGGCGGAACCGATTTTCTTCTTATTGCTGCTTTTAAGCCTGCTTTCAAGCCCGCACGAGGTGCGCGAAACTCACCTACTGTTCGGCATTTCTCACATCTAACCTCACGAACTTGTAGACCGTCCACTTCGAGTACGACGTGCTTGGTGTCAGACTTGCAGCTCGGACAATATGCATCAATTGGACTTCCTGGAATATATGGCACTTTGTACTCCCTTCAAAAGTTTATTATACCTGTTATCTGCTTTTCTATCCACCCCCTTGACGATAAAAAACATATATTGACGAGCGAAAAAACTCCACTGTCGGTTACTGTAACATCTAACCATACTTAAGTCCTTACGAAAATTGCCGTTTATTCAAGACGGTGAACGAATGGAAGATCAAGATAAACTTCAGGTAGATAATAAAAGAAAGGTTAGAATCTCAAGGTTAGAGAAGGAATTCTATTCTAGCGGACAGGCGGCAAAACTTCTCGGAATTCCTTCAAGAACAATGAGGAGATACTTAACTACTGGAAAAATTGACGGTATTCAGAATCCTTTTACACAAACCTGGCAGGTTTCAGCAAAATCGTTAGCTAAGTTTGTGGCTGAGCAAGGAGGTGAAATTTCTTGTACTATTTATCAACTTTCTGTTTTTGTTATAAATTGCGAAAGCATCGTTATTGAAATGCTGCAGCGTATGATTGAATCTTCACATATAGTTATAAGATATGAGGAATTTATTGATGCGAATTCTGCTCTCCTAGAAACCGGCGTAAAAAAGCCGAATATGGTAATAATAGATACATCTTCATCATATTACAATGGACCCGAACTTTGCAGAACTCTTTCCAATAATTCTCACTTAAAAACAACCCAGATTTTAGCGATTACTTCATCTTTCGAAGATGTTGAAAAGATAGAGAATCTTGGTGCAGCTGCAACATTAGTTAAACCTTTTACATATCACGATTTGATACATATTGTAGAATATATGTTTCCTCAAACCGCAAAAATGAGATCTTGAGCGTTTGTAACTTCTTAAGAAATATTAGAAAAATACAAAAATGCCGGCATGATCAGATGATCTGCTCTCCCGTAATTCACTGAAATGCTACCTTTTTCATAACGGGAATAAACCCATAGTTAAATTTTTAAGTTCACCGAAACTATCTGAAAAGTTATGAGGGTTTACTTTAAGTGCCTTAAATCATTTGGAACAGCAAATGCCGCTCGATGAATATCACGATTATAGTGTTTGCATCGCTGTTCTTGATAAGAAACTCTTGATTCAAGAAGGTCAAATGGGCTGATTTTATTAGAAGCAAAAGTAAAACTCCATCCGCCCAATCCGTATAAGGGAACAAAGCTAAAATAAGGATGAACACTTTCAAAAACAGATGACAAAGTATTGTTTATTTCAAGAAAAGTACTTCTTTGCAACAATGGAGACTCACTCTGCATCGCCAGTATACCGTTATTAGATAGAATTCGTGCACATTCCTTATAAAAAGCAATATCAAACAAACCTTCAGCCGGTCCTACCGGATCACTATGATCCAAGAGCACTACGTCAAAAGATTTTTCCGGAATGTTTTTTACATACGCAATACCGTCCTCAATTCTTAGATCAAGACGAGGGTCATCCCACGAAGATCTACCTATGGAGGGAAGATACTTTTTTGAAGCCTCTACAACCACAGGATCAATCTCTACCATAACTAAACGATCTACATCTTTATGAGATAGAACTTCCCTAACGGTTCCGCCATCCCCGCCTCCGATAATCAATACTCGTTCAATTGACGGCGCACATGAAAGCGCAGGATGCACTAACATTTCATGGTAGAAATGTTCGTCCCTCTCACTGGTCATAAACATTCCGTCAATTGTTAGAACTCTACCAAAGCCTTTGGTTTGAAATACTTCTACCAATTGAAAGGTGCTTTGCTTTGAAAAAAGCTGTTCTTGAGCTTCTACGCTTACGCGACAAACTCCCTCAAATACCTCATCGACCCAAAATGCCATGGAAGACTCCCTTTTAAACGAATCTTAAATCGAGCTCGAATCAACGACTATAAATTAAATGATATCTCACTTCAATTTATTTACTGCGACCGGCTTTTTGTCTATTTACCTGCTCGCGCAATTTTCCGAAACGGCTTATCTTCAACAGTAACATCTTCAACTCCCCTCAAACTGGAAAAGTGAATTGTTTGACCCTGTTCTGATTCCGTTAAATGGGAAACCATTTCCATGGCAGGTTCTTCAGAAATCGCCCCGCGGTTAACAAACATGATTTCGCTGGTTTTGGCTTCGAGTCCTTGTTTAAGGACTTCATGTGCTTTTTCCGGCAAACCGTCTCCGCAGGTAAAAAAATCTACTGCTGCATATCCGTACTCAGGCCAGGTGTGGATAGATAGATGAGATTCTTCTATTACCACTACTCCGCTGATTCCTTGTGGAAAAAACGGGTGAAACACAGATGTCACAATAGTGGTATCCGCAGCTTTAGCAGCACTTCTCATCAGCTCCTCGATTAGAAGCCGATCATTTAAAACCAATGGATTACAATTTTTGTATTCGACAAGTAAATGTCGCCCGGTCGCTTTCAATTCAAGGTTCCTCCCAGGGGTAAATACTGTTCTTCTGACAGAAGCACAGTGGAGCGGGTTACATCCACAAATCAACAGCCGACCCTGGCCGTTGACGGGCATGAAATAAAACATCACTCGAAAAGAAGATCAAGAGTTTGATGTACCTGGAAGTCATTTTTTTTGCCAAAAGAATACTCAAACGATGTTAACGTGATTTTTTGTAAACATTATAGGCATTTCGGTTGCTACTATTTGCTATTATATAGATTTTCCCAAAAAATCTATTAACTACTTATCAAAAATCAGAGACAAAATCAGCTTCTACACACCCATAAACAATCGATTTGCAAAATTTCGTTCCATACCGGCAGCATAAATTTTTGCTGCCGCAGCCTCAATATCATACTCAATACGTTTAAATGTATATTGCATAGTATCGGTATCGAAAATAGTATAGCTTGCTCTATTGTCATAGTCTCGAGGTTGGCCGACTGAACCAACCGATATTATATACTTTTGGTCAGGTTGAATAGTAAATTTACGACTTCCTATTTCTTGCACTCCGTCCGGTTTCATTGCAAAAACACGACATAGATGTGAATGTCCAATGACAGTGATATGATCAAGTAAATCATAATTTGGAAGCAAAGCAAAAGCCTGATCAACGGTGAAAATATAGTCAAATTCAGTTTCGTTAAGAGGTGAACCGTGACAAAGTCTCATACCGATATCGGAAAAACTTAAATGATATGGAAGAGAACGAAGAAGAGACATGTTCTTTTCTGACAACATTGATGCATGTAAATCCAGTACCTTACGAGCAGCTTCATAGTAGAATGAATAGTCCATAAAGCCTGCTACGGCTGCATCATGATTTCCTAAAACAATATGATTTGTTATTGATTTTACGATATTGACGCATTCATCGGGAGATGCCCCGTATCCCACAACATCACCGGCGCACATATATACATCTATTTTGTCACATTCATATGCAGCCAGCACAGCTGTCAATGCTTCAAGATTTCCGTGAACGTCGCTAAAAATACCGATTCTCATTCGTTCCTTATCTCATCTATTTTATACTGCTCTTAAGTGATATTGTCTACCTTGTGCAACACAATCGATTAATTTGATCTGCGTTTCAACTAACACATCACTTCTTTTTTTGACGATAATTTCAATGCTCTTTCTTCTGCAACTGATACTTGCTCTACCGGAGGAAGAAACGGAACCATATCAATAACTACACTATTATTGTCGATCAGCAAAAATGTCGGAGCACCGGGTTTTCCGTATCCCAATTCAGTATGAAATTTGAATCTCTCGTCAGAAAGCAAGACAAACGGAACATCTTTCTTGTTTCGATAAGCTGCAAGCTGCGCTGCCGATTCTCCTGATATTATTAAAGGACTGATGTCCAGGTTGAGAAATTGTTCAAGTCTTTTAGCGAGTTCTTCAAACAGCATCTCAGTAGATTGAGTAATAGTTTTGCCGACAAAGAACAAGGCAACTGATCTTCCTTTAAAATCAGATAGAGATAGCGGTGTCCCCTCGTCTGTTTTTAGAAGTACATCCGAAATTTGATCGCCTGTTCCAATCATAACTTACCGTCTCCTTGCTATAAAACGTATAATTCTACAATTAATGTATACATATTTTTGTAATAACTTAATTTCGTCAATCTAAAAAAGACATTATACAAAAATGCCTCTGTGTTTTGAGTTCTTCTTTGATAATATAAAGAGAGATGTCAATTTCTCGCGCCATGTTATCAATATCAAACTTAGGGGTCGTTATTGAAAACGAAACAGGAGTCCAACACGTACTCAATGACGTATCGCTTTCCATCAAAAGAGGGCAAACTCTGGCAGTGGTTGGAGAATCCGGATCAGGGAAAACACTTCTTGCCCTATCAATAATGCGTTTGTTGCCTAGAGCTGCAAAAATCATTTCGGGTACTATTTCCTTTTTGGACATGTCTTTAACTGACATGTCGGAAAAGGAATTACGCAATATAAGAGGAAGAAGAATATCAATGATATTCCAAGAGCCCGGTGCCGCTCTTAATCCGCTTGTTCCTGTAGGAGAACAAATAGGTGAAACCATTCAACTGCATCACGGTCTGGATAGCCTAACTTGCAAAGAACAAGTTCTGGCGTTAATGGAAATAGTCGGTATTCCTGATCCGACACGTCGTTACTACGCCTATTCACATCAGCTTTCGGGAGGTATTAGACAACGAGTGATTCTGGCCGGAGCTTTGTCATGTCGACCGGACCTTTTAGTAGCAGATGAACCGACTTCAGCGCTTGATACCACTGTTCAAACCCAAATAGTCGATCTGTTGTCAAGGCTTATCCGAGATCTAGGAATGAGTGTACTGCTCATCACTCATGATTTAGGAGTTGTTGCATCCATGGCTGACCGCGTTGCAGTTCTTTTTGACGGTTATGTGGTTGAAGATGGGTCAGCCAAGCAAGTATTGCTTGAACCGTTACACCCATATACCAAAAATCTAATTGCATCTAGAGCACTGACAGGCAATTCTTCTCAATACGGACGAATTTCCCTTACTGATTTAACAGATGATAGCTATTCCATACAAAACTGTCCTTTTGCAAAACAATGTCCATTGAAGCTAAGTAGATGCAAACAAGAAACACCGAGCCTAATTGAGATTGAGGACAATCATAGAGTTCGTTGTTTTGTCATGGAGAATAATCGTGAATGAGACAACATCGACTGAGGAAGTCTTAATCGAAGCAGTGCAAGTCGGTAAGGTGTTTTATCAGCAGTCCTCCTTTGCCGGCGTAGGAAATCGTAAATTTGTTCGAGCCGTGGATAGGGTGTCATTGTCAATTTTTTGCGGAGAGATTATGGGGCTTGTTGGAGAATCTGGATGCGGGAAAACCACATTAGGACGATTGTTAGTTAGACTTGAAAATCCATCTGTGGGGAAAATATTTTTTAATGGAGAAGACATCACTCATTTAAGGGGGGGACGCATGAGAAGACAACGTCGTCAAATGCAGATTATCTTTCAAGATCATTCGTCCAGTCTTAATCCAAGGTTTACTTTAAGAGAAACACTCACTGAAGCAGTAAGGGTTCATAGGAGCCGATTAAGCCGACAAGAGTTAAACGGCCGTCTTGCAGCACTGCTTGCAATGGTAGGTCTTAACAGCTCGGTATTGGATAAATTTCCCAAAGAGCTGCCTGGGGGGAAGCGCCAAAACGTTGCCATAGCCAGAGCATTAGCAGTCGAACCTAGATTTATTATTGCAGACGAACCGGTGTCATCATTGGATTCTACAAGTCGCGCTCAGATTGTAGATCTTCTGGCAAGCTTGAGAAAAGAGCTTTCTGTTTCCTTCTTATTGATCTCACATGATCTTGATGTTGTAAAAAGATTATCCAATAGAGTGGCAGTAATGTATCTAGGTAGGGTTATTGAAATAGCGCCGACAAAAAAAATTTTTTTCTCTCCCAAGCATCCCTATACGAGAGCTTTGATAGCAGCAAATCCTGATCCGGACTTTTCAAAACAGAAAAGTCCCGTTATTCTTCCAGGAGATCCGCCATCTCCTTTAGACCCGCCTACCGGATGTCATTTTCATCCGAGATGTGTTCATGCTGAAGTCAAATGTCGTTTGGTTGAGCCTTCTACAAGAGAAGTTACCGACGGTCATTTTGTGAAATGTCACTTTGATTTGTAAAAAAAGCGACCCTGACACCCGACGAATTCCAATACCGTTGCTCCCGTCAAGGCCTGGCGGATTCTTGGGTCGTCGTTGTCAGGGTCATAATATCCCTGATTGGGAAGCTCTCTTTAGCATAAGATGACTCTTCAATCAAGAAGGCAAGAATAATGTTTTCAATTTTCCAACCCTTCTTTTATAATGCATTATTAACTTGTGTTGAATAACGTATAGACTATGTTAGCTTGCCTTTGTGATTTAACGGTTGATATTATCTGCTGTATTATCACATAGGTAGTAGATATATTTAAACTGTTAATACTATTCAGTAAAACGAGATTTAAATGTACAGACTAATTAATGCATTTGATGCATTTTTTAATGAAAAGAAAATATAACAGATGCAAAAAATATAACAGATGCAAGTAGAGGAATAAATGAATTGCGTTTAGGTAAAATATTATCTTATCGTTCGAGAATTTTTGATCCATATTTTGGTATGGAGGCAACAATGGATTTTGGAACGGAGATTACTTTGTGGAAGAAAACTGACAAGAAAAGAAGCCTCACAGCAATATTTTAACAAAGTGTCAACTATTCGTCTAAAAACTACGGTGGTTATTTATGGAACTCTGACAGTTATTGCTGTGGGATTCGGTATCGTGCGAGGTAATTCTGATATTTTTAATCATCCGAACGGTTTTTTACAGTGTTGTCTGCCAATAGGAATAAGACAATTGATCGGTTTTATATGCGGACTATGCATAGGTTTGCTTGTTGTAAGATTTTCTCGTTATTCTGTTTATAAATTTACTTGGGCTCAAGAGTTGCACAAAGAGTTTCGCAGTATTTTTGGTCCCCTTCGCAGTATAGAAATTTTTACTTTTGCGGCTGTGTCCTCTGCTGCAGAAGAAATTTTTTTTAGAGGGGTCATGCAAATCGAGTTGGGCATTATTGCATCCAGTCTGATTTTTGGTGCTCTTCATTTGGCTACTGACAAACGTTTAATTGTATGGTCACTTCAGGCAGCGATTATGGGCTTTGTACTTGGAGGACTCTACTGGTTTTCTGGAGATTTGCTTGCTCCGGTAACGGCTCATTTTGTCATCAATTATCAAAATCTTCATTTCATTAACAACTATGATCCTGTACAAAAAATGCCGAGATCTTTAGTTTTGTCAGAATGAAAAACTGAATTACGGTCAAACAATATTGTGTTGTAAGGATATTAAACTGTGGAAAAAAACCTAGACGGAAAAATAGCATTGGTTACCGGGGGCTCGAGAGGTATAGGGAAGGCAGTAGTAAAAGAGCTGGCCTTAAGAGGCGCAAAAGTTACGTTTACGTATAACCGCAGTCAAGAATCGGCTATTGCATTTACAGAAGAATTAAAAGAACAGGAACTTGACGTCTTAGGCGTTGCTTGTGATTCTGAAGATACAGGTGCAGTTAATTCTTTAGTGGAATCTATAATCGAAAAATATGAGTGTATTGACATACTGGTTCTCAATGCAGGTATAACTCGTGACGGATATTTAATGACAATGGCAGATGAGGATTTTAACAAAGTAATCAATACCAATCTGATCGGTGCCTTTCGTTTTGCCAAAGCGGTATCAAGATCAATGATGGTTTGTAAATCCGGTGTTATTGTGGGTATTTCTTCTGTTGCCGCACACTACGGTGTAGCAGGACAGACCAATTATTGTGCATCCAAAGGCGGACTTGAGGCTTTTTGTAGAGCGGCGGCGGCAGAACTGGCACCAAAGGGAATAAGGGTTAATGTTGTTTTGCCAGGTTTTATTGATACTGAAATGACGGCAAAAATGCCTCGATCTATAAAGCAAACTTCTAAAGAACGAATTCTTTTGAATCGATTCGGAACAGCTGAAGAAGTTGCCAAGGTTGTCTCTTTTTTGGTTTCTGATGCAGCATCCTATATTGTCGGCCAATCCATAGTGGTTGACGGCGGCTTGACATCAACAGTGTCATGAACAGAAGTTTTGCAATTATATTTCCAGGTCAAGGATCCCAGGAAGTAGGGATGGGGCGAGAACTGTTGGCCGATGATATAACAACCAATTTGTTGTTTGATATTGCATCAGAAGAGTCCGGTTTTGATTTAAAAAAAATTTGTCTTAAAGGCCCTGACCGTTTGTTGTCAGAAACTTCATATCTTCAACCTACATTAACCTGTGTGTGTTTGGGACTATTGGAACGTTTTATGAAATCCGGTTTAGTTCCAACTGCAACCGCCGGCCATTCTGTAGGAGAGTTGTCAGCTTTAGCGGCATGCGGATCAGCTGATGTTAAAGATATTGCTAGAATTGCCGCGATTCGCGGTAAATTAATGAATAGTGCCGCTTTGTTGCGCTTGGGAGCTATGGCAGCAATAAGCGATGCCTCTCTTGAAGAAGTGCAAAAATCTGTACATGCTTTTCAATCAAGAAATAAATGTCTGGTGGTCGCTGCTGTAAATGCACCCTTTCAAATTGTCGTTTCGGGAGACATTGAGAGTGTGAAGTCTTTTTGCACAATTGGAAAACCGCAGAATGCGCGAGCTAAGCTTCTGAGGGTATCAGGAGCATGGCACTCTCCATTGATGGAACCCGTGGTTTCTGACCTTTCCTCACAATTATTAAAATTTGAATTATTGCATCCTAAATTTTCCGCTTTTTCAAATTATGACGGAAAACCTTTTAGCAGTGTTGAAGAGATAAAAAAACGTATTCCCTTGCAGTTAATAAATACGGTGAGATGGGATCTTGTTATACAGAACATGTTATCAGCAGGAATAAAGGATTTTGTTGAAATAGGACCGGGAAGAGTACTCAGGGGGCTTTTGCGTTTAAATAGTTCTTCTTCTTTAAATGTATATTCTGTTTCTGATCTGCGTTCTATTGAAAAAACAATTTTTGAATTAAGACAGTTTTGCTAGCATTTTTACCTGAATATAATTTTTTACCTGAAGCATTGTTATAATTAGGCCAATCTCCCACTTTTTATACAAGTCAATTGATTTTATAAGAATAAAAGTCATTTTTTAGCAGTATTAATGTCGTATAATTGTACTCATATCTTTTTTTGCAAAAACAAGCCTAGATGATTTATGTTGGTTTATGTTATTTAGAATATGTTAGTTGTGAGGTTTTTATTTATGAGGTTTAATAAGAAACTGCTTACATTATCAGCTCAATTTAGTAATTCTTCCACCGCTGAATATGCAAAAAACGCCATTTGTTTACTTCTTAACAACGCGGAAAAAGAGGTAAATGCTTTATTTAACATACAAGATGGAAGAGCTGATTCATGTCAAATTTTAGCTATTTATGCAAGATACGGTTTCAAAAACGATTGCGGATGGATTCAATCTTTTCCAATTCGAATAGAAAATGGTTTATTATTTTGGGATTTGCCGGAAGGGATGCTGCCCGAAAATGCTGAGCATTGTCTTCAATTATTCGGAGCAATTTCGATTCGTCGAGGATGTTTCGATGATGATTCTTTAACTGAATTTGTTCCCCATCCTTCGGTTTTATTTCCCTCTGAACTCTCTGATTTTTTAGATATAGATGAGGATGATTCTGTTTGTTTTGTAGAATCACATAAAAAAACGTTTCATTAGATTTCAAGACGGTCAAATTTCTGTCTTGTTTTTTAGGTTGTTCTAAATTGCTTTTTAAAAAGGAGATTGTATCTATGAGTATTTTTAAGTTTTTTTCTGTCTTTTTTCTGTTTTCTATCTTTTTAACTAACTGTGCTGATGTAAACAGTGATTCCAATGACACAGATGATACTGACAGTGATTCCGGATTTGGAGATGCAGATGCGGATTCTGATACGGATGCGGATTCTGATACGGATGCGGATGCTGATGCTGACACTGATACGGATTCTGATACGGACGCCGATGCTGATTCAGACGCTGATTCAGATTCAGATTCAGATGCTGATTCAGACTCTGATACAGACACTGACACTGATACGGATACTGTTATCGATAGTGACACAGATACAAATCTAGACGCAGGCGCTGATGCTGATACTGACAGCGATACAGATAGCGATACAGACACAGATACTGACACTGATACCGATACTGACACGGATACGGATACTGACACGGACACTGATACGGATACTGACACGGATACGGATACTGACACGGACACTGATACTGATACGGATACTGACACTGATACGGATACTGACACTGATACTGATACGGACACTGACACTGATACTGATACGGACACTGACACTGATACTGATACGGACACTGACA
>CAYWLQ010000010.1:39539-60154 GCA_964458775.1 uncultured Myxococcales bacterium | reverse complement strand
GTCATTAGATGATCATAGCGGAAGCGAGGCACTGTCCATCTTACCCAAATGAAAAACCAAAATACAAAGGCAAATTTAAAGGTCAAAACCGCAAGCTGAACCACAACAGCCGAAAGTGCGGTTAGCACCGGCATGGTCATGGCAACGTCAAAAACCAAAAACAGAATCCCCGACAAAGACGCCGTTCCCGCTGCTCCGGCCAGTAAAAAAGAAAAAAGCAAATTGCCCTTGGTAAATTTTCTGCGTTTTAGTCGCTGCGCATCCCATGCCCACAATCCCAGTATTAAGGCGCCGCCGAACATTAGATACGGAAAAACCGCAGGATAGGAAGAAGCCTCGGCCCATGGAAGATTGGCACCGCCAAAAAACAAAGTAGCGATGAGCAGTGCAGAAATTGCCATATGCATGTATTCGCCCATCATAAATAAAGTAAACTTAAAAGACGAATACTCAGTAAAGAACCCTGCCACCAGCTCACTGTCGGCCTCTACCAGATCGAAAGGAGTACGATTGGTCTCTGCAAAGGATGCTGTTAAAAAAATTAAAAACGCAACCGGAGCCTGAAAAAGCCCCCATTTCCAAATAGGCCCGGCCTGAGCTGCAACCATATCGCTCAAAAGCACTGAGTTGTAAATAAGTAAGAGAGCCACAACCGAAAGCCCCATGGCCACTTCGTAGGATACCATTTGAGCTCCGGCGCGAAGACCTGCTAACAAAGAATACTTATTATTAGAAGACCACCCGGCCAGGGTTCCGGCATAAACGCCCAAAGAAGATACCGCTAAAATATAAATTATACCGAAGTTAAGATCAGCAGCCTGAAGTCTGTAGGTATCACCGAAAAGCTCAATATCCAGAGAAAACGGAATTACCGCAAAGGCTGTAAGAGCAACAATAACGGTAATCATGGGAGCAAAACCGTGCAGCCATTTATTGGCATTAGAAGGAACGACGTCTTCTTTAAAAGCAAGTTTTACAGCGTCAGCCACCAATTGCAACAAACCGTAAGGTCCTCGGCGATTAGGTCCAAGGCGCTGTTGAATAACAGCAGCACCTCTGCGCTCCAGCCATACATAAATAGGAGTTCCCAGCAGGGCAAAGGTATAGCCGATAATACCGGCGGCAACTGCCCAGGTAATCTTGCTCGCAATGAGGGTTGTCATCAAATCAGCCATAAAGCCCTCTTTCTACTCTTCTTCCAAAAGGCGCGACGTGTCCGCCTTGGCAAGAGAAACTCCTCCCAGTCCGATACTCGAATAGGACAAACCGCTATAAGAAGACACCTTCTTACAAATAGCTTCAAATACCTCAGCAGCAGATTTAAATCGCTGCGTTCCGTCTAAAAGTTCAATAAGAGTCGACGCGGTTTGCCACGTACTCACCGCCGACTTGGGAGGCGGAACAACCGCCGCTGTTTTTTGAACGCGACCTATCTCGTTGGTAAAGGTTCCGTCCTTTTCGAAAGCACACGCACCGGGCAAAACCAAATTTGAAGACTCTACGGTCTTGGTTTGGTGAGAGGCCTCAACTGCCGACCACTCGAGCTTATCCATTACCGAAGCAACTTGACCTAAGCTTCCGGCCGGATCCGCTCCGAAAACAAGAAGTCCTTTTACGGCGCCGTTTTTTATATCTGCCGCCAAATCTTCCATGTAGCCGCATGCTCCCAACATATCAACAGCGCCTCTGGTATTAGGGGTTTTATCTTTTCTTATAAACCACTGAGGCAAAGGCTCAGACGACGGGCCGAAAGGACGATCATCCAATTCGGGTTCAATAAGATAGATCTTTTCGGTACCTATTTTTTCAGCCAAAGCCTTTACTGCAAAGTTGTCTTCGTTGGTAAGCTGAAGAGAACTCACAATACCAATTTTGTTTCTCTTGGTCGCTTTTATTTTTTCTACTATACACGCCAAAACCTCATCTCGTTCGGTTTCTTCTTGGTATTTTAGCGGTGTTGTTAATCGGCTTGACGTATAGAGTTTGTCAAACGAAATGCGTCCTTCGTCGCAAAGCCATTCCAAATTGACATTATTGTTAACTCTGGGGGTTAATCGAAGTATTTCGCCTTTGTAAACCCATGCTGTTACATTACAACCTCTGGAACATCCGGAGCATACGGTTGCGGTTTTGGTCATCAGCCACGGGCGGGCTTTAAAACGAAAGTGCTTTTCTGTGAGCGAGCCGACAGGACAAATATCGGCGATGTTTACCGAAAACGGATTATCCACCGGCTTGTCGGTATAGGTGCCAACTATGGTTCTGCCGCCGCGCTCAGACAATCCCAAGCATTCGTCTAAAGCGAGATCTCGCATAAAGCGAATGCATCGCGTACAGTTGATGCAACGATTTTGATTATGAGATAGAGTTTTGCCCAAAGACAGCTCGGGATAAGTATTTTTCTTTTCTATAAATCGGCTTCTGTCGCTGCCGTATTCAAAGCAATAGTCTTGCAGTCTGCACTCCCCGCACTGATCGCATACAGGACAGTCAAGAGGATGATGAATAAGCAAGAACTCCATTACCGCAGCCCTGGCCTTTTTAACCCTGTCGGTTTTGGTAAAGACGGTCATGCCTTCTCTTACCGGTGTGCCGCAAGAGATTTGGAGTTTTGGAACCTTCTCTATTTCTACCAGACACATTCGACAATTACCCGCAACCTGCAAATGCGGATGATAACAGAAATGAGGAATATAAATACCCGAGCGCAAAGCCGCACTTAAAACAGTTTCGTTCTCTTTGGCTTCGATTTCTTTGCCGTCTATGACAATCTTAGGCATCGCAACCTTTCAACCCTTTTCGTCCCACGGGTTTGGAAACGGCTCTTCCGTGCACGCACCGGCCCTGATATGCTGCTCGAACTCTTTTCTAAATTTTTGTACAAACGCCCTAACCGGCATGGCGCAAGCATCTCCCAGAGGACAAATGGTGTGTCCTTGAACATTGTCGCACAAATCCAACAGCAGCTCTATGTCGCCTTCTTTGCCCTTACCTGCTTCGATTCGATGCAGTATAGAAGATATCCATGCCACACCTTCTCGACACGGTGTGCACTGTCCGCAAGACTCGTGTGCATAAAATTTTGCCAGTCTTGCCGCAACAGCCACCATGCAGGTATTCTCGTCCATAACAATAACCCCGGCCGAACCAAGCATCGAACCGATCTTGGCCAGAGAATCAAAATCCATTTTTACGTCGATTTCATTGGGCAGAAGAACAGGACAAGAAGAGCCGCCGGGAATAACGCCTTTTAGCGCCTTGTCACCTTTTATGCCTCCGCAGGTTTCGTAAATGATTTGGCTTAGAGGCGTTCCCATCGGAAGCTCGTAAAGCCCCGGCTGCTTTACATGTCCCGAAACACAAAACAACTTGGTCCCCGCATTTTTCTCAGAACCCAAAGCCACAAAACGTTCGGGACCGTTTTTTATTATGTAGGGAAGACATGCCAAGGTCTCCACATTGTTGATTACCGTAGGACCTCCGAAAAGACCGACAACCGCCGGAAAGGGAGGTTTTAATCTGGGCATTCCGCGCTTGCCCTCATTAGATTCTATGAGAGAGGTTTCCTCGCCGCAAATATAGGCCCCGGCTCCCGGATGAATGTAGATTTCTAAATCGAAACCTGAATTTTGAATATTCTTTCCCAGATAACCGGATTTAACAGCCTCTTTTACCGCCGATTCCAATCTTTCTATGGGTTCTTTAAATTCGCCCCTAATATAAATATAGGCTGCATGAGCTCCGATTGCGTAGCAGCAGATAATACACCCCTCCAAAAGCAAGTGGGGATCATCGGACATTATATATCTATCTTTAAAAGTTCCCGGTTCGCCTTCGTCTGCATTTACGCACAAATATTTAGGCTTAACAGAAGTTTTGGGAACAAAAGACCATTTAAGACCTGTAGGAAAACCGGCACCGCCCCGCCCTCTTAAGCCGGAGGCTTTTACAATCTCGATTACTTCATCCGGTTTTTTTAAAAACAAATCTTTGAGCGAACCGTAACCGCCGTCATCCAAATAGGTAGATAACAAATGAGAGTTTTCTTTGCCGAAGCGAGCGCCCAATATTTTTTCAGCCATTTGAACCTCCCTCCGAGCGGTCCGGTGCCCTAGGAGGACGACTCTTTTTTATGCTCTCATCAATACGGTCCAGCATTACCTCTATTTTTTGGGGAGTAAGGTTTTCGTAGAACTTGTCGTTTACAAGCATTACCGGTGCGGTTCCGCAGGAACCGAGACATTCTACCTCCAACAGGGTTACTTTTCCGTCCGGTGTGGTTTCGCCCGGCGCAATGCCCAGCTTTTGGCTGATGTAATCTCTTATATGTGTGGCGCCCAAAAGACTGCAAGACAAATTGGTACAAACCTCAAGCCTTACCTTACCGACAGGTTTCCGCCTAAACATAGTATAAAACGAAGCAACACCGTAAACCCTGGTGCGAGGCAACTCCAGCTTGTCGGCTATCCAATCCATAGCTTCGATCGGAAGCCATTTGAGTTCGTCTTGCAAAAGATGCATGGCCGGAATAAGGGCCGCTTCTTTTACCGGATAACGAGTTAGAAGCTCCTCCACAGCGGCAACCGTTTCAGTTGTCGGCTCAACCGGGTGTCCCAACCTGCCTTCTTCGGCTTTTCTATATGCATTAGAGTCTGTCAACGGTCCAATTCTCCGGCAATTATATTAATACTAGCCAAGGTTGCCGACAGGTCGGCCACCATTTGTCCTGTAATCAATCTCGGCAAAGCGGCAAAAACATAGAAACAAGGCGGCCTTATTCTCATGCGATACGGTTTTCCCTTGCCGTTGCTGACAATGGTAAAACCCAGCTCGCCGTTGGCTGCTTCTGTGGCATCGTAACAAATCGCTCCCAAGGGAGGCTGCGGTCCTTTTACAATTACTTCAAAGTGGTGAATAAGGCTTTCCATTTCGCGGTAAACTGTCTTTTTGGGAGGCAGAACCGCAAGCTTGGCATCGGCTATTACCGGTCCGGTAGGCAATTTGTCAATAGCCTGCCTGATAATCTTAACCGATTGCCTGCATTCCTCTACTCTTACAAAAAACCTATCGTAAACATCTCCGTGCTCACCGATAGGAATATCGAAATCCAATTGGTCATAAATAAGATACGGGTTGTCTACACGCAAATCGTGAGGAACGCCGCATGCCCTCAAGCACGGTCCTGTCCATCCGTAGGATATTGCTTCTTCGGCGCTTAAGGCCCCAACGCCCCTGGTTCTGTCGTTGAAAATGCGGTTCTTGGATAATAGATTGGTAAGCTCATCCATTGTTTCGAGCACGCGAGGCAGTATTGCACGAACCTGATCATCAAAACCGTCATGAACATCCATTGCCAGTCCGCCTACTCGGGTAAACGAGGTAGTCATACGAGCGCCGGTCACATTTTCGAGAATGTCGTAGATCTCTTCTCTTAAATTCCAAAGCCACAACATAGGCGTAAAAGCCCCGATATCAACGCAGTTGGGGCCCAAAGCCGGCATATGGTCACCGATACGCGCCAGCTCGGACAAAATTACCCTTAAGTATTTAGCGCGCTCGGGAATTTCTATTTCGAACATTTTTTCGCAGGCCTGATGCCAGCCAACATTGTTCATAAAAACCGAACAATAGTTGGCGCGATCTGTGAGATTGACAATTTTGTTGTAGTCCCAGGTCTCGGCCAGCTTTTCGAATCCTCGGTGAAGATAGCCGATTTCCGTATCACATCTGACTATAGTTTCGCCGTCCAAATCCAACATTATTCTCAGCGTTCCGTGAGTTGCCGGATGAGACGGTCCGAAATTAAGCTTCATCAGCTCATAGCTGTCATCCTTGTCGATTTGGTGTTCGACTTTTCTTGGAAAAACCGGTTGCAATTCCTAATTTACTCCTGTGGAAAATCCTGCGGATCCTCACCGTGGACAGGAAACTCCTTGCGCAAAGGATAGCCCTCAAAATCTTCGGACATTAAAATACGTCTCATGTCCGGGTGTCCTGCAAACTTAATACCGAACATATCATAGACTTCGCGCTCACCCCAATCCGCAGACGCATATACACCGCAAGCTGTCGGAACAAACTGTCCGTCACCTACAAAAAGCTCCAAAAACAGCCGAGCTTTGGTCTTTATTGAATACAATACGTAACAAACCGAAAATCGAGCCGGAGGCTCAGGAAGGCCGGTTTCTTCAGTCCATTTAGACCAATCAACGGCGGTAACATCTATGAGCATATCAAAAGGTGTTTCTTCGTCCGAGCGAAGACTCTCCAAAACCTCCTGAACCGCCTCGGTCTTTATACGAACAACCTGCCCTCTCTTGTCCTCAAAAACATCTTCTACTGATTCTCCAAATTTTTCAGAAAGTCGCAAGGCCGCATTTCGTTCGATATCCAAAATCATTTTGCCCCCTCTTTTTCAAGCAGACGAGCAGCGGTTTCGGGGTCGACTATTTTGGTTTTTGGAGTAATGCCTCGCCCTTGAAGCCCTCTTACCCATGCCTCGCGAAACTGCTCTCTGGACTTTAAGACATCGGCTTCGTTTGCAATTTGTTTTTGCAATTCCAAAATCGCATAAGTCAGAGCCTCAGGCCTTGGGGGACATCCGGGCACAAAAAAATCAACCGGAATAATACGGTCAATTCCCTGAAGCACAGAGTAAACATTAAACATGCCGCCCGAACTTGCACACGCCCCCATAGAGATTACCCACTTGGGCTCAGCCATTTGATCGTAGATTTTTCGCAATACCGGAGCCATTTTGTTGGTAATAGTACCGCAAACCAACATCATGTCAGCCTGCCTGGGAGAAAATCGCATTACCTCGGCACCGTAGCGAGCTAAATCCACATAAGCACAAGCCGCTCCCATAAACTCAATGGCGCAGCAGGACGTAGCAAATGGCATGGGCCAAAGCGAGTGCTGTCTACCCCAATCGACGAACTTAGCCAAACCGTTAGGACCGCGCCAGCTTCGAGCTTCTGCTGCAGCTTCTTCCAGCGAACATGCGCAAACTCCCAAAGCAGGTTCTTTCGATTTTCTGCTCATTCCCACTCCAGAGCGCCCTTGCGCCAAGCATACATTAGGCCCACCAGCAAAATGAACACAAAAATTCCCATTTCCACAAAGCCGAACACGCCCAACTCCCTAAACAAAACCGCCCAAGGATATAGAAAAGCAACTTCTATATCGAACAAAATGAACAACATGGCAACAAGGTAAAACTTTACAGAAAACCTTTGTCTGGCGGTTCCGAAAGGCTCAACCCCGCATTCATAAGTAGTTGTTTTTAAACGATTAGCGTTTCGAGGCCCCACATATCTCGATACCAAAACAAATATCAAAGCAACTGTTCCGGCAAGGGCCGACAATACCAATACGGATTCGTAACCGGGCATTTTCCTCCGCAAGACGGGTGCAAAAAAAGACCGAGCGCACACCCAAAATGGCAGACGATTGGTTATGGTATAAATCAGGTAATGTCAAGGAGGTAGACCAAAACGTCTAGTCATATTTCAAAAAGCTTTAATACTTATAATTACAACAAGTCGGGTCAGAGGGTTTGGGAGAATAGGTTAAACCCAACAGTACTCTCACTTGAGGCGTACCCAATAGGTCACCTGTTCCGAAAGAAGAACCGACACCGGTCCAAAGTTTAATCGCACGATTTTGATCGATTATATATCCAAGGTTTCCTCGATACTCGACACCGACTCGATCGAACCCTTTAAATTCCAATATTCCGGTCATTTCGCCTGAAACCAAAAGTCGTCGTTTGAGAAAGTGTCCTGTTGCACCGATACCAAAAATACCCTGTTGACCGACCGACAGATTGAGCAATGATATGTCATCGTCAAAACGAATTCGTGCACCGAGATTTACGGTTGCCGAAAACATACATCTATGAAAATCAAAAACTAGTGTAGGAAACAATACAACGCCGCCGTCTCCCGCAAAACTCATCTCATCGCCGGAAGGAAGCGAAAGTCCGAGGTCAAAAGCCAGACCGAAATCACGTTGATCAGGAATAGGTGCATCTTTACCCAAAAACCTTGTTTTAAAATTGACACGTATATCTCTAAGAGCAGAACTGGACGGAGTATAGTCCGCATCTGAAACCCCTTCGGGTTGAATTGATCGTAAACCCACTCCGTTCTGTTCTAAAACTATAGGCAGAACAGCACCGATTTGAAATCTGTCAACAATTCCATACGCCCACATAAAGTCTGTTACAAAGGCGTTCTTAATTACCCATTCTTCACCGTTCGGCGTTATTAATCCAATCGGCTTTCTGTAATAGTTAAAAAGCGTGGAAAATGATCCGTGTTTGTGGCCGGAGATGTCACTGGACATTAAAGTTGCAAAGTTGCTCGGTCCCGGAGTCGGCCACAAAAGTTGACTGTCAACGCCCCTTCCCTCTCCTTTGTGAGCACGTTCCGCATAAGACCCAACAGGAAAAAGGAAAATACACATGTTTATTGACAGAAGCAGAAAAACCTTAAGTTTTTTCATCTAAATATTCCTTTATCAATCCTGGCGGACCGTTCCCTTTTTTTTCACCTTGCTCAAAGATATTGATACAGTCGGAGGGTCCACTAACTCAACCTTTATTCCGTCCGGCAAACCGGCAATCGCAACATCTTCTTTATACTCCTCTAAAGAATGAACTTTTTCTTTTAAAACCTGAACTTCCACCTTTATTTTTGAAGGATCAATAGCATCAAGTTTTATTTTAGGTCCCGACAAGGTTAGATTTACAACGGACGGTCGCAAATTCAAGTCTTCTTCAGTGTTTCTCGGCACAACCGCAAGGTTTCGGAATACACGTTCTGCATGGATCCATCGAATTTTGATTGATACGCGGAGGGATTCTGCTCCTTGTATAGATACCCCATCAATAGGAATTGCAGCTACTGTACGTTCGTGAACTCCCGCTCCTAGTTCATCGATTACCACATTGTCGGTTTCAACCGATTTAATGCCTCTAACAGCAGAAGCCGCACCGACCAACATAACCTCAGAAGGAGTAACTTGCGGAGATTCTGCAAACTCAGTGCCCAAAGCAGGTTTGCCTTCCAAATTTATCTTTACAGCAACTCTTTTGGTTACAAGGGATTCCATTATTATTTGAATGGATTCCGGACTGGTGCGCACAACGCTTACAAATTGCATTTTTTTTGCGCGAGACTGAAGAGCATCCTCTATTTGTTCGGTATTGAAATAATAGTGAGAAGTGCCTACACGACGACCTCTCAGATCAACTTCTACAGGAGGGATGTCAGCAGGAGACAATGAATTTATAACCGAACTAGGTCCTGCCAATCGAATTCGCACTGTTTTGGGAAATCCGCTTGTCATAGTCAATCCGTTTATTGGATCCGGCATTATCGGAACTATCTCAACATCAAAAAACCTCTCGGACTCCTCTTGATAACGAACTACAATAATTAAGACCATGGTTACTGCAATTGCAATAAGCTTAAGACCTATTCTTTCGGTTACAGCCTGTATTGCCCAATTTTTGGCATGAAGAAGGATCTCGTTCACTTTTCCTCCTTCTTTTCTAAATCAGAAGTGTTTATTTCAATCGGAGTTTTACGGTCAACCGGAGTTTTACGGTCAACCGGAGTTTTACGACTGTCACCCACAGTCGATATCCTTTCAGGTCTGTAGTCAATAGCCGGTGATGAGGGCGGAGTACTATCCCGTCGAATTTTTTTTGTTATCGCCTGCAAAACCTTTCGTTCTTCAGCTGCTTTTCGTCTCTCACGTTTCTTTTCTTCCGAAAAAAGCCCGTACAATGCCTTGCGCAATGATTCCGCATCAAGGTTACGACTCATTCTTCCTTCAAAGCACAAAGACATCGCACCTCGCTCTTCGGATACAACTATTGCTACGGCATCGGTTTCTTCCGTAATGCCCAAAGCTGCTCGATGTCTGGTTCCAAAAGATTTTCCAAGATGCATATTGCCTGACAATGGCAAAAGAGTTCCGGCTTCTTTTATTCGCAAATTTTTTATGATTACAGCACCGTCATGTAAAGGATTTTCCATGCGAGGAATAAAAATAGTATACAAAAGTTCCTTTGTTACCGTCGCATCGAGTTCGGTTCCTTTGTTGACAAACTCATCCAATCCTGCTTCGCGTTCGAAAACAATAATAGCTCCAAGGCTTTTTTGAGCCAAGTTGGAGGCTGCTCGTACTACTTCTTCTACAACTTGGCTTTGTTTTGCTTTTAATAACCAAGCAAATCGTCCCATACGTACCAAAGCACGGCGAATATCATCCTGAAAAATTATCAGTGCAAAAATAACCGCCACCTCCATAAACTGATCTAATAGTACATATGTTGTGGCAAGGCGCAGCTTTTGGCTCAAGATATAAAGCAGAACAATAACCAGCAAACCGATTGCCATAGGAACAGTTCTTGTTCCCCTTATTAGCAACAAAACAACATAAATTAGGTAAAAGACAATAACGGCATCCAACAGAGTGCTGGCCCATTCGCTGTTTTCCCACATGTTTGCAAAGAGCTCAAGCATGTGCCGTATCTCCTACTGACTTTCTTGTAGAAGCCAAAATAGCTTCCGCAGTCAGCACTGCCTGTCTCATAACCGCGACATCGTGAACTCTAACCGCTTTTACACCTGACAATACAGCATGTGTAACCGCCGCCGCCGTTCCTCCCAATCTATTATTGGTTTCAGATTTTGTAATTTCTCCAATAAAAGATTTTCTGGAAGGACCTATCATTATTGGGTATCCTATGGTTGTGATTTCCTTAATTCTAGACAAAAGCTCAAGGCTTTGCTTTGCAGTTTTTGCAAAACCTATTCCCGGATCAACTACTATACACTCAGGTGATACTCCAACAGAACAAGCGGTTTCTACTGATTGCAACAACTCACGGCATACATCTTCAACTATATCATCGTAGTCGGTTAGACCGGTCATCGTTTGCGGAGTACCTCTTGAGTGCATTAAAATAAGATATGCCTTGTAATCGGCTGCCAGTTTGGCCAATTCATCACCGTCTCTAAGGTTGGAAACATCATTGAGTATCGAAGCACCGGCGTCCAACGCAGCCCTTGCTGTTTGCGGATTTGTTGTATCCACTGAAATAACGGCATTTGTTTTGTTTGAAAGCGCCTTTATTACGGGGATCACTCTTCTCATCTCCTCCTCAAGTAAAACTTTGATACTTCCCGGTCGTGTACTCTCTCCTCCTACATCGATTATATCCGCGCCTTCTTCAAGCATTCTTAAAGCATGTTCTGTTGCAACAGCAGGTTCCATATAGCTCCCGCCGTCCGAAAAAGAATCAGGCGTAACATTTAAAATACCCATTATTAAAACTTTTTGACCAAAAAACGGTTTCTTTACAGTACTTAAGCTCATAATCCGCCCCAAAGCATCCTGTATCCCAATTAACCACTCAAACAATACTAATCTAAATATCTATAAGTTAAAATACAAATAATTTACCAAAGATGCGAATATTATGAGGATTTCTATTACTGCAAGGCTAAACTAAGTGTAGACAAGTCTCAACTCAACGTGATACCCACGCTTCGCCATGAGTGCTGAACTAAAAAGAGAGATTCAAAGACGTAGAACCTTTGCGATTATCAGCCATCCTGACGCCGGTAAAACCACTCTAACCGAAAAGCTATTGCTTTTCGGCGGTGCAATTCAATTGGCAGGAGCAGTAAAAGCAAAAAAGAATGGGCGCAGTGCCACAAGCGATTGGATGGAAATGGAAAAAGAGCGCGGAATATCGGTTTCCACTGCCGTGATGCGCTTTGACTATGAAAACATTGCGTTCAATCTCTTAGACACCCCCGGTCACAATGATTTTTCAGAAGATACCTACAGAACCCTTACAGCGGTGGATTCCGTACTAATGGTAATAGACGGTTCAAAAGGAGTTGAGGCCCAAACCAGAAAATTACTGGAAGTTTGTCGATTAAAGAAAACCCCGGTAATAACTTTTATGAACAAATACGATCTGGAAACAATGGATCCACTGGAACTCATAGACAATGTAGAACAGGATCTAGGTATGGCTTGCGTTCCGATGACATGGCCTATCGGAAAGGGCAAATCTTTTGTCGGTGTATATGATTTGAGAGACGGCTCCATACACTTAAAAGGGACGTTGGAAAAGAAAGACAGAGTTATTAAAGATGCATTCAGCCCTGAAAGTGAAACTGCTGTCGGCAAAAAGGCATTAGATCATCTTAAAGAGGAATTGTCATTTATAGAGGGCGTGATACCTCCGTTTGATTCGTTATTGTTTAACCGAGGACTTCAAACACCGGTATTTTTCGGTTCTGCACTCCAAAATTTTGGAGTAAAAACAGTACTCGACAGCTTTTGCAATTTGGCACCGCCTCCTCAACCCAGAGAGACCCTGTCTCGTATTGTTATGCCCGAGGAAGAAGCTTTTTCGGGCTTTGTTTTTAAAATCCAAGCCAATATGGATAAGAATCATCGAGATCGAATGGCTTTTGTCCGCATATGTTCCGGTGTATTTGAAAGAGGAATGCAGCTTAGACATGTTAGAACCGGTAAAGATATTTCAGTAAGAAACGCAATGACCTTTCTAGCGAGAACCAGAAACATCGTCGATGAAGCCTATCCTGGAGATATAATTGGAATTCCAAATCACGGTACAATAAGAATAGCTGACACCTTTACAGTTTCTGAACCCCTCTATTTTACCGGAGTGCCTTCTTTTGCACCGGAATTATTTCGTCGCGCTATTTTGAGAGACCCGCTTAAAGCCAAAGCTTTGCACAAAGGACTTGTTCAGGTTTGTGAGGAAGGCGCAGCTCAACTATTTCGACCGATCAAAGGATCTGACTACATAGTGGGTACTATCGGTGAATTACAGTTTCAGGTAATAGAATCTCGCCTGAAAAACGAATACCGTGTGGAAGTGGGCTTTGAAAATGTTCCTTGGAAAATATGCAGATTTGTTCAAAATGAGGATCCTGTAGTTAGAAAGACACTTACGGACCAGTTTTCGCGAGATCTTTTTGAAGACGGTCAAGGCCGATTATGTGTAATCGCCGATTCCCGTTTTCGTATTGAACTAATAGAAAAGAAAGTTCCGGAAGCAAGACTTGCTGCAACAGTAGAAATCTTGGCAGAAGAAAACAATTAGAAAAACGTTCCGGTCTTAACTTGTAATTTTTGATTAATTACTCACGGCACGTACCATATTTTGTGGCGCACAGATGGCGTGCATGGGCGGCTTATCTAAATCATCCACTTTTGAGATGGAAACTACTTAAAACAATCAAAACTATCAACAATCACAGAATTATCATAATCATAATTTAGCGTTTCTACAGGTTTTTGTGTTATTTAATTGTGATGTTTAGAATTGTACACATTGAAGAAGACCCCGCAATCAGATCATCGGTACGCGCCGCTTTGGTAGGCACACAGAAATTTACACTTTTTGAAGCCGTTGACGGTATATCCGGCATTCGCCAAGCATTGGCCTCTGACCCTCATCTAATACTTACGGACATGAAGCTGAAGGGCATGGACGGCTACGAAGTAACTCTCAAACTGAGAGGTGAGCTTCAAAACAAAGATGTTCCTATTGTTGCTCTTATCAACGAAGACGATAGAGAAATGAGCCTGGCAGTCGGATGTGATGCCTGCATAATAAAACCTATAGACACGGAAAAGCTTCCGGATATTCTATTGAGCATATTGGCCAATCATTTGGAAAAACGCCCCGAAGACTATGGTAATCCTGCCCTATTGGCCAAACAAGGGCAAAAAATAGCCTCCAGACTTCAGGCAAAAATAGAGGAACTCGAATTAACAAACAGACAATTACTGGCCTCAGAAAAAGTTCGTTCAGATTTTTATCGCAATCTGTCTCATGAGCTGTCCACTCCGCTTACACCTGCGATCGGGTACCTTACCATGCTGCTCAGACAAGAACTCGGTCCTCTAAATGAAGTTCAGCTTCGCGCTCTAAAAGCAGTTGAACGTAGTTTTCAAAGTGTTCGAGCCGTAATAGAAAATCTTCTGGATATGACAGCTCTGGCAACAGGAAAAATGTCCTTTGTTTCTAAACACTATGATTTTAATACCATTGCCAGAGATGCAATTAACCTGTGTCGTGCTAAATTTGACGCTCGAAATATAAATCTAACGGTATCAATACCGCCTGAGCCTTGTCCGGCAGTAGGAGACCCTGACAAGCTGAAACGCGCTATGGTGCAACTTCTTGAAAACGCCACCAAATTTTGCGCGCCGCATGGAAAGGTCCATGTGGTCAATATGCGCAAGAAAAATGATCTTGCTTTTATGGTTTATGACTCAGGAGAAGGTATTCCGGAAGAGGAAATACAAGCTATTTTCAGAACTTTTTATCAAGTGGACGGCTCTCCTACCAGAGAACACGGGGGTGCCGGCCTAGGTTTGGCTTTAGCCAGAAAAATAATGGAACGTTTCGGCGGTGAAATTTGGGCAGAATCTCCCCCCCTATGTGACTCCAAAGATATGGAATGGGCAAAAACTCTAGTTGCACTAAGAGTTCCGGCTTCTATGCCGGAATAACAAAAGGAAGATTATTATGATTAATCATTTTACAAAGATTATTACTGTTTTTATTTTCATATTTGCCAACGGATGTTTCGTTGATACTCCGGATAAGAAAACAGATTCAGACGACATCAACACCTCTGCAACAGACACTGATACTGACACCGATACTGATACTGATACCGACACCGATACCGACACCGATACCGATACTGACACCGATACTGACACCGATACCGACACCGATACCGACACCGATACTGACACCGATACTGACACCGATACCGACACTGATACTGACACTGACACCGACACTGATACTGACACCGATACCGACACTGATACTGACACCGATACCGACACTGATACTGACACCGACACTGATACTGACACCGACACTGATACTGACACCGACACTGATACTGACACTGACACTGACACTGATACCGATACTGACACCGATACTGATACTGACACCGATACTGACACTGATACTGACACTGATACCGACACCGATGCAGACAGCGATAAAACACCGCCTACTGTAACGCGTATAAGTCCCGCAGACTCTGAAACCGGCGTAAACGCGGATTCGGTAGTCGTAATTACCTTTAGTAAAGCTATGGACAAAAATTCCGTGCGCTCCGCGCTCAGCATTTCGGGGATCTTGTCCGCAGATCTGTTGTTGTCATGGAACAGCGACGGTACAACGGTTACAATAACGCCAAATAACAGTTTAATGTATGCTGCCGGAACTGATCCGTCCGTTGTTTTGGCAAAAATCTATAATGTAACAGTTGGAACAGGTGCGATGGATTTGGCCGGGAACAACTTGGCTACAGCGTTTACTTCGTCCTTTTCGACACTCCGACTCATCAATCAAAAAATAAACGCATCTACAACCGCCTACTATAACACGTATGGGATTGCCATGGGGGACACTGTAAAAATCTGCACCGTCGACTCGGATACCTATAAAATCGGCTACCATATAACAGTGTCTATGCACACTAACCACATCGGCCTTGCAGCTTTCGAAAATGTTCTGCCGGATAGTGTTGCAGGCCTAAAGAAAGCGGTTCTGTCCGTCTCACAAGCTCCTCCCGACGGCGACTTTTATTCTACAGCAACCGTTAAACTGGACGAGCTTTTATATCAGCAGGTGGTTGATGATCCGTCTTGGCTTAGCAATGCTGATGTGGTTTACGAATTCGGAACTTTTGCTAATGCTTATTCACAGACCACATCAAAAAACATAACTGTACAATTTGCCTCAGAAATCGGCGAAGGTCAAAATTCATTTCTCTATCGATTCAGTAACGTCAACGGACCTAGCGGTATGTATGCAATGTTTAAGTGCGGTCCCGTTACCTTGGATGTTGAGTATCTAATTCCTTAACAAGGGAAACTAAATAGTTTCCATCTCAAAATACAGCAAATTAGGCAAATAGATGTAGGGTATAAGTTTATCCCATGCCGTAAACGTGCGTCGGCCTTGAGTTTTTCGAGGGGATTAACCGCTCGGTTACATTATGATTTGTTCTGAACAGGACTTCTGAGATGGATACTAATTATTTTGAAGCTTTAATGTGTGCGAAATATGAAACGATAAAGGGAAAAGCCTAACTATTTTACCTCAGCTCTAAAGCCGGTAATTGCTGCGCCTTGACCGCCGCTCCAAATCTCAAGACCGCCCATTACTGCTGTAAGGTACATACTTGTTTGTAGATATCCACGTTCTACCGCATCATCTATAAAGTCTTTGAGATCGAAACTAAAAGCAGCACCGGCGGCTCTGTCGGTGGGCGCTACATAAGAAACTACGTTTTGATTTGCATGGTTCGGGCCCCACCAGACATTCCATGCCTGATTGGCTATCATTACACCGTTAGCAATCGGTGTGGCTCCTGCCGGTTGGAAATCTGTGGGCTTGTGGAACCATACCATAAGATAGGTACTTACACCTTGCGTGCTGTTGCTCAACCATACGTCATAAGAAACATTGTATTGATGCGCTCCTGAGCCGTGCTTCCAACCCAAACATGTAGGAATACTGGTAATAGCGCTTATCTGGCGAGGCAGATTGCTGCCGGTAGAAGCTTGGTTATCAGCACTGTTGCCTATGTATACAGACGGGAAGGAACAGGGCGTGTCATCAGTTCTGGCACAGCTCTGTGAATCCATATTAAATCCGCAACCTGACAACAGCGATATGGAGTGTCCTCCTCCCTGCCAACCCCAGCCGTTGGATTGGAAACGATAGCGACCGTCTGATGTCGAAATATTCTTGTACTGGTCACTGGTGGAGCCCTCCTGCCAACTGACGTTATTGCCGCAGGATGCCACTATTGATCCTTCGCCTCTATTAGAAGGAATGGCAGGTCCTATTTTATTAACACAAAAGTCAAAGGTTCGGTCCTCTTGCGGAGAATCAAATTCTCCTGTACCCGGCACAAAAATTATCACCTTGGCAATAGCCGAACCCGTTGCATAGTCATCACCTGTTCCGTCCCAACATTTTGTATTAAAGCTGTCCCATGGAATGACCACATCTTTATCAAATTCGCTAACGTTTACGCACCAACGTTCTTCTTCTACAGTTGCAGAATTAGGTCCCTCTATCTGAACACGAACAGAATTATAACCGCCTTTTCTGGTAATATTTACCAATAGTCCTTCTCCGGTTGCCGTAGGAACAGAACCCGCAGGAGCATCTTCGATTCTTTCCTGTTTGGTATTAAAACCTACCGCGGCAATTGTCGCATAACTGTCATCATGAGGTATCGAACCTTGAGCACAATAAGGACCGTCACGATCGAGCATATCGTTATAGTCAGAAGGGGTAATAGTTGCCAGTCCGCTTGCAAAGGTAAAGGCAAAACCGGACCAGTCACCGTGTACATGATAGCCGCCTAAAGGATCCGGCTCATCAGAGTCTGAATCCGTATCTGAATCAGCGTCTGCATCTGTATCTGTATCAGTATCTGTATCAGCATCAGCATCTGTATCTGTATCTGTATCTGTATCTGTATCAGCGTCACTATCAGCATCTGCATCTGTATCTGTATCGGCGTCAGAATCGGCATCCGTATCTGCATCCGCATCCGTATCCGTGTCTGCATCTGCATCTGCATCAGAATCTGAATCAGCATCAGTATCAGCATCTGCATCTGCATCTGCATCTGCATCTGCATCTGTATCTGTATCTGTATCCGCATCAGTATCAGTGTCAGTATCAGCATCAGCATCAGTATCTGCATCTGCATCTGCATCACTTGTACCGTTACCGATACCGCAAACAAACAGATTGGGATCACAAACTAAGTCACCGAAACATGTATTGCCCGCTTTGCAAGGACAGCCGTTGCTTCCCTCTAGGCATTCAGTGGTACGTTCCGGACTGTTGCACGCAACAATACCAATAAGAATCGTGCTTAAAACAATTGATGTAACATGGGTCGAATTTAAAAGCAGTTTAATCATAAATATCCTCCTATAGATTCAGTGTCTATATAGCAAAATCAATATACTATATTCTATTAATAAATAGAATGAGCGAATTTTTTTATGCAAGCGGTTTGCATTACTCAATAAAATGCCGTTAATGATGTTAAAGAGGCATAGGTATCATATATTTTATAATATATAAATACATAGAAGCAGTGTCTCGATTTGGATCTTTTTGTCAGCTCTTCAGTATAAAACCAAATAGCACTAGAGATAATCACAGTGGTCGGCACCGTAATATACATCGAAACCCGAATGTGTAGAATAGCCGTTATTTTTATAAACACTTACCATCAGCAGCAATCATTGAAAAAACCAAAGCAGTACTGCCTATCGTCAATCTATCATCTTCTTTTATCTTTTCTTATCTTTATTTTTTATATTTGTTAGTGATATCATTAACTTTGTGATCAAAAAAACAGACAAACTTGCAATAATATACGGTAGTGAACCTAGTCAAATGGTTTCTCAACTTCTTGACGAGATGGATTTGATTAATGCTATCCCAAAAAAATCAACTGTTAGAATCAAACCTAATCTGGTTGTTTCAAAGCCTTCAGAATCCGGAGCAACAACTGATCCGGAAGTGGTCGGAGAAATTATCATTTATCTAAAAGAACACGGCATTTCAGATATTGAGATACTTGAGAGTTCGTGGATCGGAGACAACACGGAGCAAGCATTTGAGGTCTGCGGTTACAAAGCGTTAGCAAAAGAACTAAAGGTTCGTTTAATTAATCTTGAGGCAGCAGAGTCTAGTTTATGTAAAATTGGTAATCTGTCTTTTAGAGTTTTCAAACAGGCTCTTGGCCCCGGATTTCTTATCAATGTTCCGAAACTCAAAGCTCATTGCCAAACCAAGATTACTTGTTCTCTTAAAAACCTAAAAGGTCTTATTCCGCACAGCGAAAAGCGTCGTTTTCACACTCTTGGTCTAGATAAACCGATTGCATACTTAGCTGCGTTTCTGAAACCCAATTTTACAGTCGTAGACTGCATTACATCTGATTTATCATATGAAGAAGGCGGCAATCCGGTATCCATGAACCGACTAATAGCAGGGTACGATCCGGTACTTACGGATTCCTACGGTGCGTCTCTTCTGGGATATGAACCTAAAGAAATTGAACATATAAGATTAGCGGCCGAATTGGGAATAGGTTGTATGAATTATGCCGACGCCCACATCTTTGAACTCAACCGACCGGTTCCCAATAACATCTCCGTTCAGGTAGGTCGTCAGGCACAGCAGTACTTAAAATATATAGAGCAAAACAATGCTTGCAGCGCTTGCACTTCTTCTCTTATCCACGGTCTTAAACGTGCTGAAAAACATTTCAATCTTAATAAAATATCAGGAAAAATTCATATCGGACAGGGGTATAGAGACCAAAAAGCTTCAGGAATCGGCATTGGAACCTGCACGAAGGGGTTTGAAAACCATCTAAAAGGCTGTCCTCCATCAGCTCTAAAAATAAAAGAGTATCTAATCGACCAATACCGCCAATAAAAAGATTTTGCAGTTCTATATTGTTTTTCTTGTAACAGATCATTCATTTATGTCACCTTCTGCGCCGTTATGCATGAGGTACAAAAAATATGACTAGTTTTATTGTAGAGGGAGGTATTCCTCTTTCGGGTGAAATAATTCCTGCAGGCAACAAGAATGAGGCGCTGCCTGTTTTAGCTGCGGCACTGCTGTCAAAAGAAAAGATTTTTATCAATAATATTCCGCACATAGGCGATATAAATGCAATGATTCAGGTTCTTCAGGGACTTGGTGTAGTTGTTGAAACAGCATCTGACAATTCCCTAATGATTGATGCATCAGAACTGAATAGTTTAGAACCTGATCAACATATTTGCACCCATATTAGAGCTTCATTTTTGCTTGCCGGTCCTCTGTTGGCCAGACGAGGACATCTAATGCTTCCCCGTCCGGGAGGTGATAGAATAGGACGCCGCCGAATAGATACTCATATTTTGGCTTTGAAATCACTTGGTGCGGATATAACCTTAAGCGGTTCATATCATCTGAGTGCTGCAAACGGGTTAAAAGGTGCCGAGATATTTTTGGATGAAGCATCGGTTATGGCCACGGAGAACGCTCTAATGGCTGCTGCTGCTGCCGAAGGAGAGTCTGTTATTTATAACGCTGCATGTGAGCCTCATGTAAGAGGATTATGCAAGTTTCTGGAAGCCATGGGTGTAAAAATCGACGGTATCGGAAGCAATGTACTGACAGTTCATGGTACTACGAACTTCAAAGGTTGTACCCACAGAATAATGAGCGATCATATTGAAATCGGATCATTTATCGGTTTGGCGGCAGTTACAGGCGGTGAAATTTTTATCAGAGATATCGAACCTGACAACCTGAGAATGATACGTATGGTTTTTCGCCGAATCGGTGTTGAAACCAAGTTGGAGGGTAACTCCCTCATTGTTCCGTCAGATCAGAAACTGGAAGTACAAAGTGATTTAGGAGGAGCGGTTCCCCGTATTGACGATGCTCCATGGCCCGGATTTCCGGCCGATCT
>CAYWLQ010000010.1:0-39529 GCA_964458775.1 uncultured Myxococcales bacterium | reverse complement strand
CGCAAAGCAAGGGAACTGTTATAATACACGAAAAAATGTTTGAAAGCCGATTGTTCTTTGTTGATGCACTTGTTGCAATGGGTGCAAAAATAGTTTTATGCGATCCTCATCGAGCAGTGGTCATCGGACCCGCCGATCTTTACGGCTGTGAGCTTTCCAGTCCGGATATTCGGGCTGGAATGGCACTTCTAATTGCTGCGCTAAAAGCAAAAGGACGTTCAGTTATTCACAATATTCGCCAAATAGACCGCGGATATCAGGATATTGATACACGCCTTAGAAATTTAGGCGCTCGAATAGAACGCGTTCTGGTGTAGAATTCTATCCCATTGAAAGAACTCGGTTGACAAGAAAGTAATCACATCATAAACGGACATAAAGACGTCGAAGGCTCAAAGCTTGGAATAAATAGCATTGAAGCTTGCGCCCCTAAAAAAAGGAGTTCTAGAAAAATGAGTGAATATCTGTTCAGCTCGGAATCAGTTTCCGAAGGCCATCCCGATAAAGTGTGCGATCAGATTTCAGATGCAATTTTAGATGCTTGTCTGAAAGATGATCCTAAATCACGTGTAGCTTGTGAAACAATGGTTAAAACCGGCATGGCAATTATCGCCGGAGAAATCACCACCGAAACTTATGTCGACATGCCTTCCGTTGTTCGTCAGACTATTAGAGACATCGGTTACACTGACTCAACAATGGGTTTTGATGCCAATACTTGTGCAGTTTTGACTGCTATTGAAAAACAATCTCCTGATATTTCTCAAGGTGTTACTGCCGGTGAAGGCCTTTTCAAAGAGCAAGGAGCAGGAGATCAGGGAATGATGTTCGGTTTTGCTTGCGATGATACCGACACCCTTATGCCGATGCCGCTTTCTCTTTCTCATCAATTGATGTTCAATATGGCTCAGATTCGCAAATCCGGCAAAGCTCCTTTCCTTCGTCCGGACAGCAAAGCACAGGTTTCTATTCGTTATCGAGACAACAAACCCGTTCATGTTGATACTGTTGTTGTTTCTACCCAACATATTGAAGACATTACCCACGAAGAGTTGTCATCATGGGTACTTGCAAATGTTATAAAAACAACTCTGCCTGCAAATCTTTTTGATGCAAAGACCCGCGTTTTTATCAACCCGACCGGCCGTTTTGTATTCGGCGGCCCATACGCTGATGCCGGAGTAACCGGCCGTAAAATCATCGTAGATACTTACGGCGGTGCAGGTTCTCACGGCGGCGGAGCGTTTTCCGGAAAAGATCCTTCAAAAGTGGACCGCTCAGGTGCCTACTATGCCAGATATGTAGCAAAGAATATCGTGGCCGCCAAAGTCGCAGCCAAAGCTCAAGTTCAAGTAGCTTATGCAATCGGCGTTGCAGATCCGGTCTCTGTGGTTGTACAAACTTTTGGAACAGGTAAAGTAGCTGACGAAAAGATTACCCAATATGTAATCGATAATTTTGATATGCGACCGGCTGCCATCGTTGAGCAACTGGACTTGCTGAGACCTATCTATAAAATCACAGCATCTTACGGTCACTTCGGACGTACCGAGCCTTCTTTCACATGGGAAAGAACAGATCGCGCCGAAAAAATGGCCGAGCAACTTCTAAAATAGAACAATCCTTTTTTGCTTTCATAGACGAAGTAAAAACTAACCCTTTGAAAAAGCAGAAAGAGAGAGCCCCCCTTTGGGGGAATTTTCATCAACTACCAGGTGCACGTGGTTTCGTGTGATTAAACCGCTGTTCTCGTCTCCCGCGAACCCAAACATAGACTTTCCGGGCATTGAACCCAAGCCAGACCGTCAATACCAGCGTGAGTATCAACGCACCGAGGGGAAAAGCCGGCTTTTCAGTGAAAGGCGGTGACGAGGACTCCGTGTTGTCGATCCAACGTCGCGCGGTAACGCCGTGAAACACAATCGCTTCGCCGAGAAGGGGCGAGAGGAGGTAATGTCTTCCGGAGAACGTAAGGGGCGGCAGCCCGATGGATGCGGCGGTTCTTGAAATGGATACATATGCCAGGCCATCGCGCGCCATTCTCGCAGCGCCGAGTCCCAAACCGGAGGCCGCAACGCCCATTTCGAAAACAATCGGTCCGCTGTCCACATTCATTGCGCGCTCGATCCCCGTCGAATACTCCCGAAAGCCGCCCCATCCCGCGATACTTTTATAGAAGTGTCTTCGATAGCGCTCGTAGAGCTCGTGCGCCTCCTTGGGCGCAAACTGACTCATATAGAGAATCGTCCACGAAAGCGCGCAGCCCCGAGGCAGTCGGCTGTCTCGAAAGCCCGACGACACGGAGGAGATGTGCAGCCCTGTCTTTTTGTCGGTTCCGTGGGTTCGCATATATCTCAGCCACCGTTCGATCGGCTTTTTAGCAACGGTTGTTCTGTGGCACAAATCATAGAGATAGAGACTTGCAAGCGCTGCGGCCTGGTCCGCGGGAAATCGCGGAGACTGCGGATAGGATCGCGCAACGCCGGATTTGTGGGCCAGGCTTCTTTGAACGAGATGCTCGGATATTCTGCGATGCACCGTATCGTGAGTCGAATATTTCGAGACCGCGCACGCGGCGCCGAGGATTAGATTGAGATGACTGAGATACAAATTATAGTCGCCGAATTGTGAAACATCATTAATCGCCGCACTGTAGGGAGAAACCTCCGAAGAGACGACCCGCCGGTATATCTCCTCTATCAGAGGAGCCGTCTCCGAACGATACCGCGGCGATGCCGAGGCGACATTCAAGAAGCCCAATGCCGCGTGCGACAATAACACCGCCGAAAACTGTTCGATCAATACATCGGTCGCCGAATACCCGGCAAAGGGCGCCTCGAAATGTCGCTTCATGAACTGATAGTGACTCAGTGCCCGCGGCGAAAGCGGCGCATTCAGATCTTCCTCGTAGTCGGCGAAAAGCGCCTCTATCGGCCCGGGCAGAAGACAGAGCGCGATGAGCAGTACCAGTCCGATTCGAAACGCGACCGTAGCCCAATCTTTCCAGGAAATAGAAATTCTATTCGTCATGCACCTGTCTCAACGCGCGGGTCGGCTCAATCATTTCAGACGTGATCATGTGACCGGATACCGACCGTGAACACTGCCTCCGTAGATCACGAAAGTTGCTCCCTTGAACCGCTCACGTATCGCACTATGATCCCCTGCGCAAGAGATAACGTCAAAAGTTGTGTTTGGAAACATGAACGTACCCTGGTCATTGCCGCCCTATGCGGCGGCGCTGAAGCTGTCGCACAACCTCTATTTCGACCTCACATTGAGCCACAGAGCCAACCGTAACTGGACACCGAACTTTGTCGTCTACACGCTCGACGAGTTCCGCACCTAAACCCCGAGGAGAGCTCACTTGACGAGGACCCGCAGCTGGATGCGAACAATGGGATCGGAGCCGGAGACGGTAGCTTCTATGACACCGCCCCGGTGAACATCGGCCCTCATCCGTTCTGAAGTTGATATTGGTGCGGATCTGCTCAGCCTGACTTCATATCACCGGCAGAACAGTCGCACTGACGATCCCGATTGCGGCAATCACCATTTCACGTCGGAAATTTCTGGCTTTGACATTGAAATCCAGAATGACGATAAGGCCGGAAACAACAACAGCACGGCATACAGAGTCGTAAACCAGTGCACCACACTTTTGCTCGACGATTTATGCAGACTGTTCCTTTTATCGGCAACGGGTTAATTGGTTTTCCTGCTGTTTTTCACGATAGCTTTCTCCTTCCATGGATATCTGATGGGAGTTGTTGGCGAATCGGTCGATGGCGTTCCGGGCGAGCAGCGGGTCGTCGAAGAGCGGAGGCCATTAGTAGATGCGCGGTTGCCGGTGACGATGGTTGAGGCTTTTCGATGGCGCTCCACGATGAGTTCGTACACATAGGAGGATTGCCCTCTTTCAGTAAGGCACCCTCTTTCAGTAAATCTGGCACTTTCCCTCGTGCACTTTCAACAACTCTAATCCGTTGAGCTGGAACGCTTGATGGTTTTTTATTTACTGTCATAAGCGCACATCATTAAAGGATTCCCATGTGGAGGCATAATGCATTCGGTGTTGCAAGTGAATTGAGAACTCCTCTCGCACTGAAGAAATATTTAGAGAAGGCAGTTTGTTTTGACTCCCGAGGATAGATAGAATATACATTTGTACAGTGGGGCATATAGTTCCTGTGTGTAAGAAGAGGTCATTTTTTTCCATGAACAATAACGAAAGAGCAGCCGCAAGGAAGTTTTTTAGATGCAGAATCTTGGAATCAAACGGCCAAGCCTTTGAAGACCTCTTTTCTCGGATTATGAGTCTTGCTGTTCCAGGATTTAAACCCATTAAACCCCATGGAAATATTGGAGATCGAAAAAATGACGGCTACATTGAAGATACTCAGATTTACTACCAAGTCTTCGCACCGGAAGATCTCCAAAAATCACATTCAAAAGCAACGTCTAAATTAAAAGCTGATTTTGAGGAATTAATACAACACTGGCCGACGGTGCGAGAGTTTTACTTTGTTATGAATGATAAGTATCAAGGACCGTATCCCAATGCCGTGCAAGATATAAATTCACTGAAAAACCGTTTCAAACTTGATAAAGCCGACTTCGTCCTGGCAAAAGATCTCGAAAACATGGCCTTTTCAAAATTGACCGATGATGCTTTGCTTGAGCTTGTCAATTTTCCACCGGATCCTGCTTCTATTCCGCACCTAGATTTCAGTGTGTTGAATGAGGTAATAACTCATATTATGAATAGGCCGTCGCTACCGTCTGAAAAGGAAAAACTGTTTGTGCTAAATTGGGATAAGAAAATTGAGTTCAACGGTCTCGGACGTGTTCCCAACACTTATCTGAATACAGCCGCGTATAAAATCGGGTATCTTGATGAATATCTTAAAAATCAGAGCGATTTTGCATCTCATGAGCTTCGTAACCATATGGTTTCGTTATATGCGCAAGCCAAACGCATGGAAACTCAAAACAATAGTGCTGACGGTGATACCGTTTTTCGTAGAATGCTTGAAATAGGCTCACCAAGAAGAGAGGCACCCTATCAAGATGCATTTTTGGCAGTGATGGCAAAATACTTCGAAGCGTGTGATGTTTTTGAATCACCGGAGAATAATGATGCTGATGCCGAATAAACATATCTCTTTTTCTGAGTCACTTCTCGGTTTCGGCAGCTACTTGCTTCAAGAGCTCAAAGATTCACCGAAATCGGTCGATGCGCTATGGGCGCTTTATCGAAGCGATCTTGAGTTAGAACGGTATTCTGTGAAACACAGCTTTGACACTTTTCTGCTGACCGTTGTGTTTTTATACAGTATCGGCGTTGTTAAAGAGACGGAAGAGGGAGTTATCGAACTATGCGGTTAATTGAGCTGTCAGCGAACAAACCGTCGTTCAAAACTGTACATTTCAATCCTACAGGGCCGTCGTTTATACTTGCTATACAAAAAGATCCTGAGTCTTCTGAAAAGAAAAGGACATACAACGGAGTAGGAAAATCCCTGATCATTGCACTTGTTCATTTCTGTTTGGGTTCCAGTTCTAAACAGGGATTCGAGACAGCGTTACCCGGTTGGATTTTTTCATTGACCTTTGAGGTTGACGGCAAAACTTACATTGCTGAACGTGACACTGACCGACAGAAAGATGTCATCCTGAACGGCACTCCCCTTAATCTAAAAGAGTTAAAAGAGAAACTTGAGGAACTATGTTTTGAAATACCGCAGGGATCTAAGAATCTGACGTGGAGAACCTTATTACCGGCTTTTATCCGTTCCAATCGTTCGGCCTATATGGATTTTGACAAATTTGGAGGAACTGGAAACGATGATCAAAAGCAAGCTGTAAACGCATTTCTTTTGGGTTTGGACATCAATTTTATTGAGAAGAAGTTGTCGCTCAAACATGATCAGGAGCGTATCAGTAAGCTCACTGACAATTTTAAAAAAGACAGCATCCTGAAGGATTTTTTTACCGGAAACCGAGATGTAACACTTTCCATTGCAGAGCTGACTGACCAAATCGGCCGATTGGAACAAGATCTCTCCAAATTCGAAGTGGCTGAAGACTACTATGAAATTAAGGCCAAGGCGGATAGGACCCAGCGTGAACTGAACGAATTGAGTAATAGGCTTGTTCTTTTAAGGGGGCAGGAGGCGGCAATTGAGAAGAGCTTAGCATTTTCTCCTGACCTCGGTCGGGAAAAGATTGAGCAGGTCTATGTTGAAGCAAAGCTTTACTTTCCCGAAAACGTAAAAGTGCGACTCTGTCAAGTAGAGCAATTTCATAAAGATCTGGCCCTACATCGCGAAAAACGTCTTGCAAAACAAAAACGAAAAATCGCAGAAGAAATTTCAACACTGAAAGAAAAAGAGAAAAAGGACCGTCAGACTCTTGACAGTCTTCTTAAGTATCTCGGTGCTCACCACGCGCTGGATGTCTTTGTAAACCTTAGCAACAAGCTTGCTGACCTCCGTACCCGGCTTGAAGGTATCAAAGCATATGAAAAAATGCGAGGTGAGTACAGTCGTCGCCAACGGGATTTAAAAGAGCGCTTCATTGAGGAAAACCGGCAAACCGATAATTATCTTAATAACATCAAAGCAGTACTGGAGGAAAACCTCGATTTCTTTCGCACTCTTTCAAAGAGGTTCTATCCTGACAGTCCATCAGGAATTACAGTTGATCTCAACGAGGGTGAGAATAGAAAACGGTTTAATATTGATGCGAAGATAGAGTCAGACAGCTCCGGCGGAATTAACAATGTAAAGATATTTTGTTACGACCTCACCCTACTTTTTAAGAAACGTAACCACCGGATTAACTTTATTTTTCATGACAGCCGCCTTTTTAATGGCGTTGATGAACGACAGATTACTGAAATGATTAAGGTGGTGGGTGACCTATTTGTCGATTCGGACAAACAATATATTGTCACGATGAATCAAAATCAACTTGAAGAGATACGTCGTCATCTCCCAACCGAACAGGTTCAATCGCTGATTGAAAAGAATACCGTTTTAACTCTGACTGACGGTTCTCCTGAGGAGAAGCTGCTTGGTATGAATGTTGATCTGAGTTATGATTAAATGACTCCAATCCGTTGAGCTGGAACGCTTAACGTTTTTTTTGTTTCCGCAACCTAAATCGTCTGGATTTTAACATGGATAGTAATATCAGACCTCCGAATACCAGTGTTACGTAGGCGGCGGTTTATGATTTGTCCATTTCTTCTTTAGCATTAGGCCAAAAAAAAAGTCCTTTTTGTTTCTCTTGAATCCCACGCTTTATGCTCAAATTTAGAGTTCATTTGACTCATGGTATCGATTTGCCGAAAACAATCAAGAATTCACCGCACCGTCTTGCATGATAATGCTGCAAAAATGTAGCTTTGCAGATTGAACGGACGCACGTGTGTGATGAACTCCGGTGGACGGGTTGACTTTCTTTTTCTTTTGTATTTAGCAATATATTTGTAAACACACAGCATTTTGCCAATAACAAAGTTGCATATAACAAAATTCTTGTTTGTCCTTTTGACTCCCGTTCCGAAAATGCATATCTACACTTAGAGTCAAAAGGACGATCAATTGACAAGATCCGTCTTGAAACCTCATCTAGTAGATGTTTTTATATCTCTATGATTTCATCACAAATTCTTACAAAACCATACGTAAAACTTTCTATTACGATAGGCGCTATTATCGCTCTTCTTGTTCTGTATTCATGCGGAAAAAAAGCAGAAGGCGCAGGGAAAGCCAACCTCGGCCAAGTAACAGAGCTTTCTTGGGATTTTGCTCAAAGTCCGTTCGGGAAAACGCACGCAGTTGTTTTGGTTCCTAAGTCATCCCGTAACACTAAATTTCCGGTACTTATTGCGTTGCACGGACAGGGCGAATCGAGAAAATCCCCTAAAGCAGGAGCCAAGGGATGGGCCTACGATTACGGTATGATAAAAGCCGTAAAAAGACTGTCAGAACCTCCTCTAACCAAAGATGATTTCGGCAACATGATCACAGACTCCAGATTGAATTGGTTTAATAAAACTTTAAAAGAAAGATCCTTTAGAGGTTTAATTGTTGCATGTCCCTATCTTCCGGACCGATTTAGACGCAATAACTTGTACGAGGACACCGACAAATACGGATCGTTTTTGATAAATACCTTGCTTCCGAAAACTTACAAAGAAACACCGGCACAAGGAACAACAAAGTCCACAGGAATTGACGGGGTAAGTTTAGGAGGAAGAGCATCTGTAATAATAGGCCTGACCAATCCCCATACCTTCGGAGCGGTAGGCGGAATACAAGCAGCCTTCGGCGAAGACCAAGCCGGAGAAATAGCATCTCTTGTAGAACAAGCTCGCAAGAAAAACCCCAAGATGACCTTTAGAATAATGAGCAGTCGTTTGGACAGATATAAGCAAGTAACAGAGCGAATATCATCGGAATTAACTCAAACAAATGTAAAACACCAAATGGATATAGTAGAAGGAAATCACAGTTACGAGTTTAACCGAGGCCCCGGAGTTTATGAAATGCTGCTCTACTATGACCGAGTTTTGAGAGGTGAGCGTTACTAGAAGATAATTGCCAAACCGGCGGCGGCAGCTACTTCCATCCACATAAATTGATATGTTTCATCAACACCTGACGGTACGTCTTTTAGCTTGCCGTAGGTTTTATGCATAGCCCAAGAAGCCTCAATGAATATACCTATGAAGTTTGAAACATTAAATTGCATACCGAGAGGAGTCATTACATTCCAACCGAATGCTGTCGGCGAGCGTTCGACAGATCCTGTCGTTAAAATAGTCTCATCGTTGTTTCCTATTTCAAACACATCATCATCTCCGGGCGCTCCTTTGTTGAAGTAAGAAGAAAAACCGACGCCTGCTCCCAAATAGAACTCAACAAGACGCTTTCCTTTGCGCATTATAGGTATTTGAAATCTCAGCATCGGATCTACATGCAGGGCCAAATCTCCTCCGAGTCCGTAATAGAGAAAACCGGCATGAAGTCCAAGTCCGATATAAGAATTAAAAAGATGAGTAAAACCCAAACCGACAGTCATCTTGGTGTTTTTGGGGTTATAGGTTGTGGCATTGTCATCTATTCCCGAAATATCGCTTTCTAATTTTGTCGGTCCGAATAAACCGAAAGAAAACTTCAGAGTAAGGTAGTTGTCCATTCCTTTGGCTGCTGCATAATCGAGAGTTGTATTAATGGTAACGGTTTCTCCCTTTTTGGGGAAAACTATTTCTGTATACTCTTTGTATCCTTCTTTACGAATAGCGATGGTAGAACGTTTGGCCGGAATATCCACATCTTGAAGAGGCGTAAAACCTATTGATGTATCATCAATAAAAACTTCGGCTCGGTCAACATTGACAGACGCGCTTATCTTGGCAATTGGATATAGTTGAATGGTTATAGCATTCTGTTTATTTCCCTCAACAAATATGGTTTTAGGACCGCACGCATAGTTCGGGACCCTTACTTCGACTTTATGATGACCGGAGGAAACCGACCCGCTCCAAGGAGCCGGACCCATATTGGTTCCGTCAATAAATACCAATGCTTCATCAACAGCAGGATCTGCAGCAACTGACAGAATACCGGTTTTTTCTTTTTCTGAATCATCGGTCATTTGAATGGATATTTCTGATTTTTGACCGCTCTCAATTATTACACTTTGGGGCAATGCAGTAAAACCGGGAGCTTTAATATCTATTTTGTAAGTTCCGGGAGGCAACTGTCCGGCCCAAGGTGCCGCCCCCTTGTTTTCGTCGTTAATATAGACAAACGCATCTTTGACAGACGGCATTGCAATTACTTTAACGTCGCCAAGATCCTTCTCCAGTTTTATTTCAAGATCCCTCTTTTCAGCCTGCTGCAACTCAAGCCATCTGGACCATTTTTGATATCCGCTTTTGGTAATTTCCACCAAATGGCGTCCGGAGGGTATTTCCAGATCATCTTTGAGTGTTCCTTTTTCTTCACCGTTTACAGTTATCTGCGCATCTAAAATGCCGGCATCTGCTATAAAATGAATTTTTGCAGTGTCAGGTATCTTTTCCAAATTAAATCGGACAGTGGTTTTACGCACCTTTACTGTAATAAATTGTTCAAGAGGTTTGTAACCCTCTGCCTCCAATATTATTTTTCTCGTCCCGGTTCTCACACGCAGGGTCGCCGGGGTATATCCTTTGACTCCTCCTACCTTGTCATCCACATACACGGCAGCATGTGGAGGATACGACTCAATGGTCACTCGTCCCATAGGCTGTGCCTCACTTTCAGACAGAAAGACTGACATTGATAAGGCAAATGCAACCGCCGCACCTACAAAACACTCACGTCGAACTGCTCTTTTGATCATACGTGTACTCCTTGTTTGATTTGAACCGAAATCAATTAACCTTCCCAATACACATGAGCAACTAGTTGCTCCGATAATTGATACTGACCGACTACTCGTTTAGAGACAACACATCCATTTATCGACAATAACACAATAGAACAAAAAAAAACAATTAGTCAGGTTTTACAACATTGTTTTGTCGATAGTGTCGATTTTTGGAAAATTTTTTTTGTTTTTTACGAAATAGACACAAAGACCTAAGTCACAGTGACTTATGCGGTTTCAAAAAAAGGAGAATTCAAGTATGAAACGCGCAACAAAGAAACGTAAATTTAAAACTAAAGGTATTGAGAGACTTCCTATGCTTCAAGCGTTCTGTTCGCTCTATTCAACCGTTTCAGTCGATGAACTTGAGCGTTGTTGTGATGCTATGTTGACAGGAAAAGGGCTTCGCAAAGTTTCAGCAGATAAAGGATTGAAATGGGTTAGGCTGCTATTTACAACAGCTATGGAAACAGAAACGATATGTGACAATTTTCTTCGTCTAAGTCGTGATGACCAACTTAATTATCCTATCAACGGACTTTCAGATTATACACTGCTCACCTTGAGTTCTGTTTTTTATGAAAGCATGAGGCCAAAAGAGTACTCAACGTTATATAACAACAGATATAACGAACTCGTTCTTGCCGTCCTTAATTCAGAAACCGCCTCACCGATGATTGATTATGAGTGGATGAGCCGTGATTTTGTAGAGTATGGAACTGATGATACGATGAATATCGACTATCTGTGGGTTCTTAAGTGTTCCCTTGCTCATAATATTGCACATAACAATGGCAATAGATTTTTTTCGATATTGTCCCATATAGCATCAGTATATTTGGACTATAACAATTTCGAAGAAGCAATAAGACTGCATGCTGCAGCCATAGAAAACGATTACAAAAATACTGAAAACATATATTTTCTCATATCAGATCTCGCAAAAATGAAATACTACAAAGAAGCTGTTTCTGTTGCACGCAAAAGTGTTTTCAGGTTCGGCGCAGAATCCTTTTACGGTTTAAGCTTCCACATAGACTGCTGGACAAAACTAATCAGCAACGAAGATAGTCTTGAAGTTGATCCTGAAATCCATTCAATGATAGAAAATGCTATTCATTCGTCAAAAGCTACTAACATAGCTCCTTTAGATTTAGCCCAAATACTTATTCCCCAATTTAACGAAATCCCTGTAAAAAAACCTATTATGCAAGTTACTTAATGCCAAAAACATCAAGTATATGTTGACTCTATGTAGTCAATTTTATGAAAGTCTGTTACAGGATCAACTATGACAAATCATGAAGGAAAGATTTGCGAGCTTTTTTTAGAAGGACCGCCTCCTACACCTGAAGAAGTTCGACGAACAGTTCTCTCTTTGCCTCAAAGCTCAGCTGCAAAGGAACTGTGTACTTTAATTGAGGACGATTTATTACTACAGCATCATTTTGGACTTTTTCTTGAAGTCGCCAAGCTTCTAGATTTAGCCAAACACTGCTACGGCTCCATGATGAACGTAGCAAAAGATCGAGCCAGACGATTATTATCGCGCCAGTTTGCTCTCTTGGGTATGACTAGTTGTCAATCGCAAGAAACCATGCTGGATATTTTTCAACAACTGGACAACGATTTAATTACTGCAACCTCTGATATGCCCTTCGTGGATATGCTGACCGCTATTCAACTGGAACCGTCACTGGCTTGTGATGTAACCGGAATTTTGCTTGGTGCTTCGCCGGAAGAACAGGAATTTGTCTTGTTGCACCATATCGGAAGGCTGCGACAAGAAGTTGGAACCCCTGCATCCATTGCTTATGCTCATGCATTAAGAGAAGCTTCACTTGCTCACTTGCATCAGTATATGATTGAAGCAATCATACAAGAGAGGGATTCAACGGGAGTTCAGCTCTTGACCGATCTTAGAGATCACGCTGCTGACGATGAAACCCGACGGCGCTTTCAGTCTGCTCTTCTTCGAATCGGTACCCTACAAATAGAGGATATTCCAGGAAGGAACACACCTGAGGCTACAGCATATGTTAGTATATGCGACGGACAAGGAGCTTACTTTCTTTTTTGTAGATACAAGATGTCCCCGGGACGTTCAGCAACAGCAAGCTGCTGTATACGCGCCTCATCAGATATTAGAGACGCCTTTGTTCTTCCCGGACAACCTGACAAAGATTTCAAAGAAATGCTGGACAGACTCTCAGCAGAATATCTAATCTATACCGAAGTTCCCCTCGAACACGCTGCAATGCTTTTCTCAGAGTCTGTTGAACGCACTCAGAAAATGGGAAAAAAGCTTCCGGATTCGGCAATTCCGGTAATCAGCATGTTCGAACGCATCGTTCCCAGTACTCCCGAAGAAGTTGTTCCCGCAAAAACAATATCTATTTATGACATTTATGAATTGATGGATATGCCTCATTATAATTCATGGTTTTTTGATGAAGGAGATCTGGACGGATACGGTATACGACCTCCTAATGAAGCAGCCAATTCCTCTCGCTCAGCACATTCTGCTTGGCTTAAAGAAGCAGCAACGCTACTCGAAAAAACTCCATTAAAAGCAAGGCTCCTGGCAATGCTGGACCATATGATTATGTGGCATACATGGGCAGGAGATAAAGAATCTGCTTCTATTCTGGCAGCAGCCGCAAAACAGGCTAGATCAAACTTTAAGCGCAGCGCAATCGTTAAAGTAATGCTGGATCGCAGTTTGTACAATTCAGAGGATTATGAAAACATAGAGGACGATGCCTCTGAATCATATCCAAACAAATCTATGGATATTGGAAGCGAAGAGCTAAGAAGTACTATAAGAAGACGTTTCTATAACAACCTCAAGCGACCTTCCGGCAAACACATGGCAGAATTGGATTTTACAGAAATCACCTATCAACAACTCCACCTGTCGTTCAGCAGTTTACCTGGCGAAAAAAGGCCCCGAGAAGACGATATTCTTGATCTTTCCCATAAAATGGCGGAAGAATTTGTAATAGCTCTATTTAAAGGAAAAGATGCATCTTTTATGATAAGTAGATTGGAAAAAGCAGCTGCTAACTATACCGAACTAGACTTTGATGAAAGAAAAAGTCTAATTTTTGTATTGATCGATACGCTATTTGGATTCATAGATTCTACCTGCCGACAATGCCGCGTTCAATGTCTTCATTCGCAGCGTAAAGGAATGGCCGACTACTTCTTTTCTGTAACCCACCCGTCATTAATAAAAGAATAGTAATCTAAAATGGAGGCATCGCGATGAACAGTGCAATAATCGGTCTCTTAGGATTGATTTGGTTTGTAGCAGCCTATCGTATATACGGAAGCTTTATTGAAAAAAAGCTGGTTAATCCAAACAACAAAAATCCTACTCCGTCTGAAAGACTGAATGACGGCATTGACTACTGTCCCACAAAACCGTCTGTTTTATTCGGTCATCATTTTAGCTCGATTGCCGGAGCCGGACCGATAATCGGCCCGGTAATAGCAGCTCATGCATTTGGATTTCTCCCGTCTATTTTGTGGATTCTTATCGGTTCGGTTTTAGTAGGAGCAGTTCACGATTACACCGCCATGATAATATCAGTTCGTTATGACGGACGCTCTATTCCCGACATTGCAAAAGAACTGGTAGACGGAAAAACCAGAATACTATTCATGATATTTGTTTTCATTGCTTTAGTATTTATAAATGCTGTTTTTTCTATGGAAGCAGCTAAATCTTTTATTAGCGATGGACGAATTGTAATACCGGCGTTTGGTTTAATACCGTTGGCAATGTTATACGGAATATTGGTTAATCGAAGAGGGTTGTCGACTATTGGATCTGCTGCGATATCTGCTGTGCTTTTAGTAGTCTTATTTGTTCTCGGAATCAAAATTCCCCTTGTGCTGCCTGTACATCCTGATATTGCTCTCAAGATCTGGACGGGTATCTTATTAGTCTATGGATTTATCGCTGCAATTCTTCCTGTCTGGCTTCTTTTACAACCGAGAGATTTTATTGCGTCCTGGTTGCTTGGAATAGGAATGCTTGCCGGCTTTGCGGGACTTTTTATTACAAGAAGCCACGTCTCCTCTCCCATGGTCATGGATTGGGTATCTCCGACCCAAGGTCCCATGTGGCCCATGCTATTCATTCTAATAGCCTGCGGAGCAGTATCCGGGTTTCATTCGCTTGTTTCTTCGGGAACAAGCGCCAAACAACTCTCAAAAGAATCTGACGCCAAGCCGATAGGTTTCGGTGCTATGATCACAGAAGGCGCATTGGCGATGCTTGCTCTATTGGCAGTTACCGCCGGCCTCGGTACATCGTCAGGACAATCGTCAGATATTGTCTTGAAATCATTCTTGGCCCCCGGAGGATCAGGTGCAATAGGAGCTTTTGCTGAAGGCTTCGGAACTTTTACAGCGCCGTTTCTAGGAAGTATGGGAGCGCTTTTCGGCATGATGATGCTTAACTCTTTTGTGTTAACAACCTTGGACACATCTGTACGTCTTGCACGTTTTATTTCAACCGAACTCTTAGGTCCGACCGCTTCTATATTTCAAAACAGATACATCGCAGCTGCAGTTCCCGTACTTCTATCCTTTTTCTTGGCTGCAACAGGAAATCAAACCTCTCTCTGGCCCATGTTCGGAGCGGCAAATCAACTAATTGCAGCTTTAGCTATGATTGTAGCAACAGTATACTTTGCAAAACAAAAAAAACCCACCAAGTACACTTTGATTCCCGCCATTTTTATGTGGATTACAACCTGCGGAGCTCTGATATGGAAAGGTCTTCAGTTCTTTAATGCAGGACAAACAGGACTGTCGATATCAGCAGTGGTATTGCTCATCTTAGCGCTCTTTATAGGAGTTAAAAGTGCAACTGCACTCAAAGCATAATGAAAAGCGTTTGCCCTGTATATCTGTATATCTGCGGCTCAGATAAAAAAAGAATAGAGCTCTCGACACCAAAACCAGAGAAATCAAATCCTGTGTTACTAATTATTGTTTCGTTTCATCGGAATAACAGCCAACGGAACGTACAGGGGAACAGGCATCGGCACATTTTCATCCATGCCTGATACTGCATTGATTTTTATAAAACCAAACTGCTCATAGTAAGAAGTTGCTTCTTCCTTGGAATCCACTACCACACCTACACAACCGTATTCATCTCGCAGTTTCTCTGCCAACTCAAAGCAAAACCGCAAAAGTGCTTTTCCAATGCCTCGACCTTGGCAGCCCGACTTTACCGCTAACCTTGCTATCCGTAATACCGGCACTGGGAAAAATGGGAGTTTCTTACCATTTGGCAACATATCTGAATCCAAAGAAGCCGGTGATACAGTGGCAAATCCAAGAATGTTTCCATTGTTAACAGCAATGTAAGTCACACCGATGTGATGGCGAAATTGGTTTTCGCCGGCATATTTTCGAAAGTAAAGATTAAGTGTCTCGTCTCCGCAATCAAAAGTAGATCGATCATCACTTTTCTCAAGCTCCCGTATTTCAACGATCATCGAAAAGCTTTTTCATTGCATCTGACGGTTCCGGCGGTCTCTCAGTAATATCTCTTACCATTACAGCATCATCTGCTGTAAGCACAAGCCGCTTCGGGATAATAAAACCGGACGGAATCTCCTCAAGAGCTTGCAAATGATGCTCCAGCGCACGCTCAATAACATGTCCCCGTGTAACGCCAAAGTTGCGGACATATCGATCCAATCGGTTTTTTGTCCTAGACGAGATGTGGGCGGATATCTGATTTGTATCTTTCATAACAACCTCTTCTATACAAAAATGTATATAATACAAATATACATGTCAACCCTCAATATTGAAGGGGGGACGGTCCTGTCATGTTGTCATCTTGGGGACACACCTGTCAAAATGGAGCTATGACTCCTCTTCAAGCTGCATATTATATCTAATGCGGATAATCTGCTTTTTAATTCTCTTCTCTGAGGTTTTTTGATGTTGTGCACATAGCCAATGTTCTGAAGGAGACGGGCATCCCCTTCCAAAAGAATCTATTTGTAACGGTGCGTTCCATCTTTCCGATTTTCAACGCCAATCGAACGCCGAACCCAAAATGCAGATGCTTAATAAACAAAAACAAAGGATCACGCCCTTCGTACCGCGAGATGAATATAATTAGACATTTAGACGGGCATCCGATTTCTCTGCAACACGATTATACTGCAATCAACCCTCCTCCCGACAATGAGATGGTCACCCTTCAGAATTCGCGAAATGATTTGATAGATACCTAACGGAACGTTGATACGGTCATGTCACGCTATGATTTGTTTTCTTCTTCGTCAGCGAAAATAGCAGGTACGTCCCCAAGATGACAACATGACAGGACCGTCCCCGTTCTGTACTCACTCAGTCATTAGGCTGTTTTGCTCGACCTCTACGCGGCTGTCGGTACAGAACGTGCAATTTGGACCGTAGAAGAACTTACGATTCGCTGTATCATCCATCAGGTGTACTCTAAACCATGCTGCTGCCGATGAAAGAGAAACCCCTCCTGCTCCCTGATATACCCAGCTGCCGTGGTCCGCATTCAATTCGTTTAGGAAAAAAGCAGGTTGTTCTGTAACCGTAAGGAATGTGTTTTTAACTCCGGAACAATTAACAACCGTGTCCTTACCTCCACAGAAAAAGAGCATCGGCGTGTGAACACCGCTGAGCGCTCTTGTACCGCAAATCGTTGCAAGAGCTTTGTAGCGAGGTTCAGAAGCAGAAATGCAGGTTGACATTCCGCCGTATGAATGGCCTAGCTGACCGATGTTATTGGTATCGAGGCGATGATAGTAAGGGCTGTTTGAATCTTCCGCCTCTTCCAGTATCCAGTTTAATCCGGCAATAGTCGGCAGAGGATTTCCCTCAGCAGTCGCTGTACTTAACGAGGCAACAACAACGAAACCGTGCGAAGCGAGATGCTTCAGCATAGGCGAATACTGTCCGCACCATCTATTTGCACTCGAATCAACAATACAGTCAGGAGGATTCTGTTCAGGGTTGTCTCTGTATCCGTTAGCCCATATTAGAATGGGGTGACAGTATCCGCTGTCAGCAAGGTTTTTGGGGCGGTAAACGTTAAACCGTTGCTGTTTGTCTCCATAGATTGGATCAGGAACAACGCCTGCTAAGGGCCCCACATTCTTTTCAGTTACAACCTCAAACGGACCTGCTTGAGTGGGATTAGCAGTAGGCCATACATTACCGACACAACTGTTTGTATCACCATCTGTGTCTGTGTCTGTGTCTGTATCTGTATCTGTATCTGTATCTGTATCTGTATCTGTGTCTGTGTCTGTATCTGTGTCTGTGTCTGTATCTGTGTCTGTGTCTGTGTCTGTATCTGTATCTGTGTCTGTGTCTGTATCTGTATCTGTGTCTGTATCTGTGTCTGCGTCTGCATCTGCATCTGCATCTGCATCTGCATCAGAATCCGCATCTGCATCTGCATCTGTGTCTGTATCAGAATCCGCATCTGCATCTACATCTGTGTCTGCATCGGAATCCGCATCTGTGTCTGTATCGGAATCCGTGTCAGAATCTGCATCAGAGTCTGCATCAGCATCGGAAGTTCCGCTTTTTTGAGTGTCACTCTCATCCGTATCTTTGTCCAGTACGCACCCAACCAAGCTTGCAGTGATGATTGAGCAAATAAAAATCAACTTGTTTGTCATAATAAATCCTCCGTACGTTACTATTTCTGTAAACTGCCGACTAAAACTGACAATTCTACAAATGGAATTTATTTGGCATACATGACGTTTAGTGCATCTATACTGTACAATACAGAGACATTGCCGGCTTGTCGCTCCAAAAAACTCCATCCATCTTTATATTAAGTGTATATTGGATGATAAAAATGGGTACTTCAGATGATAAAAATATTTGTATTAGTGTATATAGACAACAAAACAAACTGAGACAAAAATCTATATTTTAAAAATGAAACCGAGATTATATGTAAATTTTGCGGTAAAAGGCACCAATTCTTCTGTTACGGTTTCCGGTCTTTCTATTTTATAAACAGTGTCATTAAGTGCAAAACTCGCTCCGACTCTACCGAATATGCCGACTCGTTCATTGAATTTCAATTCAGCTGAAACAAACGGCAACAGAGAGTTGACTCCTTTAAAACCGTCAGGTTTTTTCTCAATTGTTTCGGCAGAAAAAGTTGTCGAAAACGAACGCAGATCAATCGTCCACGCCGCCCCAAAGCGAATATCAAAAGACTTCGTATTAATTACTGCAGCCGTAGAAACCTCCACATTGCGAGACTCAATAATGAGGCGATACTCCTCTGTTTTAAAAGACAAAGGCACGTTCATAGTAAACGCTGCGGCAATAACCAAATTTTTGATCGGCCTAACTCCCATACCCAAACATCCGCCGTTGATAATCCTGTCAGCTACAAACAGCACACCTCCGTAAGCTGCAACTATTTCAAATCGTTTGGTTTCTGCATATTCCTTTTTTTCTTTAATCAACGGGGTAACATCAATTGACTTTTCTTCTGTTTTTGTTTCATCAACCGGAGTTACAGGCTTTACATTGTATTTGACCAGCAGCTCTTCTATCATTCCTCCTGCCGCAAGAGCAATTACCTGATAGCGACTCCATGAGCTGTCAAGCTTGAGTTCGAGTGTGCGGTTATTAAGGCTTCCTCCGTTCCGGTCGGAAATATAGAAAAACAAACGACAGGATTCTTTATCCTCAATCCAAAACACCATAGCTGCATCATTTTCTTTCGCCAACCTTGAAGCGTTTTCGATAGGATTGACTACAAAATCGTTTTTATAGTCAAGACCGACCCTATCCAAAATCAGCGGCGATGCGGAAAGCTGTGCTCTGATTGCTTGGTATAAAACAGTATCATATGGAGTTAGTCCGTAAACTTCCAACATGATTACTTTTGGCAAAACCTTCGGATAATCCTCTTGTGCCGGACAGGGCTTTGCAACAAGCATAATAAGCAGAAAAAAACCCGATAAACTCCACACAGATTTGAGTTTTTTTCTTATTTTTATAGTTTTACTGTAAGCAACCATTTTTATTGAGTCCTGTTCCTAATCAGAACATAGAACACGCAAAGCATTTTTCTCTTTTAACTCATCGTTTTGCAAGTTAGTTATTTCTAAATTTGTATTGTTTAAACTTAAATACAATTTGATTCTCTAATTCATAGTCGAAAAATCCCAAAAAAAACTCAGAATTCCGCCCGATTTAAAAAAAGAGGTCGCACTGTCTTTACGACTGAAAGAAAGGAAATCAAATATGCAGCATTATTTTGGAAGCACTATTGCTAATGTTTTGTTCATACTAGGCGTATTTGTTGCACTCGGTTGTGATAACAACAACAAAGAACAGAACAGCACAGATTCTTTTGAAATTGATACCGATCAAGGCGGCGACGCAGATGCAGACTCAGACTCGGATGCCGATGCTGATTCGGATACTGATACTGATACTGATAGCGATGCTGATTCAGACAGCGATTCTGATACGGATACTGATAGCGACTCTGATTCTGACGCTGATTCAGATTCCGACACAGATGCAGACATTGATACAGACGCTGATTCTGACACTGATACCGATTCTGACGTTGATACTGATACAGACACCGATACTGATACGGACACTGATACAGACACAGACACTGATACCGATTCTGATACAGATTCTGATACTGATACAGATTCTGACAGTGACATTAATTCTGATACAGAGTCAGAAACGCCTATTGACACGGACTCGGAGCCGGATGCTGACACAGATACTTTTGTCGAACCTGAAGCTCAGAAGATTTTTTATGTTTCTCCCACAGGCAACGATGATAATCCGGGAACCAAGGCCCTGCCCTTCCTGACAATTACCAAGGCTCGCGATGCGGTTAGGGCAATAAACCGAACAATGACCGGAAACATTTATGTTTTCTTGAGGAACGGAGTTTACCAAATCAGTGAAACGATTGAATTCGGTGCTGATGGTAGACGGCTCAACAAAAGTCGAAGGCTGGACGCGACACAACGATAATATTTACAAAGCAGAGCTAAACCGAACAAAAAAACTGCGAAACCTCTATGTAAACGATGCCAGAGCTGATTTGACAAGAAAGACGGTTAATTCTCAAGGAGGATACGGAACAAACTCGATCAGTCAGGGACAAGCTGATTGGGCATGGGTTACCGGCAGCAAAAGTGACGGTTCTGCCTACAGCTTAAATGATATTCCTGAAATTGCCTCCAATAAAGATGATCTCGAAATTATTAACGGAACAACCTGGAATGAAAATATAGTGTGTGTAAGAGACGTTATCACTACTCCGGACAACAAAAGAGCGCTACTGTTTCAACAACCGTACGGCTCAATAGCACAGTTGCCCGGATGGGGCGCTGGATTTAATGTTTCCGGAAGACATACGATTTATAATGCTTTTGAATTTTTAAATTCTCCGGGACAATTCTACTTCGATAAAACAACTCGTACGCTCTACTACTATCCGCGAAACGGAGAGAATATGGAGACTGCCGATGTTAGAGCTCCGTTTGTTGAAAAACTGCTCACCATCTCAGGAGAGTCTAATACTCGTAGAGCCAAGAACATTACAATCAAAGGAATTACCTTTGCAAACTCAGATTACAATCTTTACAAAGTAGCTGACTCCTACGGCAAAGCCTCATGTCAAGGTTCTACTATATACAGAGCCTTTGGAGACGGTGATTGGCATAACAGCAAATATGAGATAACCGATACGCCGCCCGGAATGATCAACATCGACAACGCAGATTCCATTCACATAGAAAACAATGTTGTAAAACATAGCGGCAATGAAGGAATCTCAATGATTAACGACGTAGTAAACTCTCTGGTCATCGGAAACCTTGTAATGGACATTGCGGGAAGCGGCATGACAATAGGCCATCCACAGCATATCTATTTGGGAGACGGCGGAACACATGCCAAATACCCTCGCGGTGTTGAGGGAATCTGTACCAATAATACTATCAAGAATAACGTAATACATAATGTCAGCACTCAACCCGGCTTCGGCGGCCATTCGGGAATAATGACCTTTTTTGTAGAATCATTAACCATTACAAACAACTTCGTTCATACAACTGCCTACAATGGAATTAGTTTGGGTTGGGGCTGGAGAAATTTTAAAGACTCTACTACCTGTAAGAACAATACAATCAGCTACAATAGGTTATTCGATACAATGCATCGCTTGCACGACAGCGGTGCTATCTACACCATCGGCCAAATGCCTGGAACGACCATTAATGAAAACTATGTCAAAGGAATTCCTCCGGCAGCTAGCGGTCCGACCTACGGTTTGCATAATGATGAGGGAACTACATACATCGTTGAAAACGACAATGTTCTCGATATAGATCCGGGTGTTAAATACACCATCAATTGCGAAGACTTTGGCGAAAAACATCATCTGACTATTCTAAGAACATATGCAACGGTAAACAAAATGGGTGTCAACCCTCCTGACAGCGTTATCGACACTCCCATTGTAGTTGCTGACGCTGTGTGGCCTTTAGCACAGTACCGATTCTGTTTGAATTCCGGTATTGAAGACGAATACATGGGTGTTCTTCCAAAAGGATTAGTCAAACCGGCAGACTATGTATTCCCGGCAAGCTGTTCGGCCCCCCGAGGAACTGAGACCCTCGAAATACGTTCAAGCGGTGATCCTTCAAACACAGTATGGTTTGCCCCCGGAGGAACAACAAACTTTGTTGAGAGTACCTCTATGAAAAAAGCAGACGGCAACGCTACGTCGATTGCCTTACCGACTCAAGCAGGAAGCTACAAATTATTTGTTTTGAATTCACAAGGCGAAATAATAGGAGAATCCGACGCTCAGCTAAGAATGAATTAACAGCTAAAAGGTGATTGAATTTTTGAAATTAGCGACTTTTATAAGAAAGGTGAATAACACATGTATATTAAAAAACTAATCCGGCTTGCTTTTCCTATTCTGGTTCTTTCATGTGCGGAGACACCCGCTCAAGACGATTCTGATACAGAGACAGACAATTCATCCGTAGACACTGATGCGGATGCAGACGCCGACACCGATAGCGACTCAGACACGGATGTTGACGCTGATGCCGACACAGATACTGACGCAGACGCCGATGCAGATACTGATGCTGATGCTGATGCTGATGCTGACAGCGATACCGACACCGACTCTGATGCTGATACTGATGCTGATGCTGATGCTGACAGCGATACCGACACCGACTCTGATGCTGACTCTGATACCGACACCGATACTGATACGGACATTGATGCCGATACCGACTCTGACACCGACACTGACACTGACGCCGATACTGACACTGACGCCGATACTGATACTGATACTGATACTGACACTGATACTGACACTGACACTGATACTGATACTGATACTGACACCGACACCGACACCGACACTGACACCGACACCGACACCGACACCGACACCGACACCGATGGTGATTTTCCGGAGAACTCAGGAGGAAAGGGACATAACCCGCTTGTACAAACCCTTTACACCGCTGACCCTGCACCGATGGTCTACAACGGTAGGTTGTATGTTTACACAAGTCATGACGAAGACAACTTAGTGGACAATTTCTTTACTATGTTTGATTGGAGAGTTTACTCGACCACCGACCTTGTCAATTGGACGGATCACGGTTCTCCCATGCACTATAATGATTTCAGCTGGGCTACGGGGGATGCATGGGCTGCTCAATGTATTCCAAGAAACGGTAAATTCTACCTATACGTTCCGGTAAAAGGCGGTTCCGGAAAAAGCATAGGTGTGGGAGTATCCGATAAACCTGAGGGACCCTTTGTCGACGCTATCGGCAAACCTCTTTTAACAGGAGGATGGGATAACATTGATCCGACGGTTTTCATTGATGATGACGGTCAGGCATATATGTTTTGGGGAAATCCAAAACTGAAATATGTCAAACTTAACGAAGATATGATTTCTTATTCCGGAACTGTTCAAGAAATTCCTCTCACACCTGAAAGCTTCGGCGCGCGTTCCGTCAGTGATGCCGAACGTCCTTCAACTTACGAAGAAGGGCCGTGGTTCTATAAACGCAATGACCTCTATTATATGGTTTTTGCCGGCGGTCCTATATCTGAACACATAGGATACTCTACCGCTCAGTCACCCACCGGACCGTGGACTTACCGCGGCATAGTAATGCCTACTCAAGGAGGCAGTTTCACCAACCATCCGGGAGTTGTTGATTACAAAGGTTCATCTTATTTATTCTATCACAACGCTGCGCTACCGGGCGGAGGCGGTTTTCACCGTTCTGTTTGCGCTGAAAAATTTGAATATAATGCCGACGGAACAATACCCACAATTAATATGACCGGAACTAGATCACCCTTTATATCAGAGCGTCCGGGAGTCGGTAGTCTCAATCCCTATATTCGCCAAGAAGCCGAAACCATTGCTTGGATGTCCGGGGTTGAAACTGAACCATGCAGTGAAGGCGGCATGAATATCGGTTCAATTAATAATGGATCTTACGTTAAGGTTATCGGCGTTAATTTTGCTCGCGGAGCCTCTCTTTTTGAAGCTAGAGTAGCCTCAGACAGCAACGGCGGAGCGATAGAACTGCGTCTCGACGGCGAAAACGGAACGCTAGTAGGAACCTGCAATGTACAGGGGACAGGCGGATGGCAAAACTGGGTCACAGTATCGTGTCCTGTTAGCGGAGCAACCGGAATTAAAGATCTGTATCTAAGATTCACCGGCGGAAGCGGATTTTTACTCAATTTTGACTGGTGGAAGTTTACGGCGGGCAATTAAACAACAAAAAGATTATTTACCCTCACACTCACCAAGTGTTTGGTCATTGTGCCATTTGAAGTTATCAGACTCCCAATCTGTGTAGTATTGTCTTTCGTTGTTATATGCGAGACCGATAAAGGTAAACCATTTTGATTTTGTAGTGCTCTCATTATCCATTTCATCGGCCCAAAGAATATTTCCCGACGTGTCCGTAACCCTTACCCAGTCAACCTGAAGAATGTTGGAATCAAAGTCTTGGGCAATCGCGCCCGCCATATCCCCGCCCAACGCCATGTTTAGAATAATGCGATGCGAATGCCCAGGGCCGTCGTCATATGTTTTTGTTTCCAGATCGCGCCCGTCAAAAGTATAGGTTATAGAATTTCCGTTAAATCGCACTCCGTAGACATGCCAATTCTCCGGTCCGTTTGTATAGTTAACCGTTGCCGGACTGTTGTGGGCAACATTAAAGCCCGGATCTCCCCATTGATTGGTTTGATAGTGCGTAGCGTCATAGGTTCCAATCCATTCCATAATATCGATTTCTCCGCATGAAGGCCAAGATACGTTTCCGCCGTATCCGCGTTCGCTCGAATTGCTTCCCAGCATCCAAAAAGCCGGCCACGAACCGTTTACATACGGATCAGGTGAGTTGCATCGTTTAAGTGTTATCTTTAATCGAGCCTGTACCCAAGTACCGGGAGAATTGGGAACTTGAAAATTGCTGTTAATACGTCCTGACGTATATTCCGATCCGTGATCATTTTCTTTTAGGCCGATAATACTGAGTATACCGTTTGTATCAGTATCTGTATCAGTATCTGTATCAGTATCTGTATCCGTGTCTGTATCAGTATCCGTATCAGTATCCGCGTCAGTGTCTGCATCCGTATCGGCATCGGTATCTGCATCCGTATCGGCGTCAGCATCTGTATCACTATCGGTATCAGCATCTGCATCAGTATCGGCGTCAACATCTGTATCAGTATCGGTATCGGCATCTGCATCCGTATCTGCATCCGTATCGGCGTCAGCATCAGTGTCACTATCGGCATCAGTATCTGAATCAGCATCTGAATCAGTGTCTGCATCCGTATCGGCGTCAGCATCCGAATCACTATCGGTATCAGAATCTGCGTCAGTGTCTGCATCCGTATCGGCGTCAGCATCCGAATCACTATCGGTATCAGCATCTGCGTCAGTGTCTGCATCCGTATCGGAATCAGCATCAGTATCGGAATCAGCGTCAGCGTCAGAGCTGTTGCTGTCTCTATCTGAATCTCTGTCACTATCATCAAGGTCGACAGGATCGGGACTTGATGAACAAGCAAAGAAAAGTACCGTTCCCAAAAAAGCCGTTGTTTGTACTAAGTTTTTCATTGTCCGACTATCCATTTTTATTAACTCCTATAGCTTCGATATCGCTTATATAGTGAAATTAGTATAACAAACTTTGTCAAAAATTGAACATCTTCCCGAAACCCAAAAGATCTGCGGCTGATATGTAAAACATACTCAATTGTAATTTTTGTAACAAATCACCAAAAAATCTTTCTATTCCGCCCGATTTAACAAATCGATCACACTGTCTTTATAATTGAAAGGAAGGAAATAATATATGTTATATACTATCAAACACGCCATTATTTGTATTTTGTTAATACTAACTACGCCTGTTGTGTTTGGCTGCGAAAACAGTACTCAAAAACAGAATAGTACAGATTCCTCTGATATTGATACCGATCAAGGCGGTGATGCAGACTCGGACTCAGATTCTGACACAGATGCTGACACTGACGCTGATGCTGACACTGATGCTGATTCCGATTCCGATTCTGATTCTGATTCGGACGGAGATTCTGATACGGATGCTGATGCTGATTCCGATTCTGATTCGGACTCTGATTCGGACGGGGATTCTGACACCGATACTGATACCGATGCAGATTCAGATACTGATACCGATGCTGATTCAGATGCTGATTCAGATACTGACATTGACACTGACACTGATACCGACACTGACACTGACACTGATACTGACACTGATACCGACACCGATACTGATACCGACACCGATACTGATACCGACAGCGACAGCGATACTGAAACATTTCCGACGAAACCCGCGTTCCTCAATAACTACGACGGCGCAAGATCAAGCACGGAGAGTTTGGACTTCGATTGGAAATTTTACCTCGGCAATTCAAACGGTGCTGAGGCTCCAAGCTTTGACGATTCTTCTTGGACCTCTTTGGATGTACCGCATGACTGGAGTATTGAGTTGCCGTTCAATCAAAACTCGGCGGCATCCTTTGGCGGCGGATATCTGGACGGCGGCTTGGGATGGTATCGAAAAACCTTTACATTGCCGGCCGAAAGCACAGGAAAAAAAGTATATGTTCAGTTTGACGGTGTTTACATGGACAGCACTGTTTGGCTAAACGGTACTCAGATATGCACCCGACCTTACGGTTATTCTTCGTTTGAGTGTGATATTACTAACAATGCCGATTTCGGAGGTAAAAATGTGTTGGCCGTGCGCGTAAACAACCAATTGCCGAGCAGTCGGTGGTATTCGGGAAGCGGTATCTATCGTCATGTTTGGCTCAAAACCGTAAATCCCGTTCATGTCGCCTACACCGGATTGTACGTAACAACTCCTCAAATTTCGGCTCAAAGCGCCGCTGTAAATGTAAAAGTTACAATTCAAAACGCCGACAACAGCAATCAGTCGGTTACTGTAACAAGTTCTATTCGTGACTCATCAGGTGAAGAAGTTTTATCTTTAACTCCTACAACGCAAAATATCAATGCCGGTGCATCTATCGAAACTGAGCAAACGGGAACAATACAAAACCCGGCAATCTGGTCCGTTGATTCTCCAAATATGTACTCAGTTGTTACAACCCTTTCTGTAAACGGAACTGTTGTTGATCGCTATGAGGCTTCATTCGGCGTTCGCAGTTTCGCGTTCGATGCAAACACAGGATTCTCGCTTAACGGTACACCTATGAAGCTTAACGGTGTTTGCCTTCATCATGACCTCGGCCCCTTGGGTGCCGCCGTAAATCATCGCGCCATTGAAAAGCGTTTGGAAATGCTTAAGGAGATGGGAGCAAATTCTATTCGCACATCTCATAATCCTCCGGCTCCTGAGCTGTTGGATTTTGCAGACCGACTCGGCTTTCTTGTTGTAGATGAAATTTTTGACATGTGGTATGGGGCAAAAACCGACTACGATTATGCGCGGTTCTTCCGTGAATGGGCAGACAGGGATACGCAGGACACTGTCTCACGGGACCGCAATCATCCCAGTGTTATCATATGGAGTATCGGCAATGAAGTTCCGCAGGCAGGCGACAAAGCGGTTGCGCAGCAATTGATAAACGCCGTTCACTCAAGCGACAATACTCGTCCGATTACTCAAGCCTACGCAGCATGGGTTGGTATTGACAGTTTTACCGGACTTGAAGATCTAGTGGGTATCAACTATGCGCCTGAGCGATATGATTCGGTTCATACATCTCACCCTAGCTGGAAATTGTTTGCCAGTGAATCCTCATCTGCTATAAGAAGTCGAGGGATTTACAACAACAATAACAATCAAATGTCGTCCTACGACACTTCTTGGGTGGGTTGGGGACATTCGGCAGAGACTTCATGGAGAAACGTTAATACCAAACCGTGGATCGCAGGAGAGTTTATATGGACAGGATTTGACTACATCGGTGAGCCGACACCTTATGAATGGCCATCTAAAAGTTCCTATTTCGGAATTATCGATACAGCAAATCTGCCCAAGGATATTTTCTATTTTTATCAAAGCAAATGGAATGCTAAGGGCCCTACTATGGTCCATATTGTTCCAATGGATTGGACCAGTTGGCCGAACGGGCAAAATGTAAAGGTTTTGGTTTACTCCAATGCTGACAGCGTTGAACTTTTTCTCAACGGTGACTCACTGGGTTCCAAAAATGTGGACCCCTCAGCAGCAAAGTTAGAATGGTCAGTACGTTTCTCAACCGGCACACTTGAAGCAAAAGCATCAAAGGGAGGTACCGTTGTAGCGATTGACCAGGTTAAGACCACCGGTGCAGCTGCTTCGCTGATTCTAAAGGCAGATCGTAACACAATTGTCGCAGACGGCCGTGACTTGGCTTTTGTTGAGGTAAATGTAGTTGATGCACAAGGTGTTGTTGTACCGAGAGCCGGAAATACAGTTGAGTTCACAATAAACGGTCCCGGAAAGATTGTCGGTCTTGATAACGGAGATGCAACAAATCACGAATCCTACAAGGGCAATTCTCGCTCGGCTTTTAGCGGCAAACTCATGGCCGTTGTGCGGTCTACCGGCGAAAGCGGAACGATTACCTTGAGAGCAACCTCAAACGGTCTGGCTTCCGGAGATGCCGTTATTTCTGCGGAGTAAGAAATCCGTCAGTTAAATAGGGAGTATTAACATGAGAATTCTTATTTCAATCAGTTCCATTCTTCTTGTCATTCTGATGATATCTATCAGTTGTGCAGAGAACAACCAAGATTCCGATTCTGATGACAGTAGCACGAATGATACAGGCAACACGGACGCAGATAGTGATTCTGATTCAGATGCAGACAGTGATTCTGACGCAGACGCGGACAGTGATTCTGACGCAGACGCGGACAGTGATTCTGACGCAGACGCGGATACTGATTCAGATGCTGATACTGATGCCGATGTCGACAGCGATACAGACGCGGACAGTGATGCAGACGCGGATAGTGATGCAGATACTGACGCTGATACTGATACTGACACGGATGCTGATACCGACACTGATACTGATACTGACACTGACACTGATATTGACACAGATACGGATATTGACACAGATACCGATATTGATACAGATACAGACACGGACACAGACACAGACACGGATACCGATACCGATTCAAAAACAGATACCGGCTCTGAAGAAAATACAGATCCGGTATTCCACATGTTCCTTCTTTTTGGACAGTCCAATATGTTCGGATATGAAAATACAATAGAATCCCAGGATCAGATAGAAAATGATCGCATCAAAGTATTGGGATATGACAACTGTACCGCCACAGGACGAGTTTACAACGAGTGGGATATCGCCGCTCCGCCTCTTCACGCCTGCTGGGTTAACGGTATCGGTATCGGCGACCGATTTGCGAAAACGTTGATTGAAGCATATCCCGAACAGGACACTATCGGTCTGATCCCCTGTGCAATTCCGGGTGCCGGCATCGATCTTTTTAGAAAAGATATTGTTGTCAATCGAGCAGATTGGCAGGTCATTCCTCCGGACAACCACTGGAGCGGCGCATATGAATGGATGATTGCGCGGGCACAGCGAGCGCTGGAGTCGGGAGGAGTCATTGACGGTCTAATCTTTCACCAAGGGGAATCCGACAATACTGATGACGCTTGGTTAAACAAAGTAAAGGAAGTAGTTGAGGACCTTCGCGCCGATCTAGATCTCGGCAATATACCTTTTGTAGCCGGCGAGTTGCTGTATGGCAGCTCCGGTTCCAATGGTAAAAATAACGGTGTCAATCGATTGCCTGATTTCATTGATAACGCCCATGTAGTGTCAGCAGACGGACTGGCAGGTTTATCAGATAATCTGCATTTTCTCCCGGAATCCTATCGCACATTCGGAACACGCTATGCAGAGACAACAATTTTTGCTCTTGGGCTGGATCAATAGGGTTCTGTAGGTTTTTATAATCTAACAGCTTTCTACTTTTTCTATTTATCTCTACCTATTCTTTTTATACCGTCTATTATAATTTTTATACATTAGCACCGACACAGGCGAGAATCCTAACCCCTCGGTTCCCTACGATATTGCAAAGAAGAAAAGGAATAAAAAAAGAAAAATCTTACCTAAACCGATCTTTTTTGTTTATACAATACACAGTTATCAAATAACTGTTAAGTATAGTTATTTGAAATTGTATATTCATTTCTGTGTAAGGAGAAGGAGAAATTAAGATGAAATTTTTTGCAATAGTAATGATTATTTGGGGGTTCTTGTTTTCATCATGTAACGATTCTGCCTTAGATAACAACAATACAGATCAGTCTACGGATAGCAGCAATGCAGATACAGGTAATGCGGATGCCGATGCAGACAGCGACATAGATGCTGACAGTGATACCGATGCCGACTCAGACACTGACACAGATTCTGACAGTGACTCAGATTCTGATACAGACACAGACGCAGATTCCGACGCGGACACCGATAGCGATTCGGATACTGATACTGATGCTGATGCCGATGCCGATACAGACGCAGACAGCGACACTGATTCGGATACTGACATTGATACAGATGCTGATACTGATACTGACAGTGACGCTGACACTGATACGGATACTGATGCTGATACGGATACGGACACTGATACTGATACTGATACTGATACCGACATCGACACTGATACCGACACTGATACCGATACCGACGCTGATTTACCGCCTATTGTAGATAAACCGAGCACGGACACTACATGGAGTGACGGTTTGATAGCAGGAGCAAACGGACCGATTCCTCTTATTCTTGTGGATCAGTTTGGGTATAGAACAAAAGATCAAAAAATTGCGATAATTCGTGATCCTCAAATAGGCTTTGACAGCTCGGTAAACTATACGCCAAGCTCGAACTTTGCCGTGGTCGACAAGGCAACCGGTAATGCTGTTTTTAACGGTGCACCTGAAGCGTGGAACAGCGGAGCAACGGACAATCAGTCCGGAGACAAAATATGGTGGTTTGATTTCTCGGATGTAACAACACCCGGAACTTATACAGTGGTTGACCTTGACGGCGGCAAACGTTCTGTGGAATTTGAAATAGACGATTATGTTTATCGCAGCATACTGAAGCACACAATGCGCATGTATTTCTATCAGCGTGCAGGGTTCGCAAAGTCGGCAGACATCGCCGGTGCAGACTGGGCGGACGGCGCAAGCCATATGAAATCAGGACAGGATTCCGACGCTCGCTCGTGGCTTGCCAAAAACGACGCAGCACAAGCAAAAGACCTTCGCGGAGGTTGGTATGATGCAGGGGATTACAACAAATATACCGCGTGGACTGCCGGCTATGTCATAATGCTCTTACATGCCTATGCAAACCATACCCGTGCCTTTAGTGACGATTTCACTATTCCGGAATCAGGTAACGGCATACCCGATATTGTCGACGAAACTAAATACGGCATAGACTCTTTAATTCGATTGCAAAACTCTGACGGTTCACTGCTATGCATTTTAACGCTTGCCGGAGGCAGTCCTCCTTCATCATCTACAGACCCTAGCTACTACGGTCCGGCAACAACCAATGCAACATTGATGGGCGCTGCAGCCTTTGCCTACGCAAGTAAAATTTTTGGAGCAAGACCGGAGGCAGACATGAAGAGCTTTGCCGAGGATCTTAGAACCCGCGCACTCAGCGCATGGGCTTGGGCCGAAGCAAATCCAAATGTGCTTTATTACAACAACGATGACAGTAAGCAACCGGGCTCAGGAGGTCTGGGTGCAGGGCAACAAGAAACCGATGATAACGGAAGACGCTTTTCAAAATTTCAAGCGGCTATGTATTTATATGAGATAACCGGCGAAGCAAGATTTAAGGATTTTGTTGAATCGAATTATTCCAATATTGTCTCTGAATCAGGACCTAACTGTTGGGAAATGGAACAACAAGAAGCAGTTTTGTATTACACCGAACTTGATGGTATTAGCAGCAATGTCCGTTCTGCAATTTTAACAAAATTTCTGACCAACGTTGAAAATAATGCAGATCAGTTACCGATGTTTACCGGCAAGAGAGATGCCTATCGTTCACCGATTGATGCATATACCTGGGGAAGCAATCAAATTAAAATGGCACAGGCTCGATTGTTCCAGCTATACGCAAAACACGGAACCGGTGCAACAGCAGAGTCCGCTTCGGATGCCGCAATGGCCTATATTCACTATATCCACGGAGTTAACCCTCTAGGAATTGTCTACTTGACCAACATGAAGAGAGCCGGTGCTGAGCATTCGGTAAAGACGATGTATCACACATGGTTCGGCAACGGAACCAAATGGGATGAGGTATCTAACACCTCACCGGGCCCGGCACCGGGATATCTAGTCGGAGGCCCCAATCCCTACTTCGAACTCGACGGTTGCTGCACCGCAACATCCGGAGATGCCTATCACTGCTACGGAGCGTCAGAGTACTCTCTTTGTCTGCAAAATTGGGAACCGCCTTTAAACCAACCGCCGCAAAAATCCTACCTAGAATTCAACGACGGATGGCCGGCCGGATCGTGGTCGGTGACTGAACCCAGCAACGGTTATCAGACCAAGTATATATTGGTTCTTTCGTCATATGCCCCTTAGACCTAGAGACCTTCGATTTGTTGATGCGACGGTTAAGTTGATCGAAGAAAACTATTGTGTCGACAAATCTCGCATCTTTGCTAACGGTTTCAGCTACGGAGGAGGAATGAGCTATGCCATAGCATGCGGCCTGGCAAAAGTTTTTCGCGGAGTAGCAGTTTATAACGGAGCAGTAATAAGCGGCTGTGACGGCGGTAACGATCCTATTGCATACTGGCAAATGGCCGGTCTTACGGACGGCACATGTACTATAGATATGGCAAAACCTATGCGCGATAGATTTGTAACAAACAACAGCTGCACTCCTCAAGACCCACCCTCCCCTCCGCAGCCTCCGCCTTATTTAAATCCGGGAGGACATATCTGCACTGACTACGCCGGATGCTCTGACAAATATCCCGTTCGCTGGTGTGTGCACCAATCAGGACATGGAAATGCAGTTGTAGACGGAACCTCAGACTTGTGGAATTCATGCGCTACAGCGCCAAGGACATGTTCGGACGAGTGTCAGTGTACATGGGTTCCTGAAGATGTATGGTCGTTTTTTTCTTCTCTATAGTTGAGAGTCCTACACTACAATTACAGGTATGAGACACGAGATGTTCGTTGTAACCTGAAAGTTTGAATCCCCGGGCATCCGTTCGGCGTGAAAAATCTCCATTGGATAGCTTTCGCCGGGTATCATACCGATTTCCACAGCCAGTTCATCCATATCGATAGTCCCGGAAGTTTGCCAGTGTACTCCGCCGAGATCCATTGCCAAGTGACCGTCAATAAATATCCAAAGATCATCATCTCCTGTAAAGGAAAATATCTGGCCGGTTTCATAAGCAAAGAGCATATGAATCTCTGTGGTAAAGAAGAAATTATGCTCTCCTTCCGGGTTCCCGAATCCCATATCGTCGACTGGAAAAAATGCATTGTTTCGATATTCGTAGAGGATATCATCAATAGGCGTAAGCGGCAGCTCAACCTCAAACGCATAGTTGATTCCGTCAATTGTCCGGTACCATTGATCAAATGTCTCAGCACTGGTAATGGCGATATGATGATCCCAGCTTCCCGCGCTGGATAGAAAAACGGGTTTGCGATCCGGTCCTAGCATATCTTCGACAAGACCTACAGGATTGGAACAACAACGAGTTCCGAAATCAGGATGGTCATTAAAATCGCGGACCGTTGCCTTTAGAACGGGTTTACATTCCTCTTTTTCCGTGTCTGCATCTCCGTCGGCGTCGGCGTCGGCATCTGCGTCGGCATCTGCATCGGCATCTGCATCGGCATCGGTATCAGTATCTGTATCAGCATCTACATCACTGTCCGTATAAGTATCAACATCTGAGCCGTTATCGACATTTGTGTCATTATTGGAATCTATATTCAACTCCGAATCGATGTCTGCATCAGTGTCAGTATCAACATCTGTATCAGTATCTGCATCAGTGTCTGTATCCGTGTCAGTGTCTGTATCTGTATCAGTGTCTGTATCTGCATCAGTGTCTGTATCCTCATCAGTGTCTGTATCCGCGTCAGTGTCTGTATCTGTATCAGTGTCTGTATCTGCATCAGCCTCAGCATTGCTGTCTGTATCAACGTGTGTACTAATCGGATCGCTATCGACTCCTATTATCTGCGGTTGCATATCACTGCACGCAAGGCATACAGCAAATATTTCTGATAAGAAACACATCAATAAATATGTTTTGTATTTCATGTATTGTTCCCTTCTGTTTGTGACAAAAATTATAATGTCATACCGGAACAAGAACATTGTATATCAATTGCAAATAAATCATGCAGAAATTTTTTACATGTTAAGAGTCAAATTCAAAAGAACTGTACAACAACAGACAGGTTAACAAGACTTTATCCGTTTACACTCTGCAAAAAATGCGCAGAAAAGTCCGCCCGATATCTGTGGATAAAGGTCACTATTAAACTGTAATGCACTGTCTGATGGGGCGCACGCATTACAGTTGGTTTCCAACGCGGCAACAATGCTGACCAAATCTTTACGAGGGAGATACTGTAAATGGCAACATCAATCGGTTTTTTCAAGAGACGGCAACTACTATTTTTCTACATCTTGCTGATAGCCGGGTTTGGATGCTCTCCGGTCGACACTGACTCAGTCAATGATTCCGACAACAACCTTGACGATTCTGATACCGGCGGCGACGGGGATGCTGACGCAGATTCGGATACAGATACCGACACTGATGCTGATGCTGATGCTGATTCTGATTCTGATACTGATGCAGACACAGATGCTGATTCTGATGCAGATTCTGATACTGACACTGATGCAGATTCTGATTCAGACTCAGACACCGATGCAGACACGGATACAGATACAGATACAGATACAGATACAGATTCGGACACTGACACGGATTCGGACACTGACACGGACACTGACACGGATGCAGATACAGATACAGATGTTGATACTGACACAGACACAGATGTTGATGCAGATACCGACACTGACACAGATTCTGACACAGATACAGATACGGATACAGATACGGATACAGATACCGTCCCGATTCCAATTCCCCGCGGTAGACCAAAACTGGATAGCAAAGGAATTACTTTTGTAGCTGAAAACGGACGCCTTTTACGCGGGCCCTATACTTCTTCTGAGTGGGGCGATCCGGCTCCGCGTGAGCAACTTGAACAAATGAAAGATCTAGGTTTTAATGCAATACACATTTATGCTGAGTGCTTAGATATCAACTACCCGCGCCAAGGAAGCACTGCACCAGGTTATTCGGCTTCTCGAATTGATAGCGTTGTTAAAAACACTAAAGAGTTGGGACTATATCTAATCATCACCATCGGCAACGGTGCAAACAACGGCAACTTTAATATGGAGTATACGCTGGATTTCTGGAAATTCTATGCACCGCGCTATGCCAACGAAACCCATGTTATCTATGAAATTCAAAACGAACCGGTTGCTTGGTCACCGCCCTACTCACAAGCCACAAACGGTGCCATGGACATGGAAATTGAGGCATACAAAACTATTCGTACACTCGCACCCGACACCTTGGTTCTGCTCTTCTCTTATTCCGTGCTGTGGGGGTCAGGTGCCGGCAATGATGCATTAGGTGATATTAGAATTTTTAACCAAGGTGTTTTTGGAAATGAGAATGCAAAATGGGACAATATTGGAGTTGCCTTCCACGGCTATGCCGGTTCCGGAAACACTGTGGATGCCATTGAAAACATCATGAAGTCAGGATATCCTGTAGTAATGACCGAGTTTCACGGCGGAATGTGGGGATCGAGTGTCGGCGGCCTGGACGTTGAGCTCACCTATCAACTGGAAAGGCTGGGCGTCTCATGGCTTTCTTTCGTCTACGTTCCGCCATGGGGAGTTTCCGATGACGTCTCCAAACCGGAAGTGTATCCTGATCGCATAGCAAAGACCGGTATGTCGTGGATACCGGACTTCGGTACCTTCCCGGCGGTTCGCGGTACATTTGGAAACCAAGGACTGCCGTGGTCTACACCGTCCTATGTCGACGGCAGACTCAGCGGCAATCTCCGAATTCAAGCCGAGGACTTTGACCAAGGCGGTAAGGGAGTAGCGTACAATAACAACAAAACCGGTTCCGGTTCACAATATCGGGCCAAAGAAACGGTAGAGATCGCCACAACTTCTGACACCGGAGGCGGCTACCATGTAGTAGGAAATGCTTCCGGTGATTGGCTGGAGTTTACACTGCGAGTTCCGGGCGGCGGTATGTATGACCTCAATCTCCGTTTTGCGGGACAAGGAAGCGTTCGCATTTTTTCGCGTGACGAAGACCTGACAGGAGTCTGGGCCTTGCCGAACACCGGTAATACAAACACTTGGGCCGGTGCTGTAAAACAAGTCTTTCTACCCGGAGGACCTCAACGTCTGCGCATTCAAGTTGAAAGCGGAGAATTCAACCTGAACTGGATTGAGCTTTCCGTTGCGTCTGCGGGAGCTGTATCGGAAGGACTGCATCAGATTAGAAACGTCGGTACCGGGCAAAGCCTTAACCTTGACAGCAACAACGTTGTAATGAGTGCAAACGCTCGTGATTGGGACTTAAGACACATAGGTGCCGGCCAATACACAGTGGGTGCAGACGGAGAGTTCTGGACTACTTTTATGGGACCGCTGCATCTCACCCCGTCGTGGGGCGCTGAAAAATTTATTATACAACCGTTCGGTAACAGTAACTTTCGCATTTTACATGCAGACAACGGACTATGCTTTCAACCTTCCGCTACCGAGGCTCCAAGACTCGCAACGGCAGCATGTAGTAACGATTCAAATCAGCAGTGGGTTATCCAATAGTTGAGCGGTATGACCTATCGGAACATTACTTTGTTTTTAATTTACCTAATTCGCTGCATTGTAAGATCGACACCAATTTGTCCTTAGAACCTCTTTGTAAAAAAAACATAAAAAATATGCCCAAATCCGCCCGTTTTTTTAAATTGCAGTACACACTTTTGTAAGTGTAGTTACTTGAAATTACAAATTTATTCTATCAGGGAGGAATTAAAATGAAATGTTTCACAATAGGAATAATTATTTTTTCAATTCTTATGATATCATGCAATGATCCTTCTTCAGATGACAAAAAGACAGAGCAGTCTACGGATATCGACAACGCGGATACAGGTAATGTAGACGCAGACGCGGACAGCGACACAGACGCTGACAGTGATGCCGATGCTGATGCGGACACTGACACAGATTCTGATAGTGACTCAGATTCTGATACCGATTCTGACGCTGACGCAGACAGCGATAGTGATGCTGACAGTGATAGCGATGCTGACAGTGATAGTGACGCTGACACAGATAGCGATACCGATACCGACACAGATACTGATACTGATACCGATAGCGATACTGACACCGATACCGATACTGACACTGATGCCGATACTGACACTGATACTGATACTGATACAGATGCTGATACCGACACAGACACCGACACCGATACAGATGCTGATACCGACACAGACACCGACGCAGACACCGATTCAGATACTGAAATAAAAAGTTGCAGCACGGGAACGGCTCAACCGGGAGACGTAACTTTGAGTCTTTCGGATTTGCAGCAGAAGATCTCCGGATTCGGCCTTTCCAGTGCTTGGGCGGGAAATTTTAGAGATGCTACAAATGACCCTGATATGCTTTGGTCGACAACAACAGGTGCCGGACTTACCCTGCACCGCATTCGCATCGGAGGCAGCACAACTTCAGAAACCAGGATAGCTCAGAAGGCGGTTGAGTACGGAGTAAAAGTGTGGGCCACGCCATGGGAGGTTGATGAATCGGTTACTGATCGTCCGATGTGTCCCACCAACGATGCTTGCACACCTCCTCCGAAACTAGTAGACCCCGCTGGGTGGGCTCGTATACTTGTAAATTTCATTAATACGATGAAGGACGCTGGGGTACCTATTTATGCAATCTCTGCCGAAAACGAACCGGACAGCGGCGGTATGAATCACACGGTTTCATTTACTGCCGGGGAAATGGCCGATTGGATTGGAAGCCACATGGGACCGGCACTAGCCGACACCGGCACCTTGGTTATGGCACCTGAAACTATGAACTGGTGGGGCTTTCCTGACTATTATGCGGCAATAAAGAATAACAGTGCTGCATGGAATCATGTAAGCATTTTTGCAAGTCACGAATACGGACTCGGTCCGAACAAACCGGAACCGGACATTACGGCTGCCGGCAAAGAATACTGGCAAACCGAAGTTGACACCGGTCGCGCAAATGACGATCCGACAGGCGATAACATTCCCACTGCAATAAAGATGGCAGAATCCATACACAAGGACCTTACGGTTGCCAATCTCAATGCCTGGCATTATTGGTGGCTGTGGGCCGGCGGCACAAGCGGCGTCTACAACACCGATACGAATGTTTGGACCAAGCGACTGTGGGTATTGGGCAATTATTCAAGATTTGTAAGGCCGGGATACAAAAGAATTTCTACATCCGGAAATCCTCCGTCCGGCGTTCTTCTTTCCGCATATACAAACACAACTGACGGAACCGTTGTTGTAGTAGCTATCAACAAAAACAACAATACTACAGAGGTTCCTGTCTTTATATCGGGTGCAACACCATGTGAAATGACTCCGTGGGTAACCTCAGCTACAGACAGCCTTGCTTCCAAGAGCCCTGTTACGGTTACCAATGCACGTTTTACCGCCTCGCTTGAAGCCAAAAGCGTTACTACCTTTGTCGGAAAACCATGAAGTATTTATCTGCAAGTCTTTACTATTAAAAAATATTTCTAAAAACCACCCTTTTTTCTGCCATGAAATGCACTTCTATCAACATTGGCTTGTTGTCTAGAAAGGAATATAAATGAAACTAATTTCGATCAGAACGATTGTGCTATGGGTAATGTTTTGCTCATGCAGTGAACCGTCCTCGGACAATCAGAAAACTGAATTATCTACAGACAGTGACATTGCCGATACAGGCAATTCTGACGCGGACGCTGATACTGACACTGATGCTGATGCCGATGCTGACAGCGACGCAGACTCTGACAGTGATTCAGATGCTGATACGGATGTTGATTCTGATTCTGATTCTGACGCGGACTCTGATGCCGATGCAGATTCTGACGCCGATGCAGATTCTGACGCCGATGCAGATTCTGATGCCGATGCAGATTCTGATGCCGATGCAGATTCTGATGCCGATGCAGACTCTGACGCCGACTCTGATTCTGACTCAGATATGGATACTGACACCGACACTGACACCGACACTGACACCGACACCGACACTGACACCGACA
>CAYWLQ010000009.1:0-67563 GCA_964458775.1 uncultured Myxococcales bacterium | reverse complement strand
GAATCCCACTCTCTCCGCTTGATTTGCGAAGTTTTTTTGCTCTTTTTAATTTTATTTGGAGAGATGACCGAGTGGACGAAGGTGCACGACTGGAAATCGTGTGTACCGCAAGGTACCTAGGGTTCGAATCCCTATCTCTCCGCAGAGATAAGCCCCAAAATCGGGGAAGCAATACATATTTTTTCCTTTGTCTTCTAACACAAAGATTTTAGAGTTTCTGAAAACGACTTGAGAAACAGAAAAATCGAGCAGGAGGCACGTATGAGATATTTACAATTAGTTACGATTTGTCTTTTTTTGTGTTCATGTGCAAAAATAATGGAAGGACAAGACCCTCAAACTTGTGAAGACGGCATAGACAACGATATTGACGGAAGAACTGATTGTGATGACGACGGGTGTGCTGCTTCCACTTATTGTGTTAATAAAGCTAGAGAAAAAGCTGCATTGGAAGAGGAGCTTAAAAGAAAACAAATGGCGGCAAAGAAACCGATACCGTCTCAGCCAATACAGGGACCTTTGTTTGATGTTTCGGGGTTGACAGTTAAACGAGAACATAACGGCAACGATGTTAATCTTTCTGAGGCTGAATCATATTGCCAAAGTTTAAATTTTATGGGTTTTTCAGATTGGCGCTTGCCTGATCAGAATGAGGCTGTAAAAATAGTAGAGAGCGGTGAGCTCAAAGAACAAGTATCCCACGTTATGTGGACATCTACTCGAAAAGGTGCAAAGCAGGCAATTATCGTGGGAGTTTCCGGAGCCGTTAACGAGTTAGGAATTCAGTATCGGGGTCAGTGTCGCGCTCGTTGTGTGAGAGGGTCTGTTGTTAGATAGATAGACCGGCACAACCGATTGAATTTCAAAAAAACAAAATAGGAATAAATGTGCAGAAAGGGTTCGATCCCGGCGCAGGTAACAAGGTATGGATTTTATTAATTTTATTAAGAATGTCAAAAAGGATTTGTTTGAGCAGGCTGATCGGACCGCTCTACAACGATTGGGTCGCTCTTTAGATAGACCCGGAGTGGATCTAAAAACACTGCTTATAAACAATGATGTATCGCTAAACAGTTTTCGGGCTGAAACCCTTGCTCAACTTGCTGATTTACACAGATCATTTACAAAATGGAAAAATGCAGCAATTAGTCTGAGACGAACTCTTGCAATGAGCAAACTAACTCTTCCGGACGGAAGCTTGGCTTTGACTATGGATTCCCATGAAGTTGAAGCTTTGGAACGAATCGCACGAATATGTCAACGTTCCGGATATGCCAATCATGATGATTGGCTGTTAGCTACTAAGGCACATATAGAACTATGGAGAGCCTCAGTAACACTGAGTATGTCAGAAGGTTTTATAAATATTAAATTCAAAAACCCCGAACACCCGGATGCTTCTGACTTTGAAAACTATGTTTCATCGAAAAATATTATCGATGAAATCACCGGTTACAAATGGCTTGCAGCCAGACGCGGTGAAAAAGCGGACATACTCGAAACAAGCATGGAGCTTCCTTGGCCTAAAATACAAGCTCAAACAATTGCAAGACTTTCCGGAATGGGTTTAGCTGCACAAAAAAGAGGTGCAGAATCTATTGTTGAAGAATTAATTTCAAAAGATTTGGAAACGGCTATTAGGTTGAAATTAACGGAAAGATCCGAACATCAAGCGCTTGAAACTGCTCGTACTGCCTATCTTGGTTTGTTGAATACACCGTCTTTACAGGCTACTTTGGCAATTTCTGTATATGTTGACAGTCCTCGCGATCCGATAGGAATTGCAATTTTAGATCGCAGAGGAGACATCGTTGAACACTTAGAAATACCAATTGGAGACGACATAAAGTCCATAGCCGGTTCACTGATTTCCAAACACAAACCGGATGCCGCCGTATTACCCGTAACTTGTGAAGACAAGGAGCGATTGTCAACACTGCAAGACCTTCTTGGTGAGCTCCCCGCTCAATGGATTCATGACATTGCGTTGGCAGAAGCAAGAAAAATTCTATCTATCGGAAAAAGCGAAAGCAGTGCTGTGGTATTAGGTCGGAGGGCTTTAAAACCGGGACGGGAATGGGGACGAGTTGATCCTTTGTCTCTGAGACTTGGAGAATTCACAAGAGAAGTTGACGAAGAAGAACTTAAAGAAATTTTAGCCGAAGGTAAGGCACTTTCATCTTGGGATCGCCGTAACCGGAATAAAAGCTCTTCAAAAAAGGGAAAACCAGGAGCACGTTTAGCTGTACTTCCTGCCGGCAAACGTTTTAATTCTTTCTTGAAGAGCATTAGGGATCTTAAACCCGGGATGACTCTTGATGGAGTAATAACTAATATTACGAGATTCGGAGCATTTGTTAATATTGGACTTTCTGTTGAAGGAATGGTTCATGTATCACAGATTTCCAATGATTTTGTTGAGGATCCGGCTCAGATTGTTCGCATCGGTGAGCAGGTAAAAGCTCGTGTGCTTGAAGTAGTTCCCGAAAAACAACGAATAGCATTGAGTTTAAAGCCGACACCCGATTTCAGCCGGCCCGAAATGCGCCCCCCTGCTTCCGGTGAGAGAGCTCCATTGCCTCCGTCAGGAAGACAACCTCCCAAATCAAGATCGGCCGCTTTGGCAGATCTTGATGCACTATTCAAAAAATAAATTACGTAACGTTTTGTAAAACAGCACACTCTAAAAAGTAAATTTCTGAAATGCTATATTAGCATAGATGCTATTATGTCATTAAGCGTAGGAATATCAAACGGTTTGTCAACTACCGGATTACTTATTGAAGATAGAAAATCCATAACTTCCGGATCATATGATCCCGCTTTGACAAATACAATTTGATGAGTTTGACTTAAACCTTGTTTTTGCAGTTCTTCAAAGAACTCAATACCTCCCATTCGGGGCATAGACACATCATATAAAACCACCTCAATATGCGGGTTGGTTTTTAAAATCTCCAAAGCTTCTTCGCCTGATCGAGCAGCAAAAATGTCGTAAAATTGGTCTAAAACTCTTCGTAAAGATCGAATAACAGCTACTTCATCGTCAGCAATTAGAATTGTTCCTCGCCTTCTGGGTGATGCTGCAATTGAACTCATACGGGGTGTTGAATGACCTGAAGATTCCTTTAGAGCAATTGTAATATTCATATTTCCTTGGTGGTCAACTGAATGGGAAAGCACTCCGCCTGCCTCTATTACTTGGCCCGCAAGTGTACCGCCCTGTTCCAGTTGAGCTAACAAAACAGCAGGAAGGCTGAAGGGACCGGCAGACACAGTAATAGATAACGAAACAATACCGGCTTCTACCTTAAAGGAAATCTGAACTCCCAGCTCAATTCCGGCATCTTGTGATGCATCAAATAACTCAACGAAAATGAGAAAAAACACTCGTGTCAGATGATGGCTTCGGGCTCTAACAAGCGGAATATCATTTTCGGGATGCTCCAAAGATATATTTATTCCGCGTTTAGCGTAAAAACGCACTGATCTGCTGACGATATCAAGAATACGCAGCAGATTAACCTGCTCAAACATTGTTGTCTCTTCAGGGCCGAAAACCTTAAGCGCTTGAGTTAAATCATGCATAGTTTCCAGCGCACTCAAAGAATCTTTTACTGCTGTCTCGGTAGTAGCATTTATCATGTCTCCTTTGCGGAGTACTTGTTCTATGTTATTTCTAAGAATAGTCGCTGCATTGTTTATCTCGTGTGTAAATCCGGAAGATAGTCTTCCAAGCGCTAAAGAAGCCTCATTATCATTGCTATAATAAGATCGAACTTGACGATGCTTAGGAGCTGACGTCAGCGCTTTAACTCCAAGTCCCATTATTTCGCCCAAAACAACCAGTCCCTGTTGTTCTTCCGGAACCAATTCCGTATCTCTGGCTATTTGAAGCAACACAACTCCAAAAGGAACCGGTCCGGTTAAAAGAGGCATAATTAAAAGACACGCGCTGGAATCACTTCCGTCCAGCGAGGTTTCTTTTACAACAACATCACCGCGAGTAAGTCTTGCCATAATCGCAGAGCGAAAAACTCCGGCCAAATGGGAGTTATCAAAGTTTCCGATCGTTAAGGCGGGTGCGTTTTCGCGAATGCTTTCCCACTCCAATATTGCCCCCCCGTCAGCACCGACCGCTTCTGCAAGAATTTTTAGACCGTCTGTAAGAAGCTCTTCCTTGGTTGCAGCTTTTCTTATTATTGACAAAATATGTTTTGCTACAGGAAGAATACGTCCCGAATCAAATAGAGAAGTAATAAATGAACCTTGATAGGAATTGGGTGAGCGATATGGAAGAATTACAAGATCCGCCGTTCCGTCCTTATTTGACGTCATCGCAAAGCTCAGCTTGCGCCCCACTCCGTCTGCCCCTACTACCGTGCAGTAAGCTTTTCCATATTGTTCAGTTTCATTTAGAACTGCCGACAACTCGCATTCAAATCTCAGCCTGTGAGGTTCGATAAGGTGTGAAAGTATTGAGTTTCCTACAAGCGAATCAGCAGGAATGCCAAGTGTAACAACTGCTTCGTAATTGATGCTGTTTACTATTCCATCCTGTGTTATTGTTGCGAAGGGTTTTCGCTGCATTTTTTTATTCCGCTTTGTTACCAGCTATAATGCCGCTGTTCTTTTTGTATCTGCTATTCCAAACCGTAACTCTTGATTTTGTAAAGCAAAGCTCGATGACTAATTTCTAAATGCTTTGCAGCAAGAGTTCGATTGCCGCCTGTTTTTCTCAGAGCTCGACTGATGAGTTCTTTTTCCATAATTCTCACAGCTTTTTTGATAGATATTTCGCTATCGGAAAACACAGTATGGGTTGAATTTTGGAATCCTCTAATTCTTTCAGGCAAATCCTCTACAGCAATTCTGTCTCCCTCACATAATACCACCGCTCTTTCAATGGTATTTTCAAGTTCCCTGACGTTGCCGGGCCAGTTATAGGATAACAGGACTCTTTCAGCCTCCGGAGAAAATCCATTAACGTTACGGCCAAGTTTACGATTATGATGATCTATAAAATGCTTAATAAGAAGAACAATATCTCCGGCTCGTTCGCGCAAAGGAGGAATATGAACCGGCAGAACATTTAACCTGTAAAATAAATCCTCTCGAAATCTTCCTTCTTGTACTTCAAAGGACAAATCTCGAATGGTAGCAGCAACCACACGAACATTCACGTTAATGTCCTTGGTATCTCCAACTCTTCGGATTGTTCCCTCTTGCAAAACCCTAAGAAGCTTAACCTGAAGCGGTAGAGGAAGCTCTCCTATTTCATCCAAAAGAAGTGTGCCCCCTTCAGCTTCAGCAAAAATTCCGGTTTTGTCTTGCTGAGCATCTGTAAATGCGCCTTTTTTATATCCGAACAGCTCTGATTCCAACAGGGTTTCAGGAATAGCACCGCAGTTGACCGCCACAAATGGTTTGTTTGCTCTTGATGAACTGTTGTGAAGCGCTCTGGCAACCAACTCTTTGCCTGTGCCCGATTCCCCTGTAATTAATACTGTAGATTTATAGTCTGCTATTTTAGAAATCAATTTAAACAATCGGGTCATCGATTCTGATTGGCCGACAATGCATCTGGAAGCAACTGACTCACCCAATTCGGCTTTTAAAAAGGCATTTTCACGTTTAAGCCTTTCTCGTTCATCCGCTTTCATAAGAGTTAGCAAAACTTCGTCTGTCTTAAACGGCTTGGTTATATAATCATAAGCGCCGGCTTTCATAGCTTCCACTGCATTTTCCACCGAACCGTAAGCCGACATTGCAATTACTGTGACCGGAAGGTTTTTAGAAATAATCTCTTTTGTTAACGTAATCCCGTCCATGTCAGGCATACGAACGTCTGTCAAAACAGCATCAAAGGTGTCTTGGCCGAGCTTTTCCAGAGCCAAAGCTCCGGAACTAACGGTTGTAACACTGTAGCCTTTTCTCTCAAGCATTGAGGATAGGGTCAGCCTAATAGATTCTTCGTCATCAACTACAAGAAGACGCTTCATAAAGCGCATTGTGACACATGCACAAATAGAACACAATTACACGGATAAACCGAAGCCGTTTTTTTAATGATTGTCGGTTGAAAAGTCATATTTTGCATGTGTGCATTATGTAACTTGTACCCATTTATATTTATACAATGTGCGGTTCTCTTTTGTTCTCTTTGCGGGTATAATGGCTGTAGAATTTGCTACTAAACCGATAATGAGGTGATAAAATGGGTAACAAACCTCGTAAAACAGTCTTTATTTTAATATTGTGCGGTTTGCTTCTTTCTTCAGTTTCGGGTTGCATAGAGGGCAATAGTAAAAACATCGTATTCGACACAGATTCCAGTACGGATTTAAGCAGTGACTCGGCATCTGACGCTGATGCCGATTCAGATGCTGATGGCGATGCTGATGCTGATGCCGATATGGACATAGATGCTGATGCTGATGCTGATGCTGATATGGACATAGATGCTGATGCTGATGCCGATATGGACATAGATGCTGATGCTGATATGGATATAGATGCAGATTCTGATGCTGATGCCGACATGGATGCCGATACTGACATGGATGCCGATGGTGACGCTGATGCCGATGCTGACGCTGACGCCGATACTGATTCCGATGCTGACCCTTGCCCGAATTACAGCTATCCTAACGAGTTTGTTGTCTCGTCACCTCCTCCGGGAGTAGACGCAGAAGCTTTTGCTATTTGCGCCAACTCCGACGAACCGGTAGACAGCAATTTGGCTGCGCGAGTAACCCTAAATGCATATTCAGCAAATGCAAACATTGCTTCCGGCCGAATAATAATACCTGCGGACTTGAAAGATGCAGTAGTGGGAAAACCCTCTATTGAAGTATCCTATGCTTATCCGACAATATTGTACGAAGTCACTGTTTTGGACCTAATTGATGACACAGAAGGGTTTTCATTTACTGTTTTTTGGCCCTCCGAAGTGAACATTGATAGTTTTTATCGTTCTGAGTTACAAATAAAAGTAACAATGGATGTTAGATGTGATGAAGCCGGCGAACATACAAAAAAGGTAGAAACACTGACCTACCTGAATTGGTGTGAAGGCAATGCTCCTGCTAACTGGGTCAGCTCAGGCGGCACTTGTACGGTGTGCGAGTTTATTTGCGAAATGGCACCCAGTCCGATTATTCCAAAACAGTCAGAAGAGGAAGCCCCTTTGAGTCAGGCGATCCATACAAACATTGTTCCGGTTGCATTAAGTTCAAGGTCGGTTTGTTTGGTTGCTGAAGTTTGCGGCGGAAACGGACCTTTGCAATACGAATGGATTCCCTCAGACGGTAATGTTTCTGATTCTAATTTGGGCGGTGTGATTTGGGAACTTCCTTCATCCGGAGGCTATCACCACATACAAGTTGTCGTTAAAAGAGGAACATCTGTCGGTACATCATCTTTTTACTTTAAACACAGCACTTTACATGGCTAAAATTGCTTTAATAGGTCCCGATCAGCAAGACAATTTGCCTCTGAGATATTTGGCTGCTTCTTTAGAAAGCGCCGGTCACGAAGCAGAATTAATTCGCTTTAACAATAAAGACGATACAAACACATGTACCGAACAAATAGTTAAAAATAATCCAGATGTAATAGGTCTCGGTATTTCTTTTCAATTTGCAGTTAATGACTATCTGCATTTGGCATCTGTAATTCGAAAAGCAGGATTTGACGGTCACATTACATGCGGCGGCCATGTGCCTACCTTTTGTTACGAAAATATTCTAAAAGACTGTTCTGCAATAGACACAGTTGTAAGACACGAGGGTGAACATACCTTAAATGAATTGGTCGAAACTCTTGAAAACAGCAAACAACTCAAAGGAATAAAAGGGTTGGTATATCGAAGCGAAGGAGGCATCGTTGTTGAGCCGCCGCGCCCTACGATAAAAGATTTGGATATACTTCCAAGACCGAAGTTAAGAAATCCCGGTCCGTTTTCGGTAGGCGGAGTGCCTGTTGCTTTTGTTATTACAGCCAGGGGATGTTTTGGTGCTTGTACATATTGTTCTATACAGTCTTTTGGTAGAGATGCCGGAGGACCGCTGCTCAGATTGCGTCAAGTAGAATCCGTCGCGGACGAAATCGCAGATCACTACCATCAATGCGATATTAGAACTTTCTTCTTTCAGGATGATCTCTTTGTTCTGCCTAATCGACAAAGAACCCTTCGTCGCATGCACGAAATGTCAGCTGCACTTCAAAGAAGAGGTCTTGATACACCTGTTTTTTGGGTAAAGGGAAGGCCTGAATCTATTACCCAAGATATTGCAAAAACAGCGCGAGAACTTGGAGTAGTACATATGTTTTTGGGCGTTGAAAACGCTTCAGACCAAAGGCTAATGTATTTAGGAAGAACCCATCAACACTTTCATAATATTGAGGCTATTCGCAACTGCGAGGAAAACGGCATTAGACCGTCTTTCAATTTAATGTTGTTTGATCCGGATTGCTCTGTTGAAGATGTAGCAACCACAATTGACTTTGCAGAAACAGTTCACCATTTGCCGTGGAATGTCTGTCGAACAGAGATTTATTCGGGGACCCCTCTCTTGCGCGCACTGGAAGCAGAAAACCGACTGACCGGAGACTATCGCAACTTCGGATACGAAATGCGAGATCCCGTTTGTGAAATAATGTTTAGGATCTTAAGAGTAAGCTTTCACGAACGTGCTTTTGCGGTAAGCAGCTTACTAAATAAGCTCATAAGCATTTCTTTCGCTCGTCAAGCACACGAAGCCTTTTTTCCTGGAGAAGCCACAGACAATATCAGCAGATCTGTTGACGATCTGCTGTCAGAGGCACATTTAGATACCGTAAAGGAGCTGCGCATTGCTCTTGATTTTTCTCTAACCCATCATCACAAGACCGCAGCTGAAATACAAGATTTTGCCGTCAAATCAGCTGTTCGCATAAATCATAATAACCGATATTTTTATACGAAATTTAGAGAACTCTGGGTGTTGCTAAATGCCAGAGGGGCCGCACTCTATCAACGTCTGCAAAAAAACAAGAGTAAAACAGGGTAAATTTGCTGCTTTACTTGTTCAACAGCCCCTCAATTATGCAAAAATCCAATCGAAAATTTCCAATAACATGGCAATATGTTTGAAATTAACGACTGTTCTTGGTTTTGGACGCTTTCCGAAAAGCAATTTGTACTCTCTCCACGCCGGCCGTAATAGCCTCTCCGTGCCGACCATTCTTTCTCGAAAATGAAACTGTTTTCATTGAATTTATAATATCTAATCTTTCTCTTCCACCTTTTTAGAGAAACTCTAAAGATTACTGTAGTTGACTATACATCGTTCACGACGTACAACGTCGAAATCTTAATTGTCACCCTTGGGCGACATCGGGAGGAACAAAATCAGCGTATGCGTCGTTTCTCATCATCAAATACATTCATATCAATAGTTATAGCCGGTATTGCAATTATTGTTTTAACGGAAGTAAAAATCAGCATCGCACAAGATCAAGATACAGATACAGATACAGATGAAAATGCTGAATTTGAAAAAGAGCTTGCAGAGCTTTCACCTAACAAAGCGCGAAATCGAATTGTCGTTGATATTGAGGTTGTAGGCAACAAGCGAGTGGGCTCAAACGATATTAGGACGAATATTTCAACACGTCCCAATACTGTTTATGACGAAGCTCGATTGGCGCGAGATATTCGATCATTATATGCAATAGGTTTTTTCAGCGATATCAAAGTCAGCCTCAAAGAGCACAAGGACGGTGTAGTCGTTGTCTTTTCAATAGAAGAAAAACCCGCTGTAAATGAGGTAAAATTTGAGGGTAATAGCGAGATTGATGATGACGATATTAAAGAAGTAATCGACTTGGAGGCTAATAAACCCTTAGATGATCCCTCTATTCATCGAAATCTACAAAAGATCAGAGATTTGTATTCTGAAAAGGGTTATTTTTTATCCATTATTGACTACAAGTTGGAACAAAACGGAGAAAATGCATACGATGTTGTTTTTGAAATAGATGAACATGCAAAAGTAGAGGTTAAGCGAATATCATTTGTGGGAAACAAAGCTCTTTCCGATGCTGCTATTGCTCGATACTTGTCTACCAGAACCGGAGGTCCGCTTTCGATGCTGACGAGCTCCGGAACCTTCAACAAGGAAAACTTCGAACAAGATGTCACAATTATTTCAGCAGTATATTGGGATCACGGATATCTTGATGTAAAGGTCGGTTCTCCCAGAGTTGAACTTTCAGCTGATCGACGATACATTTTTTTATCGATTCCGATTGAAGAAGGCCCTAGATATCGTGTGGGAAGAATAAAAGTTCAAGAACACGACGAAAACAACAATTCGATTGAGTTACTTGGAGGAAGGAGAGTTGTTCGCTCTATGGCAAAGACAGAGCGAGAAACTTGGTTTTCTCGAACTTCGGTAATGGAAGATGTAAACCGAATTACTCGATATTATCAAGATAAGGGCTATGCTCACGTTAATGTTAATTTGGGAACTCCGACCAATCCCGAAACACGAATAGTCGATTTGGTTTTCGATATTGTTCGCGGACCGATGGTTTATTTTGAGCGAATAGATATTCGCGGCAATACAAAAACCAAAGACAGAGTTATCCGAAGAGAAGTAGTTGTTAACGAGGGAGCTCGTTACAGCAAAACCGGAATAGAAGCTTCAAAAGCCAGAGTCACACAGTTAGGCTTTTTTGAAAGCGTCGACATTACAGAAACTCCCGGAAGCTCAAAAGACAAGATCAGTCTTACGGTTGAAATAACAGAAAAGCATACCGGCCAGTTTCAGGTGGGAATGGGTATTAGCTCCATTGAAAAATTCATTGCGCAAGCTCAAGTGTCAGAACAAAACTTCTTAGGTCACGGCCAAACCCTATCCCTTCAAATCCAGATGTCTTCCATGCGTCAGATTTTTATGGGAAATTTTTGGGAACCTTATTTCTTGGATACCAATTGGACTCTAGCTTTTAGTATCTATAATACAGTCATGTCCCAAATCGACTACAACAAGAGATCAACAGGAGGGGATCTTACTCTTGGGCATTCTCTTGGGCATCGTGATTTAAAACTCTATCTTACCTACAGCCTTTCTTACGACAAGGTCGACACCGATACAAGCAGAGGCTTGCTTATCTCCGGAGGAAGAAGCATTGATTCAGGATTTGCCGATTTGCCTCTGGCACACTTATTTAAAGAAGGTTTTTCTTCCATTTTACAAGCTAAGCTGGCTTTTGACAGAAGAAATAACAGATTGTTTCCGACCAAGGGTCACTATAATATGTTGTCTGTAGAGTGGGCTTCTCCTTATATTGTGTCAGATTTTGGATTTACTCGGTATTCACTCTCCTCTAGATGGTATGCACCGTTGTTTTGGAAACTTGTATTTCGTTTTCAAGGTAACTTTGGACTTATCTATTCAAACAATTCAGAAGGGTTAGCCATCGTACATCGTTATCGTTCAGGCGGTATTATGGATGTCAGAGGATTCTACCCATGGTCTCTTGGACCGAGATTGTCTATCTCAAAGAATTTTGACCCCAATCAATCGCCGATGAACTACGGTGTTAATATCGGCGGAAATATGCGGGTTACTTTTAATACTGAAATAGAATTTCCAATTGTTGAGATGATGGGAATTAAGGGGGTTGTATTTTTTGATGCAGGTAACTCGTTTAATTTAGAAGATACTTGGTGTCAGGCAGGTACTGGAAGAGGCATTAATGTATTTAATGATCCTTGCAATCGTAATCCGGTATATCTCAGAACTTCTGCAGGTTTCGGATTTAGATGGATGTCGCCGATGGGACCTCTTCGTTTTGAATGGGGATGGCCCACAAAAACATACAATGACGAAGATAATTTTATGTTTGAGTTTACCTTCGGGAATTTCTTTTAGACTCAAGAGTTTAGTTAGTTAGAGTTCGATCTTCGGCACAATGTTTTTAACAAAACTAGTCGAAAAAATATAAATAGTTTGACCCCCAAAGCGGTCAAAGCATAAAAAACGACGTGAAAAAACGTCGCTTCGCATTTACGCGGTTGTATTGAGCAGGAGTAAGAAAATGAAAATTCGTATGATTTCAGCAGTATTGGCAGCGCTAATGATCACAGCAGGGGTAACAGCAGCAATGGCTCAGGATAAAATCAAGCTTGCCTATGTTGATTTGCGCCGCGCTTTAAACGAAACAGTAGAAGGTAAAGCAGCAATGGACAAGCTGACAAAACTAAAAGACAAGCTGCAAAAGAAAATTGAATCAGAGGAAAAGAAAATCATCGATATGAAAAGCACCCTCGAAAAACAGCAGGATATACTGACCAAAGAAGCCATGCAGAAGAAAGTTGAAGAGTATTATCAATCTGTTAATGAATTACAGCAGTCATATGCCAGATTTCAAAGAGAGTTGAGCACGAAAGAAGCTGAATTCACACAAGATATTCTTGAAAAGATGCAAAAAATCTTGGAGCAGATAGGTAAAACAGAAGGATATACTATGATTTTTGACCGTTCTGCCGGAGCTGTAGTTTGGGGTCCGTCACATATGGATCTTACAGATCAACTTATTCAGAAATATAATGCCCAGTACAAAGGTGCAGCATCAGCATCGTCTCCTGCAAAAAAGTCTACTAACTAAACAAACCTCTTTATCCCTGAAGAACCTGCTGTAAGACATCACCTAAGAGACTTAAATTAAAAGGTTTTTCTATAAAACCGCCCTTGTGTTTTTGCAGCAGATCCATAATATCTTCGTCCGGAGTTGTGCCTGAAGTAAGCACTACCTTAACAGCAGGATCCATTTCAATTAAACGCTGAAAAGTTTCGGTTCCGGCAAGTCCGGACATCTTAACATCCATCAGAACTAGATCAATGTCCTCATAATCATCTTTGTAGTGTTGCAGAACACTTGAGCCGTCCCCGACAGGAATGACGTCAGCTCCAAGTTCTTTTAACATCATTACTATGATAGTGCGCAGATGTTCTTGATCTTCGGCAAAAAGAACTTTTTTGCCGGCCAATGGCTGCTCATGTGAAAGTTCGTCCGTGAATTGGAGCATAGTTTCTGATACAAACGATTTTTAGGTTTATGTCAAGTAATGGTGTTAGGGAAAATAAAAAAAATGACAAAAACAACAATTGATCAGGAACATGTAGATAAAAGGCGTAAACAAATACTTTTTCATTTAGTAGCCTCCTACGTTTCGTCAGGAAGACCGGTTAGTTCAACAGGATTATCTATTGTCGGCAACCTGGGTTTTTCTCCGGCTACCATAAGACGAGAACTTCACGCTCTTTCAGAAATGGGGTACCTCACACAACCTCATACTTCTGCCGGAAGAATACCTACTGATAGAGCATTGCGGCTTTTTGTTGATACTCTCAGAAATGAGACTTCCACGCAAATGTCATTGCCGGGAAATGCTGCAATGAAGCAGTTAAGAACTCTCGACAAAACAAATCCTGATATTAGACAAGAAACTGTTCGAATTCTCTCTGACTTTCTTAATCAGGCAGCTCTTGTTATAACACCTTCGCTTACAGAATCGGTTATCAAACAGCTCCGTTTCATTCCTTTTGCACCGGGTTCGCTTCTCGCAGTAATAATTACAAGAGAGGGTTTGGTACATAATACCTATGTGAAAACTCAGGTACCCTTAAATGATCGCGAATTGGAAAGAGTTCACAACTATTTGGGTGATCTTATTTCAGGAAGAACTCTCAATGAAACCAGAGAGATTCTAAGGGCTGAACTTGAAGACGCCGAAAAAAAATGTGATGCTATGAGAAAACAAGCGACAGAACTTGGAACAGAGGCATTGAAGAATAGCATAAACGACGGTTCAGAATTAGTTGTAGACGGCCGAAGTAGATTGGCGGCTCAACCTGAACTTAGAGACAAATTAAAAGAACTTATGTTGTTTTTAGAAGAAAAAAGCCGCATTTTAGCTCTATTGGACCAAGCAGCAGAAGAAACAGACAAGCTAGTTGTGATTATCGGCAGAGAAGGAGGAGAAAGCTTTGACGGCTGCGCTATGATAAGTGCTCCGTTTGGAAGAACCGGCCTAGAGGGGCAAATTGGTGTCGTAGGATCATCTCGAATGGATTATTCATCTGCCATTCCTCTTGTTAAGCTTGCTTCAGTTCTACTATCTTCTAAACCGACTGTAGAAGAAATATAGGGGCGGAAAGATCATGACCGTTGTTGAAACTGACGGTAGGTTTCCCCAAATCCTTTCAATACCTAGAAGCCTTAAACAAAGTTCTTTTTGTTCCTTTGCTGTATCAGCTATTAACTCTGCACTTAACGCTATAGATCCTGTGACTTGCATTGACAATGCAGTGTACTATCAAAATGGATGTCTATTGGTTAATTCCCATAGAATTTCACTTGAAAAAATTCAACGTATTAGAGTTGTAGGCGGAGGAAAGGCAGCATGTGGTATGACACATGCTTTATGGAACATACTTGGGAATAGAATTGAGACAGGAATTGTAGCAACACATGATAATTCAGAAAATCGCTCTTGGAATAACGGAACCGTAAGGATAATAAAATCCTCACACCCTCTGCCGGATGAATCAAGTCTGTTTGCTGCAAATCAGGTGCTCTCATTCGCAGCCGATCTTACCGAAAACGACCTTCTTATCGTATTGATTTCAGGAGGAGCATCATCCCTCTTAGCACTTCCTGCCGCTGGATTATCTCTCAAGGATAAACAATGTGTTACTTCAGAGCTGTTGCTTTCCGGAGCTGATATAAAAATGCTGAATATTGTCAGAAAGCATTTGTCTGCAATCAAAGGAGGAAGGTTGGCCTTGGAAGCATCACCTGCGCAAGTTGTTTCTCTTATTCTGTCTGACGTTGCTGATGATGATTTGGACACGATCGGTTCAGGAATGACTGCTCCGGATTCTTCAACATATGATGATGCCCTTGCTTGTCTAAATAATTTAAACCTGACAAAGCGAATTCCTGAAACTGTTATTTCACATCTTGAAAACGGAGCATCCGGTAGTATTTCAGAAACATGCAAGCCAAATAATCCGGTGTTTGAACGTGTCAATAATTTTATTATCGGCGGAAACAGACAGGCAGCCAATGCAGCCGATTCATGCTTAAACAGCATGGGAGTGAAAAGCTTGTTGATTTCTGAAACGCTAAACGGGGAAGCCCAAGACGTCGGCAAAAAAGTTGCTCACATTGTACAAAAAGCCAAAAGAACAACTTCTGACAATGAACTTTCATGTTTAATTTGGGGAGGAGAAACAACGGTTACTGTTAAGGGTATGGGAACCGGCGGAAGAAACCAAGAGACTGTTTTATCTGCAGCAATAGAAGCTTCTTTGATGGATCAAATGAACGATGTTGTTTTTTTATCTTTGGCCACAGACGGAAAGGACGGTCCGACTAACGCAGCCGGAGCAGCAGCAACCGTTCAAACAATCCGTCGTGCAAAAAGTCAAAATATGAACCCTCAGGCGTTCTTAGATGACAATAATTCTTATGCTTTTTTTGATACACTAAATGAGCTTTTAATAACCGGACCTACTCAGACCAATGCAGCAGATCTGTTATTTGCTTTTTGGGGAAAAAACAATATTTGATAGTAATATTCAAAGAATGTTTTTCTTGAATTAAAAAATTAATTTTCAACTTAAAAGAATAGGTGAGGATAATAGGTTATCAACATAAAATTTTTTACTTCAAATCGTTGTCGTTTTAAGCTTTGGGTCTACTTTTTCTTTAGGTGGAAATAGAAACTCTTTAATATTATCAGGCGGGTTCATCTTCCTACCGTTAATATCAAAGAATGTTGCGCCTTCAGCAACTGTATTGTTTTCGAAATCACCTTCAAACTTTTTCTTTCCGTTATCATACCAAAAAGTCCATTTGCCTATTCTTGTACCGTTTTTGAAATTTCCGGCAGATGCTGTTTGACCGTTTTCGTACCAATAAGTAGCTTGTCCGTTCCTTTTGTCATTTGAAAGATTTTCCTCTGATTTTTTCTGACCGTTTTCATACTGGTAAGTCCATAAACCATCTCGTTTGCCTTTGTTAAAACTTCCTTCTGATTTTAATTGACCGTTCTCATACCAGTAGGTCCATTGGCCTTGTTGTTTGTCAGAAACCCACGATCCTTCTGATTTCTTCTTCCCGCCATTGTACATATTTACTGATAATCCGTTCTTTTTTCCGCCTTTATAGGTAACTTTTGAACGCAGTTTCCCATTTTCATACCAAAGCTGCCATTTACCTGTTTTCTTTTTGTTTTTGTCATAAGTGCCGACTTCTTTCTTTGCACCGTTGGGATAAAAATGAGTCCATTGACCGACTTCCTTGTTTTCTTTATGGAATCCTTCTGTTGCTACCTTGCCGTTTTTGTCGTATCGTATCCATTTACCATTACGTCGGCCGTTTTTCCACTCACCTTGGGCCTTCATTTTTCCGTTTTCATACCAAGATGTCCAAGTTCCAATTTTTTTTCCGTTTGAATACGTTCCTTCGCTAATCTTAACTCCATTTTGGTTCCATACGGTCAATAGTCCTTCTCTTTTGTTATTAACAAAATTTCCAACATCTTTCTTTTTTCCGTTTGGATGGTAGCTCGTCCAAGTTCCTTCTTTTTTTCCTTCTTTATAAAAGCCTTCAATCTTCTTTTGCGTTGGAGAATGCCATATATAGAACTGACCGTCTTTTACAGTTTTTCCATCAGCAAGTTTTTTTTCACACCACTGTTTTGTATCTTTTCCTGGTTTATCACCGAGATAGTCGGATTTGTCCGGACAAGGACCGTTCTTACTACAACCAAGTATAAACAAACCGGCAATGACAAAACCTTTTATTATCTTTAACATTTAAAATCTCCTCCATTGAAATTTACATTTCGTGAATTGACTGTTTAAAGCATAACGTATAAGTCGTTGTCAAACTCAATCAATGATTAATAAATCCGCTGTTCAAAAGTCCAGTCTTGAAAATATCTCAAAACAAAAGATTCAATCTCTTCTCATAAAAGATAAAAAAGCATTGTTTCAAAATGAAGATATTTTACTCAAATAGATTATGATAATCTTACATTTATGGAACAGTGTTCTTTTATCGACAATCTAAATGAAAACAACCTTAATTTTGTGTATGTCATATCCGGGAAAGAACGTTTCTTTATAGATAGAATTGTGGAAAAGATTAAAAGAACAGTATTGTCTCATCCAATGGGAAGATACAATCTTCATGAGCTTAAGGGAAACGTTACTACCGGAAACGAAATAATAAGAATCGCCTCACAGATTCCAATGATGGCTACAAAATGTTTGGTAATTGTTGAAGATGCACATAAGCTTTCAACGGAGAGTCAAAAGGACTTAGAGACATACTTAAACAATCCTTCTCCAACAGCATGTCTGGTATTGATAGGAGATTCTTTTGATGCAAGAAGAGCTCTTACCAAAACAGCTAAACAAAGAGGTTTCCTTGTTGAGTTTAACTCTCTAAAAGAATCAGATATTTTGTCCTTTATAAGGTGGCGAGCAAAATCCTCTAATGTGCGTCTTTCTCCTGAAGCATTGTCTGCGATTGCAGCCGCTGTAGGTCCGGACTGCGGAGCTCTTGATGATGCAGTTCAGAGACTAGGATTGTTTGTGGGTACTAAAAGATGTGTAGAAGAAGATGATGTTTCTGAAACGATTACAACTGTAAGACAGCATTCTGTATTTGAACTGGTTGATGCTGTCGGTCGAGGAGACTCCGACAAAGCCTTGTCATTACTTGAAGGTTTATTGAAAAGACAAGAAGAGCCAATAGCTCTAAATGCAATGCTGGCTAGACATATCAGGCAACTGCTCAAAATCAGAATCCATCTTCATTTGGGAACAGATGAAAGAGAGTTCGCATCGATCTCCGGCTCTCCTCCGTTTATGATAAAAAAGCTGATCACACAAGCTCGGGGTTTTCGCGGAACAGAGTTGGAGCAGGCATTGTTACGCCTTTCATATGCTGATTATCAGATGAAATCTGCAAGGCGATCATCCGGTTTGATAATGGAAGAAACACTAGTCGATTTGTGTCCGCCCAAACGCAGTTAATCCAACTGCACAGTAATGATTGCATAACAAACAATACACCTTTACCGATTGATGTATATCCTTGAATCTATTGCAGAAAGCCGAACAATACCGATAATTACTGAAGTTTGTTAACAGCTATTGTTAATCTTGAGATAAGGCGTGAAGCGGTCTTCTTGTGCATAATGCCCTTTGTCACAGATTTATCTAACTGTTTTACCGCTGTTACTAGAGCTGCCTTAGCATCATCAGTCTTACCTGCAGATATTTCTGCACGTACCTTCTTAATTCCGGATCTCAGTTTAGTGCGGATCGGACGATTACGTGCAACACGTTTTACATTCTGACGAGTTCTTTTTTTCGACTGCTTATGATTTGCCAACTTAAAAGCCTCCTTAGCAAAGGACGAGAAGCCCTATCGCGAAGTGATGTACATGTCAAGACATGCAGCACAAACATTGAGTATTTTTTTGCAATTAAAACAAAAAATGCAACTTACTGATGTTATCACTTGACAAAAACTCACCTGATCAAGTAACAAATGCGCGCCGCTGCGGGAGTAACTCAGTGGTAGAGTGCAACCTTGCCAAGGTTGACGTCGCGGGTTCAAATCCCGTCTCCCGCTCCAAACCTTCGGTGATAATCATTTCCGAAGGTTTTTAACTTCTACAAAAATCATCTTCTAAAACTGTTGTTGATTATCGAAGTATTCTTTCAATATTTTCTGTTTCCCATTTTTTTGCTTTTTCAAAATGTTCAAACCCTCGTTCTAAAGAACGAAACTGTGCTGAATGATAAATATGTTTGGAACCGCTCTTCTTTACCGGAATAACATGATGAAGTATTTCATGATATACAATCCAGTCTATAACGTATGAGGGAATATCAGGAGCATCAAGAATCGGACTTACTCTAATTATTCGTTCATTGTAACTATAGGTTGCAAGTGCTCGACTTATAGTTTTGAATCGACCTTTACGCTTTCTTACATTAGGAGCTCGCCCCCATCCGATACTAACATCTACTTGTCCCCCAAAATAACGTTCAGCTGTTCGCGCCAATACCTCTTCCAAATTGAAATAGCGTCCTTGGACTTCCAACATACTTCTCCGTACACTTTTGTTACTATCTATTTCTTGGGAGTGGTCAGCAATAAATTTATTTATGGCAGAAGAATCGCGGTTTTTTTTTGTTTTTAAGAAATCAAGAAGATGATTGAGCATGTTTTCGTCAGCATGTCTGAACATTTTATGAAGTCTAAGATAGATGCAACCTTCTCTTCTTCTAAATGAAATCATGGTACTATGGTTTTTAGTAAAAACCAACTTTACCGGTTCCGGCATGTATACAGTGAGATATCCTTGAATTCTCATCCTGTGTGCATCCAACTCAGCCTCTGCTCCGGAGTCAACGGCTCGTGACAAAACCGCTCCTTCATTTTGTAAATCTTCAAAATTATTAGAAATCACATCTTGTGAAGAATCCTGTTTAAATGAAAATGACAATTGTCGCCAGTCTGTCTTACGCATAGTTGCTTTCAGATGTTATACATTCAAAGTTTTTTGGCTATACATTTTCATTTCAAACTACGACATCAATGTCCTGCTAACTGCTAAAAATGCCAATTATGTTTTCAACATCTAATAGGTTTTTTACATTCAACAAAGAGCATGCCGCATAAATATATTTGTCATTTCATAATGTTACAGTATTTACAAGAAAATATTCCATTACAAAAAACACTTTGGTTCACTTGTTGCAATAAAACACGTTTAGATGCGGCCGAGCTTCGCGCGAACTTGGATACGGCTGATGTTAAAAGTTTGAAAAAACAACAATTTGGGTCAAATACCGAGGGTGAGGTTTGCTCATGAATAGTGTCCGAAACAAAAACAATGAACAATGGGTAATTGAAGCAATCGGTGACTATTTAAAGAGAATAGCTCGTTTTAAACTGCTTACTAGAGAAGATGAAACAGCAATCGGTGAGAAAATTGTTGAAGAAGAAGCAAAGGTATCTGCTCTAATAGAAAAATTCGGAATTTCTATTCCTGTGCAGTTTGTTGAGCAAGCTGAATATGATTTTGACAAAGAAACAGAAACAGAAGATGCCTCTGAGCGAAAACTTCTTTATCAAACTATTGAACAGTTACATCAATGTAACGAGATCCAAAAACAGGCCGCCCAAACCATTAAGCGTTGCGAAAAGATTGCCGGCATGAAGATGTTTGAAATCCGAAAACTACTTCGCAAGGCTGATGCTGCATTTCAGAAGCAGGCTATGTGCTCATGGCCCAGCCGTCTGAATTTACATACTTTGCGCGATATGGATACCGCAGCAAAACAAGCGGAAAACCAAATACTTGAAGTTGAAAATAAGTTAGGAATATCAGAGAAAAACCTTCAAATATTGTGTGACAAGCTCTTCATACATGAGGAAAGCATAAGACGAATGCGAATGCGCATTGTCGAATCTAACCTGCGTTTGGTGGTTTCAATTGCTAAAAGATACAAAAACAGGGGAATGCCGCTTTTTGACCTAATACAAGAAGGAAATATCGGCCTGATGCGCGCAGCAGAAAAATATGACCATAGATTGGGATTCCGCTTCAGCACATACGCAACCTGGTGGATAAGACAAGCTGTATCAAGAGCTCTTGATGATCATTCGAGAATTATACGTATTCCGGTTCACATTTCTGATTACAAACGTAAACTCGGACATCTTAGAGAAAAACTGTCAAAAGAGCTTCAGAGAGAACCGTCTTTAGAAGAACTTGCCGCACAAATGGAAATGGATGTTTTTAAGGTAGAAATGCTGCTTCATATTACCAAGGAAACAGTAAGCATAGACATGCCCATCGGCGGGGATGATAATGATGCAGTTCTCTGTGATCTACTGGAAGATGATCGAAACGCTTCACCACAAGAAATTGCCCTAAGTAAAGACACATCAGAAAAGACCAGAAAAGCTTTATCCACCTTGGAACCTAGAGAAGAGCTTGTCCTTAGAATGCGTTATGGAATTGAGTCAATGAACGAACACACACTTGATGACGTAGGTTTGAGGTTTAAAGTCACAAGAGAACGAATTCGCCAAATAGAGATGAAGGCAATGAACAAGTTGAGGCATCCGAATCGCGCAAAATTTCTTCCTTTTACTATGACAGCAGGCAGTTAGTCCAATAATCTTAACCTGTTTTAGATTAAAATGGGCGCTCTTTTGTTATAAAAAACGAAGGAGCGCCTATTTATTGCTAGTCAGACGGTGCACCTGAAGCTGAAAGCAATTGTAAAGTTTCTGAATGGTTGGGGCGTGTCAGCAGAACTCTTTTCCATTCTCGAACTGCTCGCTCTCTGTCTCCAATTGACATGTAGATTTTTCCTAAAAAAACACGCCATTTATATCTACCTGGATCCAATTTTAGTGCTTTCTGAATCATTATGACGGCTCTTTGAGGGTCGTTCCGTTCAAACCAAACTCTTCCTTGTCCGTACCAACCTCGTGGATTTCGAGGATCTCTCTCTGACGCCATCTTAAAGTGATAAGCAGCACCGGCCAGATCAAGTCTCTTCAAGGCTGCTTCTCCTTGGCTTAAGAGCTCTTCTAAGGTTATTTCTCCTTCATTGACAGAATTGAAAAATGAAGCTGTGTCTTCTGTTGTGTTTTCGGCGATATTATTCTCAGATTTTGTCAGTTTTTCTTCAACATGACTATCATCATTGTCATGAATTGAGGGTAAGGGTTCGGCTTTTTTTATTTCCGAAGACAATGGTAGAGTAACTGATACCTTGTTTTCATTGACCGAGTTAAGTTTAAAAAAATATATCAGTATTGCAGACAACAACATAGCACCTGACAATCCTAATAATGCAACAGTATGGAGAGTTTTGGTTTTTTTTGAATTTCCCAAAGACTCAATCATTGTCATCTGAAATACTTCAGCTCTAACAGCTTCTAATGCCAATCGCATTTCTTCAGCAGACTGATAACGCTTTGCCGGATCGCGAGACATTGCTTTAAGACAAATATCCTCCAACGGTTTAGGAATTAGTTTGTTGCCTGTGCGTTTTCTTGGAGCGGTAATCTTGTCTGTCATAATTCGGTTCATCGTCTCAGCAATATTGCGCCCCTTAAAAGGAGTAGTACCTGTAAGCACTTCGTAGATAATTAGCCCTGCTGTGTATATATCTACCCTATGATCTGTATTTTGACCTCCGATGTGTTCAGGTGAGATATATTCCACTGTGCCGCAGATATTGCCGGTTTTCGTTAGCGAGCGCTCTTCATCATCGAAATCTGTCCGTTTGGCTATGCCAAAATCGACAATTCGAGGACCTGTTCTTGTTAGAAATATGTTGTCCGGCTTAAGGTCACGATGCACTACTCCGGCTGCATGAGCAGCAGTAAGACCGTTACAAACCGCAATCATTATATCCATAATTTCTACAGGAGATATTGCCTCGTTTTTTTCTAATTTTGAACCAAGGCTCTTTCCGTCAAGAAGCTCCATTGCCAAGTAGTAGTTTCCTTCAACAGTAACTCCGTAGTCAGTAACGCTGACAATATTGGGATGACCAAGTCCGCCTAGAATTCTAGCTTCTCGGCGAAAACGCTCCACCGCGACTTGATCGTGAAGTACACGTTCGTGAAGAACTTTAACTGCCAGACGCTTTTCTATACCCAAATGCTCCGCTTCAAAGACTTGCCCCATACCACCTTCGCCTATGAGTCTTAACAAATGATATTTGCCGTCTAATACAGTTCCGGGCGCAATTTTTGATGAATCAGACAATTCATCAAGAGACATACTCGCTTCCCTTCCTAACATGGTTCTAACTATTTTTTCTTCTTCTTCTCTTTCTTGAGAACCCAGATCCTTAACAAAGGCAGATAGATCATCAGGAGGATGACCGACACCGTTTTCTTTAAGAATTTCTAACAAAGCATCTCTCATTGCAGATGCAGTATCAAATCGATGGCGCGGATCTATATGAAGGGCTCTAGCCAAGAGAAGATTGAGACGTTTGGGTATTTCTCTTATCCTGTATGCTACAGAGGTTAAAGACTCGCCGTCTGCAACAAATGAGTTGATTTGTTTTAGTGCCGACAATCCTTCAAGCATAACGAGAAGAGAAACAGATACTCCCCATAAATCACCGGCTGCGGTTGCCCCTTTTGAGGCCGAACGACGTCCTTCCGGCGATGCATACATTCCGCGTTCGGTTTCGAATCGAGTGTTTGTGCCTTTATGAACCATATAATACAAAGAAGAGCTGAAATTGGTAAGTTTAACCTCACCATTAAAGGAAATCAGCACATTTGGAGGTCTTATATCTCCGTGACGCATTGCCAACGGAATACCTCTAACATCTTCACGACGATGAACATGATCAAGCCCGCGAAGCATTTCAGCAGCTACGTGTGCAGCAAGTTCCCAATGGCATCGTATCCCGCGCTCTTCCGAAATCTGAAGCAGGCGTTCAAGCGTAATACCTTCTACATGCTCTTGAGCAACAAACGGAATTCCGCTTTCGCTTCCGACCTCAACAATTCGTACAACATTGGAGCTTGATAGTTGTGATAAGGAACGAGCTTCTTCTGTAAACATAGCCACAAAGTCTTCGTCTTCTGCAACTGATCGATAGATAGCACGAACCATACGCAGTTGATCTATTCCTTCATCAACACCCCACAATGCCAAAAAGTGTTCACCTATTGATTCCAAACTTTTTCTGCGAAGCAGCATATATCGTCCAAAACGAACAGGCATTTCAGCATCAGAAAAAGAAAAAGACATGTTGTTGTTTTTTTCTGCCATTTGGATCTATTTGTTCCGTTTAGGATTCTATCTTATTAAAGAAAACATCATCATAAATCGCAAGACGTACAATACGATCTTTGACGCCTACTCCCAATCTTACGAGCTCTCTTGCTAGTGTCTCACCGTCAATCACTGCAACCGGAGGTAAATTGGCAATTTGTCCCTCTTCACAAGCCTTCTCATTTGCTCGTCCGGTGGTAAATATCATTCCTCCCATAGCGTTAAAATGATGAATTGTTCCTCTCAACTCCATTACTTCATGTTCAGTTAAAATGAATTCGGCAGGATCTCGTCTCAGTACAATTGCGGTTCTAAAAGATCCGCTACGCGATTTATCCTTAACTGACAGATAGAATCCGTTATCATCTTTAACAGAAATCGGTTTGACTGAGCCGAATCCAAGTCTTTCCAAAAATATAATCATAACTTGAACGAATGTATTAGCTGACATACTGCGTAGTTTTTTTAGTATTTGACGCTCAGCTAGATAAGACAACCTGCTTCTGATCTCTGTGATTTGATTTTCAAGTGTTACAATTTCGCTGTTAACTTCTCGTTCAAGCAAAGCATATCCGCCCCTATGTCTAACAAAACGAGGCATTCGACCGGAACGCTCCCTTTCAAAAGAATCGGACATTATAAGTGCTTCTATAAGGGTGATTCCGTCTTTGAAAGAAATCTCCAGCTCTTCAACAATCTTTTCTGCAGGTATGGGACGAGAAGATTTTCGCAAGATCTTTTCTATATAATCAACTATTTCATCACGGTTGAAATCCAAAGGAGAAGCAGTGTTCTGTTGCTTTGATACAGCAACATTTTTTTTTGTAAGTTTTACACTCGTTTTTTCTCTGTCTTCAACAACTTCAGTTTTATTAAGTGTTTTACGAGAAGTTTCAAAATCCCTCCTATTCCCTTTTTCCAAGAGGATGTCGGAAGAAATGCTTAAATCAGCCTTTTCAAACTTCCCCCTCTCCTCCTTTTCCAAGACAGCGTCGGAAGAAATCTCGATTTTTTTGTCTGTAAGACAGTCAGACACTGTTACAATACCTCCCATTTCATTTGCCGGAATAGAGGAAGAGGATGCTTTAGATGCTTTCTTCCTCCTGCGTTTTCGTTTTTTCTGCAATACACTGTTCGTTGAAATTCCATCTACGAAAGATGTCTGTACTTTTTCCTCAGACTCTTTTTCAAAAACAGCACTCTCCAATTCACGAGGCACAATGGGTATGGATTCATTCAATGATTTCATTGTCGACGAAGATACCGAGTCTGTCTTGAGACTCTGATTTTTATTTGTTTTGGTGCTTGTATCTTTCCACTTGGTAAGAGCAAACACTCCCGGACGAATTTTTGTGAAGGTATCTCCTCCTTTTAGCACAGTAGCTGATAATTGTGCGGACATGGTTTGAACAGGTGTTTTCCCCACATGTGATAATATACCGGAAGCAATAGCTTTTTCTGCGATATCCTTTGCGTGCATAGGAATGCCGGTTCTCTCTAGTATTTCTTGGGCTGCTTCAATAAATGTCATCCCCAACTTGGCACCTCCGCAATAGAAGCGTAACATTGTGATACTTCTACCACAAGAAGTCCATTCTCAACAGAAAACTGACAGTCAAGGCAAGCTTAATTTTTTTTGCAATGTATCGTTATTTATATTTGCGGGTTTTTTTGCCATGAAATGACAATTTCATGCGGATAGATCATATTGGAAAGATTTTTTAAAAGCTTGTTACAATTAATAATTATAATTTTTTCTGTTTGTACAATTTGGTTCTTTCCAAAAAGTGTTTTTGCTGATGAACAGTCAACTTTGCCTAACGATTCTGAATCTGCAGAAGCGGGATTACAGCAAGACACCGTTCAGTTGCCGATAGCAGGGGCGGCTTCAACCTTCGGAACTCTAACTTTGTCGGAACTAAAGTTGTGTTTTGAGGAAATAAAAGAGCAACTAAAGCTTCAAGGATATGATGTAAAAAAAGAACAAGAGGTTGATAAAGCACTAAATAAAAAAGGGGTCGAAGGAAAACCTACACGGTTTCAACTAAAAGAAGCAGGTGTTTCTATCGGCGCTGACTTGATTATTATTTCAAACATCCATGAAACAGTTTCCAAAGAGCACTTCTTGGATATGGCTGCTATGAACGTTAAAACAGGATCGATAAGATTATTAACTGTTAAACTTCCTTTTAGAGGGGAAATCCCGTATCGCTCAGAAGCGTTCATTCCTGCAACGGCAGTCGTGGTTGCAAACCTACTGGGAAAAAGCCCTGATCCTATGCACGCACCTTTTCCCGAAATTTATATGGCAAATCCGGAACGTCTCATAAAGTCGGAGGCTTTTGAACCTTTACCTGTGATTCAAAAATTACCTGAGGTTCATGAAGAGCCTGAAGAAATTGAAATTGAGGATGAGTTTACAGTTTCAGATTTAGATGATGCTCCCAAAAAGAAAAAAGATTGGAAGAAATGGGATCACTCCGGAATGTTCGGTGAGTTGGGATTTATGTTTTCATGGTGCATGCGTGAAGGAATATGCGAATCGGCAAAAAAGGGTTACGGAGGTCGTATCAGATTGGGAGTTCGTATAGCTTCTTATGTCTCTCTATCGTTTACCGCTGTTGCCTTTGATCACCAAATGCCGATTTCTACCGACGTAGAAGTATTTCTAAATGCTGACAAGGCTTTTGTATATGCAGGAGTTTTCGGCGGTTTGCGAATTCATCCGGTTAGAAGATTTCCCGTGGATCCGTATATAGGAATAGATTTCGGCCATTCCTGGCTTTTGTTTGCACAAAACACTGAGGGATTAGACGGATCGATGTTTGATATTCCGGAAGAGTACCAAGAAACAATAAGTACGCTTTCCAAAAGACGAGAGATCGTATCTCTTAAGGGTTTTACCGTAACACCTGAAATCGGGGTTAATTTTTTTGCCGCTCCGTCAGTAGCCTTCGGTGTTCACGTACAGTGGCTTTTGCCTTTCTGGAAATATGCTTGCTCAAGAGTATACGATCCAATTAGGCAGAGTTTAAAAAGCACTTCCAAGGTATGCAGCGAATTGGGTCAAATTAATGCTCTGCCGGCTGCTGACGAAAACGCCGACGCATCTTCTGCCGCAAAAACCATGGATGAAAAAACACGCACATTACTTTCAGATAAAAACAATTTACCTCGTTTTATTAGTCTAGAGCTGGATATCACCTTCGTTTTTAAATAGGATATTAGAAAATCCTTAAACTGCTTTTTGAAGTTATGGATTAAGAAAAGGAGCTCGCGATGATTCGCACGATAGCAACGTTATTGATTGCATTGACATATCTTAATGGACTGTTCGGCTGTACAAGTGAAATTCTAGGATGTCCTCCCGGTTTACAAGAAGATTGCCCGTGTCCCGGAACAAATACGTCAGGGGTTCAGGTCTGTAGTGAAGACGGTAACTCTTGGGGACCGTGTAAAGGTTGTTTGGGTTCAGAAACGTGTGTTCCCGGTGATCTAAAAGTCTGTCCATGTGCAGAAGGAGGAACCGGAGTTCAAGAATGTGAAAGCAGCGGACAAAAATGGGGAATATGCGAAGGATGTACCGGCAATTCAGATGCTGATGCCGATGCTGATACTGATGCCGATATCGATGCCGATACCGATGCTGATGCCGATACAGATTCGGATGCAGATGCAGATGCTGACACCGATGCTGACAGCGACTGTGTATACAACGATTGTGAGGGAAGCATCTGTAGCGATTTAGAAGAATGCTGTGAAAATTCTGAATGCGGAAGCTGGGTTTTTCCGTCGACCAGATACTCTGAAAACTATTGTTATCCGATGTGTGATGAATCTGCAGAAGATGATCCATGCAAATGTGGAGATGTTTGTGTAGATCTCTGGGGATTGCCCTTATGTTTAGGAGTAGGAGGATTTGCATTAGATAACTTCTCAATACCTGTAGGAATTGACGATGAGGCGGCAGTCTTACTTGACGGTAACAATATTGACTATATCGCAATGCACGACGGCAAAGATGTTTTGCTAGATGTGTTTTATGCCAATTGGTACGAATACAATGGAGAAAAGGAATTAGATCTTTGGGCGCAAGGAAATGCCGGACCGAATAAAGCTTGGGTGCTTGGAATTTACATTCCGGAGGCACTCTACAATCAAGGTATCGGTGACTATCCAATGTATGACGAAGCCACAGATTCAATAAATTTTTATGTTGAACTCTATTCCGCTAACTACGACTCAACCAATCAGTTTACCGACATCTGGCGAGAAAATGTAACAGACGCCGAAGGTGCAGTTCTATCGATTAATAAAACCTGCGAACCATGCCTTAACGCAAGCGAAAGCTGCGACCCATGTGAGTTCTCTATAAACATAGGATGGTATGCGTTAAGGGCAAAACTATAACAATACAACTTAAGTTAACAGAAAATTATTGTTAATGCGGGCATACCAAAAAAATATAAATCACTGATCCATAAGCAAGAAAAGACGAGGGATGCTGTTAGTCAAATAGATCTTTATCTTTTATCACAAGTTTAAAATTTGCTTTTTTATCGATTGGTTTTTTTTGCATATAAAATAACGATTTATTACAAAATACAATTAAAGTTCTTGTGTAAGACTTATTTGATATTTAGTATATGGCTTATATGAAGAGGGAATATCTAACAATTATATTATTTCCAATAATTGTTGCATTTTCATATACGGTACTCAGATTTCAGATGAATACGGAATATCACGGTGCAACATGGGAACAGCTTTATAACTTGACGGCTAAGCTTCCTTTTGGGCATAGAATTCTTGTTCCCTTATTGTCCAGGTTTTTTGTTGAGCTATTGGGAATGAAGATTGGGAATGCTTTTTTTGTATTTGAATTTTGTTTCTCGTTGCTGACAATAGTATTTATTTATAAAGTTTTTAGAATCTATCTAAATAGTGCGATATCATATTGTTTTTCTGTTTTATTTGTCGCTTTTTTAACATTTCCTTTTTTGTTGAAGCATGTTTGGGCTGTTTACTACCCATATGATACAGCGGCCGTCTTTTTTATGGTTGCGGGTTTCTATTATATTTTAAAAGAAAAGTGGTCTTGTTTATTATTGGTAATGATACTAGGGGCCATTAACAGAGAATCCATTGTTTTTTTAGTTCCTCTTTTTGTTTTATTATCCCTCGATAAACTGAAAACCAAGAATCATCTCGTTGTTCTTTTTGGTTTAGCAGCGGTTTTTTTTGCATGTCGAATACTTATAAGCCTTATTCTGACAGAGAATGAAAATGAACCGTTGCATTTTTATATCGGCAACAAACTTAGAGTACTAAACAACATTAAATGGATCGCAAAAAAACCGTTCAGCAATACAGCTCAGTTTTTATCTAGCATCGGTTTTTTGCCTATTATTTGGATGATGCTCAGAAAGTATATTCCTCAAAAACTAAAAAGAATTGAAATATGGAGTGTAATATTTTTCTCTCCTCTTTTGGTTGTAGGGAACATATATGAACCTCGAATATTCGGTGAAATGATAGCAGTTCTCTACATACCTGTAATGATCGCAGTCTATAACCGAGTAAAAATGAATATAGTTCAATCCGATTTTCTTGTTTCGGAAAATGTTATATTTGAAAAAGATTCAGAATCACACGCGGCTATTTCAAATTGGATTACTCTCATTGATCGCTATGGACTTATTGTTGCTTGTTTCATTGCGATTGTGTCTATTGCTGTATTTGTTCTGCTAAAAACATAAAGAACTCCATGCTTTAGAGGAATATTTCTTACTAACGTTTCATGCATATTGAGATATTGTATATATAAAGACCAATTTGGATTATCGCTTTATGTTATAGATATTGCGTCATGCTAGTCATTAAGTATCTTCTTTGATATGTTTATTATAAAGAATTAGGACAATTCTGTTGACCTTTTCTTACTACTTCGTAAGCAAGACAAGACACAACTACACTGGTTTTTTATTTTTTTTATGAAATAACTTTTTCTCTCAAATGTTCATATTTTTGAAACGGCAAATATGCCTGTTTTAGGGAGAAATGTGAGTCATGAAAAACAATAAAAAAACACATATAATGAGATATACTGCGGTCGGCATTATTATAGCCGTGGTTGTAGCTGTAGCCTGTGGAGCTTCGCCGGCTAATAGTCAGAAAAGTTCGGAAGACAAACAGACTAAGGCCTCTGCACCTCTTAATCCAACCTCCTATGATCCTCGTGTATCGCTTGCACCCTTGGTAGAAAGGGTATCTCCTGCTGTGGTCAATATTCGAACCAAATCTAAACCTAAAATGTCTCCCAATATGATGCCCTTCGGTCCGGATATTTTTGAATGGTTTTTCGGACAACCTAGACGCTCTCCTATGCCCAATCAGCTTCCTGAGCAGAGAAGTTTGGGTTCCGGTTTTATTATCGATAAGAGCGGTTTGGTGGTAACCAACAACCATGTTATTTCCGGAGCTGATGAAATAGAGGTTCAACTTTCGGATGAGCAAATATTTACGGCTGAGTTAGTCGGCGCGGATGAGCGTACAGATGTTGCTTTGCTGAAAATAAAGAATCTTAATGCAAAAACCAATTTGCCTATGGTTACTTTTGGTGATTCTGATTCTCTTAAAGTGGGAGACCACGTAGTGGCTATCGGAAATCCGTTCGGATTGGATCACACCGTAACTTCCGGCATTGTATCTGCAAAAGAACGTGTTATCGGTGCCGGGCCTTATGACAATTTTATCCAAACAGATGCTTCTATAAATCCGGGAAATTCGGGAGGACCTCTTTTTAATCTTAAAGGTGAAGTAATTGGAATAAATACCGCCATAAATCCTCAGGGACAGGGAATCGGTTTTGCTATTCCTTCCAGTCTTGCAGCAAGCGTAATTGAGTCTTTGAGTTCAGGCGGAGAAGTTGTTAGAGGATGGTTGGGAATTGCTTTTCAACCTATGACCGAGGAATTGGCAAAAGCCTTCGGTCTATCAGGAAAGACCGGAGCTGTGGTAGCCAATGTTACTCCCGACTCTCCTGCAGCCAAAGGCGGAATGAAACCCGGCGATGTTATTTTAACCGTTGACGGCAAGCCGTTAAAAGAATCCAAACAGCTTCCGCATATGGTGGCCAAAATAAAGCCGGGCACCACAGCTCCTTTTAAGGTTTTTCGTGACGGTAAAGAAACAACTCTAAAGATCGAAATAGGAAAAATGCCGTCCAATGAAACAGAGAGCAAAACTGCCACAGGTTCAAAAAGTGAAAATGATTTTGGGTTGACCCTGGAAAACCTTGACGAACGACTAAAGCGTCGATTGGGAGCAGATGATGTAGCCTTTGGATCTGTAGTAACAGGCATATCTGCAGACAGTCCTGCATACGGTGTGCTTCAGCAGGGAGATATTATTCTCGAAATTAATCGAACACCGGTTAAAACCTCTGCTGACTTTAAGAATGAAGCAAAAAAGGTAAAAGCAGGGACAACAGTGGTGCTGAGGGTTTTTAGACAGGGAGCCTGGCTGTGGGTTACCTTTAACGCCGCTAAGTAACAGCCGATAATTTTGGATTCAATAATTCTTTTCCTAAACAATTGGAATTTGCGGCAAATGAGAAAAATGTTCATCCCTTGAAGCAAGAAACAAATCATGTAAATGCTTTTCTATAACACTGCTAAAGCTGCTTCGTAGTCAGGTTCTTCGGCTATTTCTTTTACTTGCTGGGTGTAAACCACTCGGTTCTGTTCATCGAGAACGATTACCGCTCTGGAACAAAGCCCTGCTAAGGGACCGTCAGCTATTTGTAGACCGTAGTCAGTTGCAAAGTTAGAACGAAAAGAAGACAGCATTACAACTTTGTCTATTCCTTCTGCACCGCAAAAACGTTGTTGAGCAAAAGGAAGATCTGCTGAGATATTTAGTACAACAACACCCGGTTTCGAAGCAGCATGTTCGTTGAATTTGCGAACCGATGTTGCACATACAGGAGTATCAATGCTTGGAAAAATATTTAGAACCTTCTTCCCTGAAAAATCTTTTAGTTCCATATCTCTAAGGTCAAGACCGACAAGAGAAAATTTGGGAGCAACGTTTCCCTTGTTAGGCAAGGTTCCTACTGTATTTAACGGATTTCCTTTGAAAGTAATTTGTGTCATTTAAACCGCCTCCTTGAGATCTACTAATCGATCTACTGTTTTTTTGTTTGCAGTACAGTTCAGCCTTCTGCTTATTCGTAACGCAGATGAAGTTATTGTCAAATACTGAGGGAGGTTAGAATGATAAACTCAAAACAAAACCGTTTTCTTTAGGGCTTACAAAGGGAATAAAAGAAAGTGCAGCTTCATTGTTTTTGCTTCCGCCGAACCAATGACGATTGAGACCGAATATTAGAGTAGTTGTAAGGGTTACACCCAACGCTGCTGAGGTGGCAATGCCTACAATTTTCCAGGTATCTGCTTTCTTTACAAAATCTCTTCGATTCAGTTCTGTATTACAGTAATACTCTTCTGATTTTGTCGAAACCTTAATCTGCGAACAGGTTTCTTCCCAAGTAAAATCCCAACCGTAAATTTCAACCTGCAAATCCAAATCGTTTTTATAGTTCTTTGCGGAAGAGTTATAATAAGAAAATAGTCCCCAACTTACACCCGTTGCTATAAGGTCGGCTATTGTCAGCCCCAGAGATAATCCGAATGGAACAGCACTTCCTTTTACCTTTTCAGAAGAAGAAGGCGGAGCACTAAAAACCGGATTTGTCTCTTCCATTTGAGATGTTTTTGTTTCGGATTTTTTGGGTTTCGATTCTGATTCTTGTACCAAAGTCGTCTCGGGTGCTGTGGAAACATGCTTTTCTTGCTCAATGCGAAGAATAAACTCCTGTCCCGAAAGCAAGTCAATTTTACGCTTTACAATATCACTCGGTCCAAAGATTACAGCAATCTCATGCAAGCCGGGAGACAGAACAATATCATTGAATGGTGATTTACCGATAGATTCCCCATCTATAAGTGCTTCAACACCGTCTTTCCCCACAGACAAAACTAAAGTACCGAGTTTACGCTTTTGTTGTACTATCATTTCCTCGGCTGTTTTTCTTTCATCAGGGGGAATTTGTTTGCCTCCTTCTTCCAGATAGGTTTGAAAACTTTGTATTGCTTTTTCCGGTTGATCCAATCTGGCATAACATGTGCCGATATGAGCTAAAACAGCCCAATGAGGACTTAGTGAATATGCATCCTGAAATGATTGCAATGCTTTGGAATAGTCTTTCTGTTCAAGAGCAGTTACTCCGGCGTCAAACAGTACCTTAGCTTTTTTTTTCTGACAAAGTGCCGGAGAAGCAGCGACGACACCGATACACAGGATGATAATAGGAACGATACGCTTCATTTACTCTCCTCTCACATCAATTTTTTTCTACATTCTTGCACAAGATCATTTTACTCAAACGGATTGACTGTTCGAAAACCCTCCAAATTCTTTGTTTTGGGCGGTTCCTCATCATTAGGTACTTTAGCAACAGGATTACTCGGTTTTTCTACTGATGTCTTTTTTGATTTTACGACTGAGTCAACAGCAGGTTTGGTTGAAACTGTTGTTTTCTTTGTGTCCGCTTTTTTTCCTGTTGAGGCAGATCTCGTTCCAACCGAACTTTTGTTTGAAAGTTCGGCTTTGACGGCTTTTTCCTCTTTGCTGACATTCTTGATGTCAGCTGTATCAGATTCGATTGTACCCTTTTCTGCGTCAAGGTTTCGAGCCTCTGTCAAAATAGGAGCAGCGGCAATATTGGAGTCAGAAGGTTCATCAGGTTGTATTATTTCCATAAGTTCAATTTTCACTGTTTTTGATCGATCCAGGCGAACATCGCGCTCAATAGACTCATATCCATCTGCCTTAACTGCTATTGTATGAAGACTGTTATCTGCCGGAAGCCGCAAAACCGCCGGAGAACCGGAAACTTTCTTTCCGTCCGCAAAGACCGTAGCATCAGAAGGAGATACCTCTATTGTTATTTGAACCTCAGGCAACGATGGCTCAGATGTTGATGTGTCAAAGTCTTTTATTACAAAAAACCAAGCGGCAACGCCCGCTAGGAGTAACAACAAAGCAATTACGGCTATTGTTTTTGTTGGAGAACGAGGAATTTCTATCTCCGGCATCTCTACAATTACGGAAGCGGTTTCTGATTGGTTTTTTTGTTTTGGAACAACGACTTCTTCTGATGATGTTGCTTTTGCAACAGGTTCAGTTTCAACAGCATCTGAAACAGGTTTTGCATTCAAAGAAGAATTGTCTCGAACTATAACAGCAGGTATCTTAGATACAGAACCTGTATTTCCGCTTTTTGAAGTTTCTACAAGCACAGCATCCAAATCGCGTATAAATTCTTGTGCGGTCTGATGTCTCTGACCGGGAACCGAAGATATCGCTTTGAGTACCGCTTGAGAAAGATCATCAGAGATATCTTTTCTACAATCTTTTGGCGGAATAGGGTCACCGACAGGTACAGTTCCTGTCAGCATCTGATAGAGAATCATTCCCGCTGCGTAAATATCCGAACGGAAGTTGGGTTGACGACTTTTATCAAGTTGTTCAGGTGCAAAATATTTGTAGCCTACCGCTTCGGAGAAATCGCTTGGAAGAGAAGCTTTAACATGGCGCTCTCCAATATCCACCAATTTGACTTGAGTACCTTTTGCTCCCGATATTAAAAAGACGTCGGATGGTGAAAGATCCAAGTTCAATACACCTATTTGATGAATAGCATGTAATGCTGTCAATATTTCACGGGTTATTTCGATTGCAGGCTTAACTGCAAATTGACCGATATTCTCTATTCTGGATGAAAGACACTCTCCTATCATAAGTTCTCGAATAACCACTACGGCAGCGCCTGAATCCCTTCCCACCTTGACTATTTGTGCAATATTGTCACAAGAAACGGACTGGACTTGTTTTATATCCTTAATAAGGTTTTCGGCTATGTTAGGACCCTTGGTAAAACGAGGATGAATAAGCTTGGCTGCGTAGCGTATACGAGTAACAATATCCTCAACTTCAAGAACGATGCCAATCGGGCCTTCTCCTAGAATGTTGATAACAGTGTACTTATCCAGCAATTTCGCCGACAACAATCTCGGCCCTAGTGCGACAGGCAATCCCGTCACAGGACAGAAATGATTAGTGCCGGCATGACTCTGACTGCAATGAGGACATCTATCCACTGGTGTACCTCTTCAGGTTCAGATACCTGAGTTTCATGCTAACAGTTGCAGTGCAATATGTAAATGCACATTTTCATAAAGAAAATCTCCGACAGCAACTGCCGCAGTCTCCCTATTATATTAATATGACACATAACATCCTATTCCGCCGCCCAATTCGTTTGCCGATCTGTTATCTTCGGGAATGTTTCGCCATCGTCTAGTGAAAAAGAAAAACAAATCAATAGGTTTCCATATTTTCCCCCTTGCCTCAATTCCAAATATCGGATTTTCACTAAACATCCATTGAGATCCCTCAATGCTCTGTCCGGCAAAAAATCCCTTTATTTGATATCCTTTTAGTGGAAAAACTCCCAATTGAAACATTATCCAATGAAGACGATCTCTTCCTGCTGTGTCATATCTTGCACTAATTTGAAGCTTGTTTCTCCACTCAAACAAAATCTCTGCCATAAATCCATGGGCAAAAGATTCCCCGGATCCAAAAACTGCATGATCAGCAAAGGTAGCATTTGGAGGAGAATCGGTTTTAGTAAAATGAAATCTATTATAGTCATAAAAAGGATTGAATAATGCAGGAAAATACTTTGGTCCGGAATATCGGTATTCTCCTTTTAAAAACAGACCGAGTTTGTCGGAAGAAAGAATGCTCCAATTCAGCGTCATACCTAAATGAAGACCAATATCTCCGTTCATAGCAGCTGTTACAAAATAGTTTCCAAGCAATAATCGTTCTCGCTCTATCAGACGCAGATCTATTTCTCCGCCGCCGGTAAAAAAAGTGTGTATCCCGTTGTCATAGGCTCTAAGCGGAGATCTAAAATCAATTCCTGACAAAAAACACAGTTGCAGTCTGTCAGACCATTCTGTGTCTGAAAACCAAGAAATTGGAGCAAGATACAAACGCAAAGCACCAATATTGGGAGATACAATATCATCTACAAGTAATTCCGCACCGTTAAATCTGTATTCTCCTTGAAGATGAATACCCCCCTTATATCTATCCATATCAACAGAGTTGAAGTATTTGGATACAATAGTTTCGTTACCAATTGATACTCCATTTAATTGCCCTGCACTAAAATCTATCAAACCGCTTTCAAATTTTCTCATAAAAGACAGAACGGGAACAATCCTGGCAAAATCAGAAGGTTCATCCCAATCTTGACTTCGAAGGACACCTAAATCGCTTGGTTCGTGATCAACAATTCGTAATCTAAAAGGACCCGAAAACACAACTGAAAAACCTTTAACCGATATATGTTGTTCAATATTAGTTAAGACGAAGATATCTTCATCTAAGGAGACAATGCCAATCTCCAAACTGCTTTGTAAATCAAGTGAACTGTCTGACAGAACCGTTTGTGAGAAACAAACAGATCCTGTCAAAAGAATGAAACAAACAATATTAGTCAAAGGTGTCCGCAATTTTAACGGCAACATCATTCTAAAGGTCAGAATCGAAGGTTAATGAAAGAGAGTCAAGTTTTGAACTGCTTATATAACAAATCAAGGAGTTATGCCGACTTCAGGTCCATCACAAACAACGCCGAAAATCCATATACCGTTATCGCTCTTCATTCCGGCAGCAAATATGGGACTTCCCGGAGAGGCAATTCCGTTAATGTTAACAGGAGATTTAGACAAACGTGAAAGTGCTAAAGTTAAATCAAATTTACCATCAGAATACTTGTTAAGTTTTAAAGATGCAGAAATATTTTCCGGTAACTTAAGATTTTTAGGAACATTAAGCTCAATATCAACCGGTTGTCGATCAATCAATGCAAAGCTGTTAAACTTAGCAAAGGGTTCGTTTTTGAAAATTTTGGCATATCTTGCTACCGCCGGATCAACACCCTTGCCGTCTGAAGAAGCTTTTATTGAGAGAATCTCGCATTTTGTAGCAGCAATCGCTGCATCCGCGATATGGAAAACTGCCATTAATGACAATGCTTGTACAATGACAAATATTTTTCTTATTTTTACAGCATCCATTTTTTTCCCAAATCGCCTAAATTAATATCTATTTCTCCAATATCCAAACCACACCTACGCGATTTCCCATTCCATCTTCAACCGCATATTGTAATCCGGACTCCATACCGAAATCCACAGTTGCTATATGAGATCCTTTTCCGGAAACTGTCGAGTGCAAAACAATATTTGTATCAAACGTATGGGAATTAGCTGTTGTTGACGGAGACAATGACGGAAGCAAGACAGCGGCCAAACATGCAGCACATGCGATAGCGGAAGCCGGAATCCATATACCACGTCTATTTTCTATAACTTCAGATAACCAAACCTTTAATTTCTCCGCATATGATAATGAGGTTCTATCGGTTTTAATCTCTGCAAGAACCTTATCAGCCAATCCGTCAAACGATACATCTTTTGCGGTTTCTTCATTCATTAGCCTTAATAAAGAACCTATACGTTTGATTTCCTCAACGGACAAATCTACATTACTGGAGTTATCAAGGAGCGTTTTTACTGTTTTTGCCTTATTCAAAGGCAATTCTCCATCTGCATATTGTTCAATCAGCTTCTGTGTTATGTTTTTCATTTCACGCTCCTACTCTTGTATCAGCAACTCCCCCTCCAAATACGGTTCCAGGGATTTTTTCAGTTTTTGACGGGCATGGTGCAGTCGCGACATTATTGTCCCTTTTGATACCTTCATTGTTTTTGCCATTTCAGTGTAGGAAAGTCCCTCTATCTCTCTCATTACTATGACTGCTCTATGATATTCTGGAAGATCATTTACAGCATCCTGAATTCTTAAAGCCATTTCTTTCCTTCCAAGAAGTTTGGATGGATTATTGTCTGAATTATGAGGCAGAATATCATTGTTTTCATTAGTTTCACTTGAATACAAATGCTTCTCATCAAAATCAGTATTTGCTCTTCGACCTTCTTTGCGAATGTGATCTATGCATAGATTAATTACAATTCTATAGAGCCAGGTATAAAAGCTTGAGTTTCCTTGAAAATTATCTAGATACCGGTGGACCTTTACAAAAGCATCTTGTGTTATATCCATGGCATCTTCTCTATTCTTTATCATTCCTAATGCGATCGAATATACTTTATTCTGATATCGCACGACCAGTTCTGCAAACGCTGTGTCATCACCTTTTCTCGAACGCTCCACAAGCTTCAAATCAGTTAAAGCATCTGTGGTTTGTTCAGGTGCTTCCTTCTTTACAGTAGACAGAGTTTTTACGAGTTTATTCAAATTTCAACCTCAAAAACGTTATGTTGAAAAATGAATGAACAATCGCAAATTGTCGAGTGAAAGAATAATCTATTTTGACTGTCATCAGCATTACAATAGCAGTCTATCACCAACAGTAAGTTAACCGCAATGAATTGGACATACTCGATTTTGTGTATATCCGTGATGATTCAATAAAATGACCTTTTACACGATTTGTCCACAGGTTATCCACAGGGAGGCTGAAACAATGTTGTTAACCTTAAAGTTTGTTATCAAAAACAGACAACAAGCGTAACATACTGAATATTATCGATAATTTGACAACAAGGGTGTCCTTTGCATACTTGAAAAATAAGAATGAGGCTAATATATGAGAAACGCAGCCAAGTCAATGAATAAAAGTTATTCACAGTCTAGGTTTTTTTTACACCACATGCCAATGACAATCCAAGGACAATTTTTGCATTGTTTGTCTTGTGTTTATAACTAACACCTAAACAAAAAGGCATATAATTTATTTTTCGATTTCTTATGATTGGGCGTTCTAAGATTTCCTGATAAAACTACTTAAGGTAAAGAAGAGCGGGCAAAATTCAATGACCGTCTCCATATACCTCGGTTTTCCATATATAAGCAACTTGTGAGCAAAAAGGATATCTATGCAGTTCATAAACAGAGATTTTACAGACATTCATCAATTTACTAAAGAAGAGCTTCTTTATATTATGGACCAAGCTCAGATTATGAAAACCGCCCTTTTTGCCAGAAATACTGATATATATCGTTTAGCTGCTAACAAAGATCTTATTGCAGCTCTTTTGTTCTATGAAAATTCAACGCGAACCAGAACCAGCTTTGAAATAGCAGCAATGCGCCTAGGTTTAAGCGTTACCGGATTTTCGAGTACGGAGGGAACTTCCGTACAAAAGGGCGAGTCTCTTCGGCATACCTTAGATATGTATGAAGCTTACAATTGTGATGTGCTAATCATTCGTCATCATTTAGACGGATCCGCAAGGTTGGCAGCTCGTCATCTTGAGATTCCGGTTTTCAACGCCGGTGACGGCAAGCATGAACATCCGACACAAACAATTTTGGATTTGTTTACCATTAGGGAGCACCTCGGTCGATTGGAGGATTTTGATATAGGTGTGGCTGGGGATTTGAAATACGGAAGAACTGTTCATTCCCTTGTAAACGCACTTACTAAGTTTTCGGGAGTACGGTTGCATATGTTTTCTCCAACAAATCTGTCACTTCCTCCAATATTTGCAGAAATGGCAAGAAACGCCGGAGTAGAGATAAAGATATATGGGTCCTTAGCAGAAATGGCAAATAAAGTTGATATTCTTTATCAAACTCGAATTCAGAAAGAACGCATACCTGACCAACAAGAACTTGACCGAGCGAAGGCGGATTGTGAATTTACACCAAAGATGATGAAAACAACAAGGGAATCATTCGGCCTTATGCATCCCTTACCAATTGACAAAACATGGCCTTCAATAACATCTGCATTGGACAGTCATCCCAAGTCAATCTATAAGCGACAGGCCGGAAACGGTGTTCCGACACGACTTGTAGAATTGGCCCTATCTCTAGGTCTATTGGGTTCTGACTATAACGGCGAAAGATGGAAAGAGGCGGGAGAAGAAGCAGAATTTATTGAGGACCTCCCGGTGGTTGTAAAACCGGTCAGAACTGAGTTCTCAATACGACCAATCCGTGATTATGGAGTAGTTATTGACCATGTAAAAGCCTATCAGGAAGAGTTGTTGATCAGACTGCTTCAGGTGCGTGAACGACGTGATATTTATCGCGCAGGAACTGTAAAATCGATTAGAAGACCCGATGCAGTTAAAGGAATACTGATGATTGAAGGTCGAGAACTTACAGAAGATGAAATGAGATCTGTTGCAGCGATTTCACCAGGATGTCGCATTAACATAATAAAAAGCGGACAGGTGGTTCGCAAAATGCAACTTCGACTTCCCTGTCGAATGACAGGAATTCCTCAAATATCTTGCCCCAACAGCCTATGCATTACTCATGTATCGCATAATGAATCTGTTGAGCCTATGATGATAAAACGAGGAGAGAATACTGTAAGCTGTGCATATTGCGACCATTTAATGGATTCAGCGGAGATGTTCGATTGAGAGATACACAACTGGCCGACCCCTATATTGGTCGAATTCTTGAAAAAAAATATGAGCTTGTTCGTATGCTCGGACGAGGCGGCATGGGGGTAGTCTATGAGGCTAAACACAAACTTATAAATCGTAGACTAGCCATAAAACTACTACATGCAGAGTATGCGCATGACCCAGGTGTTGCGGAGCGTTTTCGTCGTGAAGCACAAGCTGCCTCTGCAATCGGTCATGATCACATCGTTGATGTCACAGATATGGGATTCACTGAAAGCGGCGAACTCTATATTGTTATGGAATATCTTGATGGGATAGATCTAGCAACATGTCTGGCAGATGGAAAGCGACTTGATCCCGAAAGAGCTTGTCATATTACTATACAAGTATTATCAGCATTGGAAGCTGCTCATTCAAAGGGGATTATTCATCGTGACCTAAAACCGGCGAATATCTTTTTGGTCTGTAATCGAGATGCAGAAGACTATGTTAAACTTGTAGATTTTGGAATTTCTAAAATTAAAGAAGAAGAGAGTGAACATGAAGGTTTGACACGTACCGGCGAACTTCTAGGAACTCCTTCATATATGTCACCCGAACAGGCTCGCGGTGAAACAAATATTACTCACCATACCGACATCTTCTCTGTCGGACTAATTCTCTACAGAATTTTGACAGGTAAAACTGCTTTTGAAGAAAAAGCACTTACAATGCTTCTTCTGAAGATTATCGGAGAGACACCTCCGAGTCCTTGTGAGTTGGTGCCCTCAATTCCGCCTGCATTATCCGATGCTGTAATGCAGGCCATTGAAAAAAATCCAGGCAAAAGATTTGCAGATGCTGCCTCTTTTAGGAGGGCTATTAATCAATTCTCACCAAATACAGCTTGCCAAACCGGTTTGGGAGTAACACGTTTTAGAGATTCTGCACTTAGCTCTTCTTTTGATTTACAAACTGGAAACTATCAGACTGACAATACATCTCTGCAATTGACAGAGACTATCAGCAAACCGAAACAAAACAGAGGATTTGGAGTGATTATTGCCGCTCTGACAATAGCAGCTATGATCTTGGCAATAGCAGCTTACCAACTCTTGGTTCAGAACAATCAAGCCGACAAAAAAGAAACACCTTTAACTCCCCTAGTTACAACACTTCCGGCTGAAACAGGTGTTGTTAATGAAAAGAGTCCGTCTTCTGTGGATAATACAAATACTATTGACAAAAATAGCAGGGACACAAAAACTGAAAATGAAAAAGCGACACTTTCTTTTGCAAATCAAACAGTCGCTTTAGAAATTGATGTATCGCCTCCCAATGCACAAGTCTCCATTGACGGTGTTCTCAATCCTCTTGGATCCGTAAATTTGCATGTACCGTACGATCAGCAGAAACACTCTATAGAAATAACCGCTTCGGGATTTATAGTTTTTCGAAAAGATGTAGTATTTGACAAGAATACAAAACTAGTTGTTCAATTATTACCTGACAACAAGTCAAAACCCGCATCAAACACTCATTCCGAAAAAATCGTATTGCGTCCCCATGTTAATACACCACAAACCAAACCTGATGATCCGAATACAAAGCCCAAAGATGATTCTAAGAACAATGCCTCCAATACAAAAGATGATCGTCCTGTTAGAATCATAGACGAGGTTCATCCATGGTAATTAACACCTACTTGTAAACAAGAAAGAGCGCTCGGTAAGTCAGAAAAGCACAGCGGAACAATCCCTTATTTCAAAGTCGACGCTCTCTGATGGATGAATCTCATGAGCGGCAACAAGAATGTGTGAATCATCGGGATTAGAAATTTCAAATTGAAATTGATTGGGAAATAGAGGACCGATTCTGCCGACAACATCTAGGTGCTCCACGAAATACCGCCCCCCTTTTCCTTGGACAAGCCTAAACCGGTTGGGTGCCAGATGAAAGCCGACGCCAAGCGCTTTAACATACGCCTCTTTGAGACACCACCGCTCAAAAAAAAATAGTCGACGATTAGTAAGAGAAAGCTTCATCATGTCGGCCGACTCCAAGTCCGTAAACACTGTTCTTGCAATTCCTTCAATATCCACATCGCGGGAAATGTTCTCAATATCGATTCCGACTCGCCGATTACCGACAATGCAGGCGACCCGATCTCGCCGCCTGGAGAGATTGATGTTTGCTCCCGACAGGTTTTGTTTGGGATCTATATGGATAGCGCCTCGCTCATCCGGAAGAATTCTCCAAGATGTTGGTGAAATATCCGTCAAGCAATGTGACAATACGGTTTTAAGCAAAATCCTGCCTGCAGCATAAGAATATCTGTCTTCTTCAAACACAAATTTGTCAAAACGTTTCTGCTCGCTGTCAGAAAGCCAAGGAGAAATAGATTCGACTGCTGAGAGAATTGTGGAAACCGAGCAAGTCCAAACCGATGTGTGACGTGTCAATGATGAAAGACCATCCGCCATCGTTGCCAAATACCAAAAGCAGAATTTGAATTCAAGAGGCGTTAGATTATTCTTTTATAAAGTAACGATTTGAGATTCAACGCTGTTTGCGTATTCCTAATATAGCTATTTAGCCACATATAAGGATAAAGCGGATGCTTGAAATTGCGAGCACATTTATCGTTGTAGGTTCCGAACTTTAGAACTTGATATTTTCTATGAAGAGTCAGATTGTCAGGCGAAATAGTGTGGTATTGATTTGAAATACATGTATAGGTAATGATGTTATATACGATTGGTAACTTCTTGATTGTTGGAACTGTGGGAGGGTTTTAATGGATGGTAACCATAAAGAAGATGTGAGTCAGGTGCTCACTGTATTGGCGGTTAATGCAGACGAATTTTGTACTATATTAGACAATCGGGAGGAAGGCCGGCTCAAGATTGTTAAGGTATCAGATTTTTCGACGGCGATGCGGCGTTTTCATCTTAATTCTCCTGCTCTTGTTATTTGTGGAATTGATGAAAATGCAGGGGAATTCAATCTGCTATTTCGCCTTGCGGCCCGCACCAATATTCCGGTAATTGTTGTGGCAAATTCAAAGGAAGCCGTTGTTAGCCTTGAAGGGATTCGACATATCGTAGACCGTCGTGAAGTGGAGGCTGTTGTCAATCTGGCTCAAAAGCTGCTCGTTAATCCGTTGTTCGGTGTGCACAGCACGGACAGCTACCCTCCTCCGCCCAAAGCAACAGATGCACAAAATTACGAACCAACATCGCAAAAGGTCAGCTCTAATTCGAAAATGCCGGTGACGAACAGTGTCTCACCGTTGGAGTTGTCAAAAGGCTTCGATGTTTCAGTAGAAGCTGTCGAATCGCAGCATAAAATATCAAATGTGTTTGCAGACCGGCTATCTAGACAGTCTGAGATGATACTAGAGCTTCAAAAGCAGCTGAACGAGCTAACGCAAGAAACTCGAAATTCCGTTACGGATAACGGACTGTTCATCAACGCTGTGGCAGCTGAGGGAGCCGAGTTTTACGCTGAACTTAAATCTATGATTAAGGCGGTTGCTGCAAAAAGCGATCGTACGATTGACGAGATTTATGCTGTTTTGAAAGACCCCTCGGCAAAGATGCAACCCGCTGATAGGCAGATCGAAGTAAACATGGAAAGGATTAGTCTGTCGGCTCATGAGAGAAATTCTCAGATTGATGCTCTCCAAGCCGCAATAACCAATATGGAAGGGAAGGGCACTGAGCGGGAGTTCTATTTTCAAGACCGTATTGATGATCTTTTAAGTCAAATTACCGGACTTTCTTCCGTACCGCCCAAACCCGATTCCGGAATTGGAAAAGGTGAGTTGGAATCACTGTCTTTAGAAATCGAAAGTCGCTTTGCCGATATTGAGATTGCGATAGCTCGGCTGGGACGGTCGGTCGGTGCAGGAGAGCACAGTGAAAATTTTGCCGGTCAATTCGAAGATTTGTGGGATACCCAGATAGTCCTCAAGAAGCTTGAGAGCCGGGTTAAAAAGCTGGAGCAAAGGTCCTCCGAACTCGTTGAAGGAAGAACATCTGCATCAAGTGATGCTGTTCCTAAAAGCGATAATCTGGAAGAAATAGAAGAATTGAAAAAAGCGCAGTTGTCGATAAAAAATCATTTGGCCGGAATGGACCGACGATTTTCAGCATTTGAAGCGGCATTAACCGAATTGGAGCAACAGTCCAAAGCATTATCCAAGAGCCCCCAGACGATTATCGCATCTTTTGAGGAACGCCTAAGCGGCTTGGAATCAAAGCTTAGTAAGACAGAGCCGTTGCTTGACACTAATAACAAAAAAGACGACCAAACCAAGACCGGTACAAATGCAGGGTTATTGTCCCTGGAGATTCGATTTCAACAGATGGAAGCTATGATGAAGGAATTGGAGAAAACGATTAAGAAGGACACCATGGTCCAACACTCGATAAGAAAAACAAGCTCAGTTCCGCCGGCCGCTAATCGTGAACCCATTAGCACAATTCCCCCCATCGACTCTGCCAGAGCAACCCTGATCGGTGTTGATGCACCAAAAACTAAAGGTAAGTTTGACGAAAAAAAGTAGTGATTGATATTTGCAAAATTGTTGTTTGACAAAGAAAAATTAGTCGGTTATTTAGTTGCCGAAAATATATCTTAAAGGGGGCAATCTTATTTGTTATTGTGTATGTTGAAAATTAGCTTAATTCAAAAAATATTTGAAAATATTACAATTATGCGGTGGCTTGCCCGTATTACGGATGGCTTGACAATTGTGCTGGTGCTATATGCAACCTGTTTGATTTTCGGGCAGCCGTGGATGAGTTTTTATCTCGTTTCAGGCATTTTGGGAGCATTGCTTTTTGGCTTGTTCGCCGAGATAAGCGGAGTATACAGCTCCTATCGGGATGATAATCTTTCGGGGCACATCGGTCGAATTTGGTCTGCCTGGGCTATCGCTATCGCCGGACTGTTGATGATTGGCTTTATGGCCAAAGTAACTGACAGTTATTCTCGCATTATTACAACAACCTGGTTCATTATGGCTCCCTTGTTTGTTTCGATCTGCCACGTATTAGTAGCTGTTGCGCTCAGAACCGTGAGAGCCGGCGGTCATAATACAAAAAAAGCAGTCATTGCCGGCGTAACCAACATGAGCGCGCAACTTGCTAAAAGTATTACCCTGAAACCCTGGCTCGGAATTGATATTGTAGGACATTACGAAGACCGTAATGTGAAACGACGACCGGATGGCAGCGAAGCCCTCGGCCCCTTCTTAGGTAACTACCAAGAGCTGGTCGAAAGCGCCCAAAATGGAGATATTGATCGTGTCTACATCGCCTTACCCATGAGGGCCGAATCTCGCATTGCCGAACTGACAAGGCAATTGGGACGCACCACCGCATCCATTTACATCGCGCACGATTTCAGCGGGTTCAACCTGCTTTCCAGAAGAACCGCCCCGCGTTGGAGTCAACTTGGCGATGTGTCCGTGCTAGGAATCGTAGAATCGCCATACAACGGTATGATGGGTGCGGTAAAGCAGATTGAAGATGTATTGCTTGGTATAGTTTTGTTAGCCATTACCGCAATTCCCATGATTGCTATTGCACTTGCCATTAAGTTGACCAGTAAGGGTCCGGTTTTTTTCAAACAAACTCGCTACGGTCTCAACGGTGAACCAATTGATGTGTTGAAGTTTCGATCAATGAGCGTCATGGAAAACGGTACGGATGTCCGTCAAGCAACAAAAGACGACCCGCGGATAACACGGATCGGTGCCTTTTTGAGAAAAACTTCGATGGACGAGTTACCCCAATTTCTGCATGTGATTACCGGAAAAATGTCCATCGTCGGCCCAAGGCCCCATGCGGTCGCCCACAACGAGCAATATCGCGGTCTTATAGATCACTACATGGTAAGGCATAAAGTAAAACCGGGCATTACCGGCTTGGCCCAAGTGAACGGCTACCGGGGTGAAACCGATACTGATGAGAAAATGCAAAAACGCGTGGAATACGACCTCCGCTACATCCGGGAGTGGACCCCGCTGCTCGACCTAAAAATTATTTTTCTGACAGTTTTCGGGCGCAAGACACGACAGAACGCCTACTAAAACATTATGTTTCTTTCATGTGTGACACAGTGAACTCGCTGAACTTAGAACATGTAGTGTTTGCGGCTTTGAGTATTCGACAGAATAGAATAGATGTTCTAATAGTTGAAGAGGTTAGTGCCTGCTTATCACAATGACATACAGATTACTTATATCAGTATGATTTCTGTTTTACTTAAAAAGATTATCGCTTAATATCATTGTGACTTACAATTTGTAATATAACAAACATGACCGATATAATTACTAGATACCCTAAAAAAAATAGGCACAGCGAAAAAAAGCTCTACCTTGATGCTGCACTTCCTCCCTTGGCTGTGCAGCACATCTGGTACGAGATGGTACGGAGAAAGAAATGGGCTTCGCTTGCACTGGTTCCGGTAACCGACGATATCGACGTTCTGGAATTTGCACATGGAATTGGTTTGATGGCCGTTAGAGAACCCCACGATTTGATTTGGGTAGTGAATGCTTCCAATAGGGCTGACAACCAGGTTACCGAACACGACTTAAGCGTTCATGGGCAAGAAGACAGCAAATTTCCCTACAAATTCGTGGACCTTCCCACTCTGGGTGTGACGACGGAAAAGCAACTTATAACAGCAGAGTGGATGCTTGATAAATATTCAGAAAATGAAAATCAAAATCAAAATATGCGTTTTGTTTTCGCTGTGAATTCTGTGATAAACAACACATCTCCCATATCACTCTGCCGGAAAGTGGATGCTGTAATACTTTGCGTTAGGTTAGGAAGGACAACTTTCAAAGATGTTCGCAGAACAGTTGAAATTATCGGTCAAGAACAAGTTTTGGGAAGTATTGTCTTCAAGCCTAAATCTAAAGACTCTTTGTAGGCATTCTGATAACCATGGCAGCCTTCTTTCGAATTTAGCAACTGAAAAACCAATTGAAAATGACGCGTATATTTGCAATTAAGGCAGAGTTTGGGTTTCGATTTGCGGTGTTTCTTTCGGTTTCTAGACAGATATAACAGTATCGGGAATGGGACTCCTTCCAAAGTCGTGCCATTTCACAAAAGGCAATTGTTACGAAAACGTTTGTTTTGTATTGTTGGATTGATAGATATTCAAAAATAGGTTCTGTGCGGAAGGGAAACAACATGAATAATGTAATTTTTCGATTCGGAGCTGTAGCGATTTATTTGAGCCTTACTGTCTTGATTGCCGCCTGCGCTAGCAAGGCATGCAACACGAAAAGCTCGTCTTCTTCTGAAGAACACATCAATGAACAACAGAAAACCACAACGACCGGTACCTCAGGAAAGGATACTGACCCGTTATGGGATACATCTCGCGATCCGGATGAAGAGGGCTTTGAAAAAAAGAAGTTTAGGGGTGTAAAGGTACTCGATCAAGACTACTTGATGGTGCGTTTTCGGGACGGGGATGTTTTCTTCAGAGATAACGGTCACAACTCTTGCCCCTATGAAAACTGCAATGACCAAATAGATAACTATACAGTACGCTATGACAAGCCGCTAAACACTTCGGCGACCGGGTCCCTTTCGTCCTGGACAGTTACCTCTACGGACGACGAACACTACAGCGATAAAGGAATTCATCCTACGGCAAGCTATCGAAAGTCAAAGCTGAATGGAATGGCAATAGGGGAATGGAGGTGGAACGACTATCGATTTGAGCACACCATGGAACACCATATATTTCTCAAGCTGCCCCGCCCCATGGTCCAAGGCAAAACATATACATTGATTATAGATCCCGCGACCAACACGGATGTGGAGAAGTATAGCTTTACCTTTGATATTTTTAATAATCGCTCCGAAGCGATTCATGTAAACCTTTCGGGGTATCATCCTAAGTCTGCAGTGAAGGCGGCGGATCTTTATATGTGGATGGGGGACGGCGGCGCTCGTGACTATGCGTCTTTCGAAGGTAACAAGGTGTACTTGTATAATATAGAAACCAAAGAATCCAATGAAGTAGGAAAAGTCTCTTTCTGGAAAAAGAACAGTGCCGAGGTCCAAGGATATCATTTAATTCAATCTGATGTATGGAATGTTGATTTCGACGGAAATCATGCACCTGGAGTATACCGATTGGTCGTTGAAGGGGTAGGCGCGAGTCAAAACTTCGTCATAGGCGAGCGTGCGGTGTTTGAGCCTTTTAGGGTCTCTGTACTTGGATTCTTCTACATGCGAATCGGTCAGGACAACATGGACATGACTCCCGTACCTCGCCGTCCCCTATGGATTCCCGGAAAAGATCCCAAGAACTGCAAGGTGTTAATTACTGACATGCATCCGTATAGGCCGGAATGGGAGGGCGGAGGTGATCGATGGGATCAACCGGATTTCTTTGCCAAGTACATCAAGGAGGGCAGCCCTGAAAATCCTAACGCAAAGGGAGGCCACAGCGACGCACTGGACTGGGACCGCCACATTGGACATGTTTCTATCATCTACGATATGCTCCTGCCGTACATTCTCACCCGCGGCGCCATCTCCTCGGACGAGCTGGGTATAGCAGAGAGCGGCAACGGTATCCCGGATATTATCGATGAAGCACGCAATGAAGTCGATTTTTGGTTATCTATGCGATTTGAAGGAGGCTACAGCCACGGTTTGTCAAATCCGGACAGGAAAACCAATATATTGTATCAGGCCGACAACACGGCGATTGCGGCGTGGGCAAATGCGACAAACGCCGCCATGCTGTCTGAGGCATTTAGAATTTTTGGAAATAAGGATTTATCCGACACCTATCTCAATGCGGCTCTGGAAGCTTGGAACTACGCATCAAACCTGCCTGAACAAATGCCGGATACCCTTCAGGGAGTGGGAGAATCCGGCTTCTATGGCCGAGATTTTCGTATGACCGCTGCGGCTTTTCTCTATAATCTAACCGGCGATACCGCTTATGAAGATATTATAAAAGAAGAGAGCCTCGTCACAGACGGCACTTCGGAATTTACTCAACACCTCAAACGCAACCAGCTCTATGCCATGGCCGCCTATCTGACCACTGAACGGGAAGTTCACCATAAACAGCTTCATGCCGATATGCGAAACTCAGTCATCCGCCAGGCAAAGGAAAAGGAAGCCGGCTACTCAAAAACGCGACCTTCAAGACGGTCTACAGATAACCTGACAGGCTACTTTCACACCATCCAGTTTGTTCATCGAACGATCCTGGCCCACGCGGTTGCAACGGATCCGGCGGACAAAGCCTTCTTCGAAAGGGCACTGGTGCTGGAGGCCGACTGGAGCATGGGGCGCAATCCGGCCAACCTCATCCAGATGACCACCGCAACCACTCCCCTGGCGAACAAGCGCAGCATTGAAGCAGCCTATACCTCCGGCCGAAATGACGGTACCCCGGGAATGCATCCGGGGCATACTCCCTATATGGGCCTTAATGACTGGACGCCCAATAGTATAATGGGTAAACCCAGCTGGATGACAGAGAAATGCTATCCCGAAGCACCGGGTAACTGGCCGCGAGCCGAGATGTTTTTCAATACCAGATATGTATATGCACACTCGGAGTTCACTCCCCAACAGACCATGCGCGGCAAGACCGCTCTATACGGCTACCTACTTGGTATGCGGCTAAAAGACTGACGTACTTTTCTTAGATCTTTTAATCTGCATTTTTCCTCACAGGAAAAAAAAGATGTTATATAGCGTATTCATCATGGACTAATAAAATTGATATTAAGAACTATAATAGTGTAAGCAAATGTAACAAATTTAATTGATATTGATGTAGGTAGTGATATCAATACGAATAGAAAAGAAAATATGGAAGATAACAAAAACGTTGAAACCGAAAATGAATTGGCGCATTTATTGAGCGACGCTTGGTATTTGATAGGATTCGTATGGCGCTCTATAATGCGTCATCGAATTATGATTGGAGCGGTTCTGTTTTTTGTTGTCGGTTTGAGTATCGCGCTGATTCAGGTGCTTCCGATAACATATCGTGTGAGTGCGAGTATTTTAACCCACCCATCAGGAAAGTTAATAGACATCCGGCCTTATGAAGAACGCAATTCGTCTATTGAATTAATCAGATCCAGAGGAAACATAAAATCTATTGTAAAAGATCTAAATCTTGTCGACAGTGCACAAAAAAACAGATCGCCTTTGGGGAAAATTAGAGCTTATATTTTTTCTTTTATTTCAGACAACTCTCCCACAGAAGAACAATTACTGGACGGTGTAACTGATTATTTCTATGAAAATTTTAGCGTTTGGTCCGAAGGTAATGTGGTTACTTTTAATGTAATTTGGAGAGATGCAAAGATGGCATTTCTTATTGCTGAAAAACTCGTAAATAATTATTTAGAAGACCAACTTAACCAAGAAGACACAGGTTATTTGGTAAATATTGAAACGGCCAAAATGCGACTCGCTAGAGCAGACGAAATTCTCAGTGATGCAGAACAACGTTATCGTGAAATATATAACAAGGATAAGATCCCTATTGCTGCATCCGATGAGACCGATAGGAAACCCCCAAAGGTATTATCCCCCAAAATTGAACCGGAGCCGACTTCCGCCGCTGTTCAAATCGGTGAGGATATCGAGGACCTTGAACGAGAGCTCAATCTTAAAAGGCGGGAGACGGAGTTGCTTCAACAGACATATTTGCAGAGAGTAAACGAAGCAAAAAGTAGATTGGCTGAACTACAGTTGACCATGGGACCGCAACATCCTGAGGTTATTAAGGCAGAACAACTTGTCAAGCTCCTCTCTTCTCCTCCGCCTTCAATTGAAAAGATTAGATCTGAGCAAGAAACTATTTTGGCCCGTATTACCAAAGCAAAAGAGCTGGCTGCTGCCGCATCGTCTACTACGATGCCCACGATACGCAGAGGAAGGCCAAGCGCAGTTTCTGCTGTTTCCAGGGAACAAAAACTCTCTATTGAGGATGAAGAGAAATTAGAAGAGTATACAAGAGCAAAAATTGCCAGAAATACCGCAGAGGAAGCGCTGCTAAACGCAAATATCCAATACGAAGCCGCGAAAAGCGCTCTCAAATATCGATTTCAAGTTACTCAGCCTCCACGCATGCCTACTGGACCAAGCGGTCCAAAAACAAAGTTAATTATAATCGGTGCAATCGTCGCAGGATTGTTTCTCGGTGCTTTTTTATCGGTTTTTGCAGATTTAAAAACCGGACTTATTTTGGAGACATGGCAGGTATCACGCGTGCTCGGCATCCCGGTATTGGGTGAGTTAGACGAATCAGATAGAATATGAAAGAAAAAAATATAATAGGTGAGATATGCGTTTGTTTTTTAATTGTTTAAGTCTTTTTGTAACATCATTACTACAACTATCATGCGGTTCTCCGTTTGTCTGGGTAGAGCACCTACCGGCGGCTGAAGAGTTAAAAATTCAAGAATACCGAATACAGTATGGCGATGAAGTTGAGGTTGTGGTTTGGGATCAATCACAGATTTCAGGAATATACCGAGTACGCATGGATGGTGTAATCAGCTTACCCCTTGTAGGAGAGTTGTCGGTAGTAGGAACTACGCCTTTAGAAACAGCAGATTTAATAAAGAATAAACTTGAGCAAGGGGGAATAGTTCACGATGTTAGAGTGGTAGTAATATCTCGACAAGTATCTCCAGAATATGTAACCGTTTTAGGAGAGATTGCATCTCCGGGAAGAATTGAACTCAGAACAAATGATACAATTCTTGATATACTGGCGCAGGCAGGCGGATTAACAGAGTTTGCGAATAAAAAAAGTATATATGTTTTGAGATCCAAGGAGTTGCCGGATAGAATACGTTTCAATTACAACAGTCTCACCACGAGTTCGAGATATGGAATTAATTTTAGGCTCAAAGCCGGTGATGTCATCGTTGTAGAATGAATTTTCGTTTGCATGTTCGGTTGCATTTTGCAATCGTAATTTTAATGAATATCTGTTCTTCAACACATGTATTCAGCAGTACAGATGTTGATTTAGAAACCAGTATAACAGTTGGAAGTCGTACAGGTTTATTTGCAAATATATACACATCAGGTGAAGAAGAGATAAGCTCACAAGAAGGGCAGACCGGTATTGTTTCCTCACAGGCTAACGTAGCACCCGGAATTGTTCTTACTATATCTTCTAGAAGAATTCGATTTGTAACAACCTACTTTCTCACACTATCCAATAATGTAATGGTGCAAGACAGATTTAGACTCAATTTGTATCAACAAGGAGGATTGCAATTATCTACCGGTCTGTCCCGTACCTTGACTCTTTCAGCAGAAGCAGGAATAAGAAACGGATTTTTAGATTATAGTACTGCCCTTTACAGCTCTGTGTCTGATAATGAAGTTCCAGCCAATTTACTGCCCGCACAAGAGCTTTTTTTTTACAACATTACATCGTCTTTAGGGTTGAACAAGCGATGGAGTCGTCGTGCAGGCAGCGGGATCTCTTTATCTTTTAACACATATCGAACATATGGTTACAGCGAAAGCGAAGAAGTTCGCTTAGCGGATCGATATCAAACTACTTTGAGTTTAAACCACAATCATGCGATCACAAGGCGTGATGAATTGAATGCCGCCGCCATTATCGGCATCAACATGTTTGTTCCCGGAATGAATCTTTTAACCATTCAAGGCACAACAGGTTGGCGCCACGCCTTCACAGAAAATTTAATGCTTAGCATTTCGGCCGGTTTGCTTGCGTTGTATGTAATTGGTGACAACGATTATGAAAGAGAGACCGGCTTAGATGATAGCTTATCGTCATCACAGGTATCGCCCTTGGGAACAATCGCATACAGCCAACGATTTAATTTAAAGAAACGAAAAATTTTAAACTTGAACATGTCCGGAACTTACAATTCTTACTTGGATCAAATGACAGCATCAAGTAGACAAAGGTTACTGTTCTCTATTGGAATAGATTTGGATTTAACGTCAGAATGGTCGATTCTTGCTTCGGGGACTATTTCATCTTTGTTCACAACTTCATTTGCCAATAGAAACCCAGAGGCAGACATTATTCCAACAGATTATCCCACAACGGCATATTTAAATCTGGGAGCAAGCTATTTGCTTTCATCGGAATCAGGGTTTAATTCGGATATAAGATTGAATTTTGGTATTACAAGCAACGCAAGGTGGGCAGAATTGTGGTCGGAGAATCTTCGAGTAAGAGCATTTGAGGAATTTATAGTATATATAAATATTGCAGCGCGAAAGAGATATATGGAACCGTAGATGGACAAACTTATTGCACTTTCTATTATTTTTGCGATGGTAGGTATTCCGTCTTTTTTCGCAAGATCTCCTTCTCCTAGACGCGGGCTGATAAGAGCTCTTGTCGGCGTGTTTATTTTTGTGGTTTTGTATGCATTGGCTCTTATATTTATCGTTGCTGACTTGATTGAAACGACTCCTCCGCCAAGTATGTGGTGGTTGCAGCGGTAACAGTACAAGCCGGTGCATAGTAGCTGAATTTCCTTAATACAAGAATACAGGTTTTAGAAGAAAAATAGGATATGCTCAGTTTGGCAAATAAATATAATATACTTCTTTCTGTTGTCTCAGTTTTAGCGGTGGCAGTGCTTTTAGGATTAACCAACGGAAATATTGCTGTAGCGATTGCCCCTTTTTTGGCGATTGCTGCTATCATTGCTATAATCCGATTGCCGCTTCGTCATACAGTGTTGGCCTTTTGGATCTTCTTACTTCTCGTCAATAATCCAGCGCACATTCCTGCCTCCGGCATATGGAATGGACCCTTAACTCTATTTGGAAATATTATCTATGGACTGTTGCATAACCTAACCGGTATTCCCATTTTGATATTCAGTATTCAAGAAATCGTATTTGTCATCTTTTTAATCGTTATTCTAGTTCGTACAATAACGCGAAATAATATCGATAGGCATCTTACCTATACAGCAGCCAAGCCAATGAAAATAGCTTCATTGGCAGCTCTCGGTGCCGTTATTTTTTCAACAACCTATGGGGTTTTAAGAGGCGGAAATCTCACGGAAGCTTTTTATCAAATGCGAACTCCTTTATGGTCTGCGTTATTTTTAATTATTTGTATGCGTGCGTTTAAGACTGAAAAGGATTTTCGGCGTTTGGCAATCGGCCTGGCAATAGCATGCATAGCTCACGTTGTGGAAGGCGCATATTTCTACTTTGCCTTTGTACGTCCGCAGGGTTTGCAGGTTGAATACGTTATGACCCACTATGAGACAGTGTGGTTTGTACTATTAGAACTTATTCTTGTTGCAAATCTAATAGAAGAAAAAACGAAAAAGGCACTTGTTAATCTTCTGGTAGTAGGCGGCATTGTAATGTACGGCATCATTGTCAATGATAGACGAATTGCTTTCGTTTCATTGGCATTCGGCATGATTACCATCTTTTTTAACATAAAGAGTCAATTACGCTGGTGGTTTATTCGCGTTATTTTGGTAATGATGCCGATAATAATATTGTATTTTATTGCAGGAATGAATTCTAACTCAAAAATATTTGCACCGGTGCACAGTATAATTTCAGTTGGAGACGATCGAGACGCATCAAACTGGGTTCGCCATGTGGAAAATTACAATTTAATACAAACATTTCGTAAAAGACCCTTGTTTGGAACCGGATGGGGACATCCATATGATGAGCCTTTGATTGGAATAGTCTTTGAGTACAACTACCGATATAATCCACATAATCACTTATTGGGACACCTAGCATATACGGGAATTTTCGGATTTTTTCTTACATGGATTTTTATGCCGGTTGGAGTTTTTCTTGCAAGTAGGACATATCGCACAAGTCAAAAATCAATCCATCGTGTAACAGCCACTGCAGCTATGTGCATGATACCCATCTTTTTGGTACAATGTTATGGTGACGTAGGTTTAGGTTGCACAGATTCTGCCATCTTGCTGTGTACCCCTATAGCATGTGTTTCGAATTTGGTCATGCAGACAGGCGGCTTAAAAGATGACGGATAAAAGAGCGTATATGAAATTAGCTTAGTTATTCAAATCGATGAGATATAAGAGTTAGATAGAATAAATGCATAATCTAAGTTGATTATGTTTATTTATTTATCAAAAAAAATTTTTTCAGAGCGGTGATTGATGAAAACAAAAAAGAAGGTTGTAATTGTTTCCCCTTTGAGAGTATATCCGGTTATTTCCGGTGGAAATCTTCGTACTAGTTTTATTGCTTATGGTTTTAATAATCGTGGATATGATGTATTGATCCTGTCATTAGCGAACAAGCGATTGATCGACGGTGCTCCCATTAACCATCCAAAGCAAATCGGAGAAGTTACAGAATCTTCATCATTGTTTACCTTGATGTCAAGAATCGGATATCGATTTGGTATTCCGGCGTTTTGGATCGATTTCAAGTTGCGTATTTTGGGAAAGATGCTGCATAGAAAATATTTGGCTGATGCAGATATTTTAGTCTCTGATTCCCCTTATACGATTTGGGGGCTGAAAAAATTTAAGGGCTTGAAAATTTTTAATACGCATAACGTGGAACATGCTCGATATACAAAATCTTTAAGAATTAGAAACCGGCTTCGTGATATTGAGAGCGAAGCACATCTTTTAGCTGATATCACTTTGTGTTGTACGCCGTCGGATGCTGAGTATTTCGAAAATTTGGGTGGAAAATCAGAGGTATATTTACTGCCGAACGGAATAGATGCGAGTCTCTATTCAGAAGATGAAAATCTCAAAGTTGAGGTTCGTGCACAGCTTTGTTTTCATATAGAGGACACTGTTCTATTATTCCCGGCCAGTATATATGGTCCAAATGTTGAGGGAGCTGAGTTTCTAATATCTTTCTCTGAGCACTATTACAATCGTTTGAAAGAGTTAGGAATAAGAATATCAATTGTCGGAAGTGTACTTCCGGCGAAGAAATACAATGAACTTTTGGAGTCATATGGCAAAGTGCCACGGATCGAACCGTTCTTTAAAATGGCTGACATTGCAATTAATCCAATCTTCTCCGGTTCCGGAAGCAGTCTCAAAGTGGCGGAATTTATTTCCGCAAAATTGCCGCTATTGACAACAAAAATTGGTGCACGCGGGTTTGATCTGGATGACCAATCGGCATGTTTCTTTTCGGATGAGTCCTCGCTGATTGATGCATTAGAGCATCTGATAGATCAAAAAAAGCGATGGAAAGAATTAAGTGAGAGGGCATGGCAAAAGAATTCTTCATTTATTTTGGGGGATAAGGCTTTTGATGAATTGGATAAGAAAATAAATAGTTTTTTTGAGAATGAATGAAAGCACAAGTCTAAAATGGTACTATTCAATTTTTCCAAATCTGTCTGTAAGCCGAATACAGATTTTCCTTTTCATATGTCCAAGCCAGCTCATTCTTTACACGGTTGTATCCAAATTCTCCCATCGTTGTTCGCATATCCGGATTGTCACACAGCATCACAATTTTTTCTGCCATGTCTTCAGCATTATTTCTATCGGCATATAGCGAAGCCTCTTGTGCCGAGAACCTGCCTTCTTTGAGCTCGAACTGAACGATCGGTTTTTTTAATGCCATGTATTCCATGATCTTGTTCATAGTCGATTTATCATTCATTTCGTTGTACTCATCCGTATTGACACAAACATCTGCGGTATTAAGAGCATCAAGCATTTCCTCGTCCGGCACTCGACCGGTAAAAGTAAAGTAGTCTGCAACGCCTTGTTCTCTCCCATACTGTTTGACTTTTTCCAATTCTGTGCCGCCGCCGACGCAAATAAAATGAATGTCTTCTCTTTTCTTTTTTTTCACGATGTAGCTTGCAGCATCAATTAGGTATTGCAGTCCTTCTTGCTTACCTATCACTCCGACGTAGCCGACCAAATATTTCCTTCCTTTTTTCAATTCCGGCACCGGCGGTTTAATTTTGAGTCTATCGAGACTCGGACCGCTTCTAACCACATGAACGCGCTCGGCAGGCATTTTCCCTCTGGTTATCGCTATCTCTTTGTAAGAATGATTTGTCGCAATGCTCATATCTGCGCCGGCAAACGTTAAGCGCTCAAACAGCAGCATAAGTCGATAGAAGAGACCTTTCTTATTGAACTTGGCGATATAGAGCTCCGGATTAATGTCGTGATGATCAAAAACAAATTTCTTACCGAACAGTTTAAACGGCAATGCGGTCAGAAAAATTAAATCAGGAGGGTTGCATGCATGAATTACATCAAAACCATGTTTCACCAGAACCTTACAGGTGAGAAAAAATTCCCAGAACAGCGCAGCCGAATACTCGTGAAGGTAGCCGAGAGCCCCGTCTGCATCCAGGGGCAAGTTGTGTCGATAGATATGAATGCCGTCAATGCACTCGTATTTTTTCTCATACCCTTTTCCAGTCGGACAAATGATAGAGACAACGGCACCCTTTTCTTTGAGCGCGTTGGCCTCCTGCCAAACTCGGCGATCAAACGGGCTCGGCAAATTTTCGACAACAATAAGAACTTTCTTACCAGCAAATTCCATCATATCCCGCCTTTGAGTTGATTTGATTTCCAATTCTAACCAAATCAAAAATAATTTGGTCTTCTCTGCACACCGTCAACAACCGGGTAAATTCTTCAGCGCGATTACCGACGATGATCAACTCTCTGTCTGCAATAATTTCATCCAGTGTGCTGACCATCAGAGAAGCGATATGCGGAATTCGGTTTTCGATGTAGTCCTTGTTTGCTCCCATCAATCTGGCAAGATTGACATTCTTGTCGTAGAGTTTGAGGTCGTATCCCTTTCCCAATAATGTTTCAATTACCTCAATCATCGGACTTTCACGCAGATCGTCGGTCCCGGCTTTGAAACTAAAACCGGCGATTCCGATTTTCTTTTTACCGTGAGCGATTACGCGTTTGATTACGGCAAGAATTTGGGCCTGGTTGCTTATCATCATCGAATTGAGCATAGGTGTTTCCAGGTCGAGCATTTTTGACAAGTAGGTGACAGCTCTGAGGTCTTTGGGAAGACAAGATCCGCCGAAAGCAAAACCCGGCCACAGGTAGTAACTTGAGATGTTCAGCTTGGTATCCTGTAAAAAGATTTCCATTACTTTATGACTGTCAATATTCAGCTTTTTGCAAATATGGCCGACTTCATTTGCAAACGTAATTTTTAACGCATGAAAATTGTTGTCCAGATACTTGACCATTTCAGCCGCTTCTAAAGTGGTGCCGATCATCGGCCCGGGAATGCCTTGATAGACATCCAGCACTTTCAGCACAATGGCTGGATTTCTTCCGCCCACTACGGTTTTGGGCGGATTGTTGAAATCGAAAACTGCGGTGGCTTCCCGAAGGAATTCCGGATTAAAGACAACGTGAAAATCTTTTCCTTCGGTCAAACCGGAATGTTTTTCAAGGAGCGGGATGACTGTATCAATCGCCGTCCCCGGCAGCATGGTGCTGCGAAAAACAAGGATATGTTCTGCTCCCTTGTTTTTCAGGCATAAGGCGATATCTTTACATACGTTCTCCAGATATGATGTATTAAGGCTGCCGTTTGCCCTACTGGGAGTACCGACACAAATAATAGACAACACTGATTCGGCAATAGCTTTTTCAGCGCTGTTTGTTGCTGAAATGAGCCCTTTTTGCTTTCCCAGCAACAAAAGCTCAGGAAGATCCTTTTCCACGATCGGGCACTTCCCGTCGTTGATCAAATCGATTTTTGTTGAATTGACATCGACACCTATCATTCGATGTCCTCTGGAAGCCAAACAAGCCATGCTCACGACGCCTACATATCCTAGTCCAAATACGCTTATATCCATTTTTGTCCTCCGTACAAATTGTTAGCTCTGAGCCCTCCGGCCCATGGAGAATCTATTGTCTAATCTTTCAGCGCTTTTGACTCATTTGAAATCAAATTTGAAGTGTTTTTGCACTGTTTGCTATATCTATTTCTTCTTCTTGATGATTGCAAGACACTTTCCCCTAAATCACTTTTTATCGAACAATTTCAGACCGGCACACCAGAAATTGATTTTTTCAAGATTTGAATTCATTAAAGATATGAATATGTAATTTCTCTCTTTGTTGACGTGGCAATAAAAGTGTACTTAACTAAAAAGCCATTTTTAAAAAGGAGTAGTTTCCTTGCCTATTGATAAGACACAACTAGCGATTGTAACGCCCAGCTATCACATTGATTATGAACCATGTAGATTACTTGTGGATAGCGTGAATAGATATGTAGAAGATTCAATAATACACTATTTGATTGTTCCAAAAAATGACTACTATCTATTTAGACATTTGGAATCATATCGTACAAAAGTATTATTTCAGGAAGATTTCCTACCTAGATGGATTATTCCCTTTCCTATTTCAAAAAAATGGTACTTGAGCCTCAAAACACTACCTGTGAGAGGTTGGATAAGACAACAAATTGTGAAGCTATCCATAGGTGAGTTGCTGCCGGAGCCCTTTTTCCTAATCATTGACTCAGATACTTTTTTCGTAAAGAAGTTTTGTTTGGAAAATTTTGTAAGAGAGGATAATATCAGCCTATACTGTGAACCATTGAAAAATAGCATTCCTGAATTTGACGTTTGGCAAAGAACTTCTGCTGATATTTTTAACTTAAATGGTTTCAACACGATATCAGATATTTACGTAGCGCCTTTCATTTTTTGGAAAAAACAAATTCTTAAAAGTATGTTTCATACTATAGAAATAAAACAAAACAAAAGTTGGCAAAGGGTTCTTTGCGGTCAACTCAGATTGTCAGAATATACTCTTTACGGCATTTACGTATCGCAGGTTTTGGGATTAGACAACTCCGGACACTACAACGATCCGGTAAAGCACACTCATGACTATTACGATCATGTACCTTTGAGTCTTGCAGGCCTGGTAGAATTTAAAAAGAAAATGAAAGAACATCATGTAGCGGTCTCTATTTCTTCGAAATCTTTAACTAGACTAAATGATATTAGAGCGGCATTTGAGTTTTAGTATCTCCATATGATACGATTGCTTTTTGTAAAGCAGAGTTTCAAAAAATACACTCATTTTAATCATATTGCGATAAGCCATTCCACCAATTGCGTTGTAAAACGTTTTCATACAAAAGGTCTCAGAGAATGTCTGAAAGAATATCTGAAAAAAAACAAGTTCTTAAGAATTTACTCTTAATTGTCATCGGCGTAGCGTCACGTATTGTAGTTGGAATGTGGCTTACTACTTATCTGGTAAATCATCTGGGAAAAGTTGCGTACGGTTTTGTACCCATGGCTTATATGCTGTCCGAGTATATAATATTTATTACAAATTCAATTAACGGTGCAACTTCTCGGTTCCTAATAGTTGATATACAAAGAAAGGATTGGATTGAAGGAAATAATACTTTTAATACTGCCCTTCGAGCCAACTTAGTTTTATCTATAATCCAAATTCCTGTATGGACGATTATACTTTACAGTCTTGGGGAAATATTTACTATTCCGCTAGAGTTAAAAGACGATTTTTTTTCCCTAATGCTCTTTTCATCGATCGCCTTTGTATTAAATGTAGGATGCGCAGTATTTACAGCTCCTATCTTTGCTAACAATAGGTTGGATGTTGAACAGGGTGTAGAGATATTCAAACATATCGGGCGCACAGTTTTAATAGTTCTATTCTTCACGTTTGATGCTCCAAAAATTTTCTACACTGGATTGTCGTTACTTATTGTGTCAATTTTGGCTAATATTATTCGAGTTTATTACTGGCGTAAGTTAACACCTGAGATGGTTATAAAACCACGAATCTTTGACAAAGAAAAACTCCGAGAAATTCTACGCATGTCGGTTTGGAGTATTGTTAGTTTGGTAGGTGTTCTGCTATATTCCCGTTCGAATATACTTATTGCCAATCGTTTTGTTGGTGTGGTTGAAGCCAGTGAATGGGCAGTCGCGGAGCAATGGCTAAACGCTGTGATGTCAGTAGTTTCGGTATTGTCTACGCTCGTCATGCCGCTTATTATGGCAGCATATGCACGGAATGATTTGAAGCGCTTAAAATATGTCGTGACAATGTCAATCAAATCGACCGGCGTATTCATGTCAATTGTTTGTGGTGTCTTAGTAGTTCAATCATACAATCTAATGACTATCTGGGTAGGTGAAGAGTTTTCCCATACCTGGATGCTCCTAAGTCTCATGCTCGTCATGTTGCCGCTTCATGTTTCAACTGTTTCTTTGGGTACCGTTTTCATATCTTTCAATAGAGTAAAAACGCCTGCAATTCAATCGCTAGTGTGCGGTTTTATTTACGTTGCTATTGCCGTATTTCTTTCATATTTCACTGCTCTTGGCATTTATGGTATCGCAATATCAGGCATGATCATGTTTACAATCGATAGTTGTATAATCAAACCCATATATGCTGCAAAGATTATGAATGAAAAACTAAGCACGATTTTAAGGCCCATGCTGTATCCCTTGCTGTCAATCCCTGTTGTTATCGTTTTCGCGCTGCCAGTCAAATTATTCAATATTGACAGCTGGGCTCGATTGGCTGTTTCAAGCATGATTGCCGGTATTGCGATTTTGTTCGCTATTTGGGTACTGATTTTTAGAAAGGAAGATAAAATCTTTATAATTAAGCTATTACCTGAAAAGATTCAGGCAAGATTTGCCAAATTGCTAAAATAAATCATCAATTTTACATAACAAAGCCAGCCACAGAGACTCTTATCAGTTTCCAATTGAACCATTTGGCAAATATATGTAATGCTCTCCGATCTGTTTTGAATATCTATAGTTTTGATTTAACAACTCAATAAATGAACTCCCAAAATGAATTTCACTATACCAGTTAGTTTGAAATGGATGGGCTGCATTATACATGAGGACAATAACTTCAAATTTCTTTTTACTAAGAAGTTGGTGCATCTCAGCTTCTGCGGTCTTATCGGTTTTGACAAACAGCCGGTACATAAATGCATCCTGCAAAAAGACTGTTTTGCCGGCAATCAAAGGGATAGTTGGGTTTTCACTCAATATAGAGTTATAATTATTTAAAAATGATATCAATTCGGTAGGATATCTGCCTTTGCCTTTGAGAAGAGAGTTGAAATCATGGCGCATCATACCAATTGCTGCCAATAAACAAAATATACCCATCCAAAAAGGAACCAAATCTTTTCTGTAAAATTTGTGTTCGTTACGATGTATTGCAATAAACAACAAAGAGGCGGTTACCATGTCTATAAGATGATTTTCAATTGTACCCGGAGAAGAGTATACAATGACTGTTTGAATTATCGATGTAACAAAGTACCAGAATACCAAGCTTTTTTCCGGAGAATTAGTAGTGTTATTTCTGGAGTAAAACAATGCCCACAAGAAAAGTACTGTGGAAAAAAAATCATAGGGTGAAAACTTTGTTACAAATCTAACCGGTGCAGACAAAATAAAATAAAGCGAAGTGTCTGCGGTCGCGCAAGTGGTAAAAATTTCGAGAAATCTACCGCCGGATGATACATAGAAAAATACGAGCATCAACGAAACACCGGCTGTGTAAATGACAGATAGTTTTATCGATAATCTTTTGTCACCTTGCATCCACAGCCAGATGACAACACTTGTTATACCGTTTATAGATGTAAATTTGGCGGATAGAGCCGACAAAAAGAAGATGGTAGCAATTAAAAGCCGTTTTTCAATTTGAGATTTGTTATAGAGTACAAAATAGATGCCGACAATGTTCAATAAAACTGGAAGTAAGTCGCCTCTCGCGGTACCGACGGCCATGATAAAGGGTTTGGTAAAAAACAAAAGGCCTAACAATACAAAAACTATTGCCCTATCACCAGTTAGGCGGAACATAAACTTTACGAGAAGAACAAGAAATAGTACTCCGATGCCAATAGACACTAGATGGGCTCCGACTAAAGTATCCATACCAAAAAAGAAAATCCCAGATTGCATAATAAAAAGCAGAGGGAAAAACCTCGTGCCTCCAAATCCAGTGGAATTATCATACAAATCTCGATAGAAAATACCGTTTGCAAAATCGGACGCTAGAGTCAGCCATGCGCCAGAAACATGACAAATATCGGAACTGTTATAAATCCTAAGTGCATTCCAAAAAATTGCCGCAATGCACAGGATAATCCCTATGCTTAAGACAGCATAGTTTGAAAATATCCTTTTTATTGCGTTTAAAATATTAGATAATTGCGGCATCTATTTCAGTTTCATTAAGGAGTGTTCTAGCGTAAATATGCAACGGTAGACCCGTTGCCGCTAACATATGAGATGTGTTAATATAGTTCATTGTTTTGAAATCAAATTATACTTCCAATTTACCTGAGCGTGTAGTGGTTTTTCCAATGTGAGAAGATGAATTTGAGGAGTGCTTTGACATCGAAAAAAACAACAATGAAGTGAGGACAATCAATGCAACTTCTCTGCTTCTAGCTGCCCAGTCAAAACCTAAGTAAATCCAGATACGTTGAGGAAAAAAGAGAAAAAGTGAGCTAACAACGGCAACTATCTGGAATACCGGACGAGACTGAATTTGGAATATTAGAGGCGTTGCGATAATAGCACATGCGGCCAAGTCGTAGTCATGGGCATAGACAAAACTCAATGAAATTGAGAAGAATACCCCCGGTAATATATCTTGATAAAACCTGTTTCTATAGCGGAAGAGAATTAACAATATAATTAACGCAACAGGAACAAGCGATGGACAAGAGCCCCCAAATTGTAGAAGTAGACTTCGGACACCAAATACATGTTTAAATGTTAGATCTGTCTGCCAATCGTTTTGATAAGCAAAGATAGAGCCGGCCCATGCTGTCCATGTATCGATAATGCCGCTTGTATACATCGGCCATGCAGAACAACAAACGACTGTAATTCCAGCAATGGCAATCACTCGCCATTTTCTATCCAGCACAAGCCACAACAAAAAAAACAGAGCAACTTGAGGCTTTATCGTGCAAAGCCCAAATAGTATTCCCGCTGTAATCTCCTTATTCTTAAGCATTGCATACCAGGCCCCGACCGAGAAAACAGCAGTGAGCAGCGTCGTTTGTCCCATCCATACAACATGTGATGCAAAGGGGTTGCCTACTATGCACGCAAACGCCAAAGCTGTACTGAGACAAAAACATAGACTCTTTTTGTGTTCTGAAGGTCGGCGGACATGATCAAAAATAAGGAAAGTCAAAAAAGTAAGTACAATAAGAGATGCTAAGTTAAACAAAAGCATCAGTATTTTGGCAGTTTGTATCGTTCCAATAGCCAAAATTAGACACACAGGAAATATCTGTGGCGGATACGCGAAAACTCCAGGAATGGATTTATCAAAATACTCTGAAATGTACTTTTGATATGCTTTGGGGTTGTACGGGGATTCTAAGTTCAGCCAGCTTTCTCCTGCTGCATAAAGATATTGTAGATCTACGCCACCGGCTATTGTTACCCACCTTGAGTCCTCCCCTCGTCCGACCCCTATGACACCAGTAAGAAACAGCATTATCAAAGAGAACACAGGCACAGTAACACATACAAATTTTGAGAAGGCTTTGGGGCTAGAAGCTGGGGCTAGATTGCGTATTTCGGTATTCTCCTTTTGCAATAGGCTATTATCGGAATTCATGCCAAGTTGCTATCGTTTTGTAAAATTGCAAAACAGAAAACAAAACTAAATTAAACTAACTTTCTTTGCAAGTATGAGATTTGTGAACATGTGTCATTCCCTGCAAAATTGAATATAACTTTTCTTTTTCTGTTGATATGAAAATTCATGGAATTATGAACTAAAAAAGCTATACTTATCGAAGTGCAATCAGTTAGTCAAAAAACAACGCTCGCATGGCAAAGGTGTTCCATATGCACTGCAAAACAAAAAAGATGAATTCACAACCACCAATATGCTCAGTATTAATTCTGTGTGTTATAGGCTGCTCAGGATCGCAGGGGCTACCGAAATCATACGAGGGGGAAGATGAAACCGGAGACACAAATGGCGGCGATGCGGATGCTGATGGAGATACTGATACCGAATCCGATAATAGTTCCGATGGATGTCATTTGAAGATACCAGACGGACCGCCGGTGCCTGCCGATAGGAGGATAGACTGGCAACCGGGTATACCCTGCGGTATACCCGATTATCCTGTTCAGCATAGTGTGTTGGATTTTGGTGCTGTGGCAGATGGCCACACTCCGAATAAAACTGATAATAGAGATGCTTTTCAGAAAGCAATAGATGCAACAAGACCGGGCCAGGCACTCTTAGTTCCTGCGGGGAGATATTATCTGAGTACAGGGGTTATGATAAGGAAGGGGATTGTTGTACGAGGCGAAGGCTCTGACAAAACAACCGTAGAATCTGATGGTGAAGGCATTCTATTTGATGTAAAAAATGATCACTGGAATGCATCTCTGAATTATACCAACATTACGGCAGGTGGTGATAAAGGGTCGAACACTATTACGGTAAGTGATGTATCGTCTTTTCGTGTTGGGGATTATGTGCAAATGAGCAATCTGGATGATATTGTCGAACCGGACGGTCGTACAAGAAGAAATTGGCCTACACAGCATACAGAAGTAGAATCTATAAATAGGAACACTCTGACTTTCAATACGGATCTATATTCAAGTTTTACGAGCGTGGCAAAAGTAGATCTATTAACCGGGGCAGGAATCGAGAAAATTCATATTAAGGGAATATCTGGAAATAAACTGTTTACCAAAACTAGATTCATACGATGCGCCCACTGTTGGCTGAGGGATTGTGAGACATCAGGCGCTTTTCGTGACATGGTGCAAACGGAAATCTATACCATCCTACTGAGTGATTGTTACCGTTCTGAAATTAGGGGGAATTATTTTCACCACACTCAGGAGGAAGCGGATAGCGGGAGAGACTTGGGCTATGGAATAATCGTCAACGGTTCAACGGATATTCTTGTTGTTAATAACGCACTGGACTTTTTTTCGCCTGCGATTGTTCATGCGTACGGATCCGGAGGTGGCGTTATTGCGTACAATTTTGTCTGGCAATCAATAAAAGCAGGTAATTACAACCATCACTATGATATCGAAGGACATAATTTTAACGATCCATATCAGTGGCTAATTGAAGGCAATAACCACGCGCACTACCGGAATCAGAATTTTCTACCGATGACAATATTGCGTGATAAAACAGTTATGGCTGGAATCTATTTTGAAGGAACCATTGGGGCGAATATAATTGGAAATCAACTGGATAAGACGAAATGGGAATCTTCCCATAATTTTATTACGCCTAGTGAAGATGCAATTGTGCATGGCAACTACACTGTAGAGAATAGGATTGGTCTTGAATGGGATCCGGACATACCGGATCACAATATACCCAACTCCTACTACTTGCCTAAGAAACCAGCGTGGTTTGGCGATTTCAAATGGCCGCCTTATGGTGGAGATCTTATGAAGGCAGGAGGAGGGAATAATCCAAACCGTATTCCTGCAGAGGTACGCTACTGGAACACGAGGTTTCCGGAAAATGCACCGACAGATTTGAGTGTTGTAAAAGTGAACGAAACGACACGAAAGCTGACTTGGACGAGCAAGTCATTACCGAAAGGTCAAGTAGACAAGATAGATTTCATTGTAGTAAGAAGTACCGATGGGAAAAACTTTGAGCGTTTTGCCGCAACGGAACAGACTTCGTATACCGATACCGATCTTACGCCGGGTCAGCAGTATTGGTATTATGTAAGAGCGAGGAACCACATGACTATAGATATTGCTGGAGGTGAACACGTATGGAGCGGTCCAGGCGGTGAATCACCCCCGTCCAATATAGTCGCACCACAAAACAAGTAAGAGTAGACCCTCAGGTTGCAGAAAAACCAATCATAGATGCTGATTTTCAATTCTTTTTCCTCCTCCCGTAATATCACACCTGATAATAAATTTATCACTACTGTCCAAAACAAGTTTGGAGTTGAGTAAAAAATATGAAAACGCCCT
>CAYWLQ010000008.1:0-68600 GCA_964458775.1 uncultured Myxococcales bacterium | reverse complement strand
GCAGATGCGTCAGGAATGGAAGCTGTGGAGTTGGCTGTACAGGCCGTTATTTCAACACCGACTTCTACAAAGGCACTGGATTTTCTGGAAGAAAATGCCGAGGCAACCGGAAATTTTAGTCAATTGGCGGCAACTTATGAAGAAATTATCGCCAAGATTCCTAACCAAAATATGCGAAACACTGTTATCTCTCGTCTTTCAAGTATTTATCAGATTCATCTAAAAGACGAAGTTCGCGCTGCACATTGGAGAGCTTCCATTCAGGCAGAGGACGAATCTTTTCAGGTGCTTGGGAGTGAAGAACCTTATCAGTCATTGCTTTCGGAGGAAGAAAGTCCTGAAAAAGCTGCATCCTCTATCCCTGCACCTCCGATTCCTTCTTCACCGGGTTCTCATTCATCGGTTCCTTCTCCGCCTCTTCCTTCTGTTCCTCCAGCAGTAAACATTTCAAAGAGCGGACAATTGTTGAATGAAGCAGAGACAATTTTTGATCGGCAGCAGGGCTCTATGTTTGATTCTTCGTCGACAGCACAACAATCTATTTTCGCCGCCTCCGCTGCTGATCAACAGCAGTCTGTTGTCGCACCTCACAAAGAGCCTGCTCCGACAGAATCGGCTCACAATACAATTGCGATGCCGATTCGCGAACCGGGAATGACAGATGAAATTTTCGCAGAAACTTTGAGGCAAACATCTGATCGTGCCAGACGTATTGGAGATGAAGCTTCTGCAGAAATGTGTCTGTTGCAGGTATTGGATTTATTTCCGTATGATCAAAAAGCTATTACTTTTTTGGAAAGACGTTTTCGATCTCGAAGTGATTGGTCATCTCTTAGGGACTTGCTGCTTCGTTCCGCCGGTTCTCCTCATCTTCCGCCGGCTGTTCAAACAGTAAGATTAAGAGAGGCAGCTAGACTTTCAGAGGAACAACTCGGAGATATTTACGGTGCCATAACAGCATGGAATCAAATCAAAGAAAATGATCCCAAGGTAAGAGATGCGGTTGAAGCACTGATCAGATTATTTGAAAAGGTTGAGGATTGGTCTTCTCTTCAGGTTCTTTTGGTTCAGGAAATTGAGACCACCAAAAGCCGAACAAAAAAAGTCGAAGCTTATCGAAAATTGGCTGACATATATTTCTTACATCTAGGCGATTTCGAAGCTGCAACCGATGCATATAGAAATGTTTTGGACTTGATGCCTGATGACATGAGCGCAATCGAAGCATTGGAAGACTTGTATTTTAAATCATCCAAATTCGATGAGATGACCGAACTATTGAGAAAGCGCGCTGACCTTACCCAAAACAAAGCAGAAAAACGAGACCTCCTTTTTAGATGTGCCCAAGTATTGAGAGAAAACTTGAACAGACCGGAGGATGCCTATACACAAGCCAAGGCACTGTTGGCATTTTCAAAAGAAGATCAGGAGGTTCTGGCTTTTCTAACCGCATTGGACGAGGAGTGCGGAAACTGGAGTCGTTTAATGAGTGTATTGGAGCTTAGCATCCATGCCGCTCCTTCTTTGGATGAAAAAGCTCAATTAATAAGAAAAAAGGCAAACTGTGCATTGGAGAAACTTGGCGATATGCAAGGTGCTGTCAATGCTCTAAATACACTACTGTCCATGATACCCGATGATATCGAGGCAATGGATAGTTTGATAGATATACACAGAAAAACCGAGAATTGGGAATCGTTGGCAGCATCTCTAAAAAAGCGCATCGAAGCCTCTGCGGATCGAGCAGAACAGGCCGAATTGTACAGAGAGTGCGCCAGAGTATTGGAAGGACCGCTGCACAGAGAAAGCGATGCTATGGAATCGTGGAAGGCTGTGCTGGAAATTCAACCTGATGCCGAATCTCTCGGTGCTCTTAGTAGATATTATGAGCGCAACGAGCAATGGGATTCATTCGTCAACGTATTGGAACAGCAAGCATCCTATGCCGAAGATCATAAACAACGCGCAGATATTCTTTACAATCGAGCAGTAACAATTGACAGTAAACTTTCAAACAGGCCGTCAGCAATATCCGAACTTGAAAGAATTTTAAAAGAGGTAGACCCGTCTCACGATGCTACTTTGAATCTATTGACAGAAATTCTAGTAGCGGAAAACCGATTCTCAGAAGCAGCTGATTTGCTGGACCAACGCATCTCCTACTCACAGAATCCTACATTGTCAAAGTCAATGCTTCTTACTTTGGGTTCCTGGTGTACACAAGAACTCAAAGACATAGAACGAGCGATGGATGCTTACGAGAAAGCAGTACAGATTGATAAAGAGGATGTCGCAATTCTTGAAGCGCTCGAAGACGTTTATACAAAACTCGGCCAATGGGACAAGCTCCTTAAATTGTTATATGCCAGAGCCAAATCCGCATCAGATGATCAGGTACGTTTTGGTTTTCTTACAAAAGGCGCTACAATCTGCGAAAACAATCTGGCCGATAAGAAAAAAGCTTGGACTTGGTATGTTGAGATACTCGACAAACTAGGCCATCTAGAAGAAGCTGTCAGCCAAGTTGAGCAGGCTGCCCGTCGAATGGAACTTTGGAAAGAGCTGATTGATTTGGCCGGATTGATGACCAAAAAGTCAACCGTTCCTGCAGTACAAGTTGAATGGTGGCTCAAGGCTGCTGATATTCTAGAAAATAATCTAAATAATCCGGCTCAAGCACTTGAGGCTGTTTTACGCGCGTTCGGTTTAGAACCTGATAACGAAACACTTTTGGATATGGTGGACAGACTTGCTGTTAATGTTCAAAATTGGCAGCGATTGTCTACTGTTTACGGTGTGCTGGCAAATAGAATAGAAGATAAAACCAAAAAAATCGATCTACTGGTTCGCTATGCTAATGTGTTAAAAGATAAAGCTAATAGACCGTCAGACGCTTTCGAAATTAGCATTAGAGCGTTTGAGTTGGATCCTGATAGCGACGAACTGCTTCAAAAAGTCGAAGAATTAGGCCAAATATCACAGAGATGGGATGATTTGGTTCGTATTTATAACGGATGTGCCAATTTGACATCTGAAATGGAAAAGAAAGTTGCCTTGAAGCTTCGCGCCGCCGCGATGCTGAAAGATAAAAAGGGTGACACAGATGCTGCTCTGGTAATGATTTTAGATGCACTTAGACTGGATCCGTTTGAAAAAGAAAACACCGAAAAGCTTTGGGCCGAAATAGCCTCTTTGGAGGCTGACCTTGTGCCGTCTGAGTCGGGAACATACTGGAATCGCCTTATTGAGACATATCGTGCTTTGTCAGATGAATATAAAAAAGATACAGACAAGCTTTTTATGTGTTTGTGTCAAATCAGCGAAATATACCTGGACAAGCTAAAAAATCTCAATGCTGCTTTTGAGGTGTTAAAAGAAAACCTCTCGGTTAATCCCAAGGATGATCGAACTCTCGACAAACTAGAGGAGTTGGCAGGCAGAGACAATAATTGGAGAGGGCTTGTCGATCATTATCAAGATGTGCTGGATGAAACTTTTGATATGGAAGTTGCAGTCGCCCTTCATAGACGGCGAGGCAGAATACTTCAAGAGCATCTACAACAGCCGGAAGAAGCAGCAGAACATTATTGGCAGATTATCCAACTCGACTCTTCGGATACGCGGGCATATGAGGCTTTGGTTTCACACTATGAAATCTCACGCAAATGGAATGATTTGGTCAACATCCTTGAGCGACAACTAGACAACACCTCTGATGATGAGGCTAAGAAAAACATCTTACTTCGTATCGGCTCAGTATGGGAGAATGAAATCGGCAACCGATACGAAGCCAAAGATTGGTATGAACAGGCTCTTACCATTTGGCCAAATGACAAAGATGCGGTTGCTGCGATCGATAGACTTACAAAGGGAGATGTACGAAAACAGGAAACAGAGGATGATAATTCCGCTGAAGATGATGATGAAGATATACAAGCTTTGATTTCAATGCCTCCTCCTCCTGACAATCCTGTTGAAGAAGAACCTATGTCAGAAGAAAACAATTCATCATCGGATAACTCCAATGAAGCTGAAGAGAAGGCATTGGCCGAAGCAGACGGAGAGGAAGAAGAGGACGAAACGGACGAAGAGAGCGAAACGGACGAAGAGGGCGAAACGGACACAGCAGATGAAATGGACCAAGAGGACGAATCGGTCGAGGCGGACGAAGACAGTGAGAATGACACTTTGAGTTCATCGGACGAACTTCCGATAGAAGATACTTCAATTGCCGAAGACGATGCTCCTTGGCCTGTAATGGGCGGCGAACAGGTTGATGATAATAACGACGGAGCAGAAGATTCTGATTTACTGTTAGATGATGATGATTTCTTGATCGAAGACGATGAGAAGAACTAAGGCTTCGCGAAAAAAAACACCCGGATTTGTAGAGTCAAAAGCATGCAAGCTCTCAAGCAGATAAAGTAAAATTCAACCGATATGTTCTCTGCAATAGTCGTTATTTTCCTTAGTTTTATTCCTTTAACAGGAGCAACAGACGAGACAGCTGTGTCGTCTAAGAGCATAAGACTTCCGGGAGAAAATACGTTTGAGAAACATAGTCGTGAACTCCAAACATTAAAAGCTTCTCCGTTTTCAAAATTTGTTAAAAAAGAAATATTATCGGTTGAGCGTCTCATAGTTGAAGGTTCAATGAATCTTGCAACATACCGATTAAAAGATGCAGGAAGAATTTTAGAAACTTTGGAGTTGTTGCTGCAGATAATCAACATTCGTATAGAAAACGCTAGATTGTCTTTTGATATAGACAACCTAAAAAAACGGTCAGAAGAAATACGTTTGCAAATCAAGGCAAAAAAAGAACAATCGGAACAGCTGAATGCGCCTAAAAATCAAAATGATCTAGAAACATCAGGTGCAGAACCTACTTCTAATGAACCGATAATATCAAACGGGGATGCGCCTTGAGAGTTTCGGCATCTATTTATTCCTTTACGTTGCCTGCTTTCTTATTGTTTCAGGCGGCGTGCGGTCAGTCTTTGACGACTATTGCAAAAGAACAAAACAACTCAAACCTGGAAATTCTCAAAGATGATCTGAACCGAAGCATTTTAGAGAATCAAGCTTTGCTCAGTCGTTACCAATCGGCTCAAAGCGAATATGAGTTATTAACAAAAGAGCTGACATTGCTTGACAACACGATTTCTCAAGAAGAACAACTCCTAGAGCGAGAACGACTGCGCAAACACCTGCTCTCAGTAGTAGAAGAAACCAAAAGGAAAGCAGCCGCTTCAGAAGAACACACAGCTCGATTCAAAAACTCAAAAGTCAAAGAAGCTCGTTTGTCAGTCGGTAAGCATATCTTAGAAAGAGCTGAGCTTTTGTGTGATTTGTTAAAACTTTTTATTAATACAGGTTTTATATCAGAAGACTCAATGTCCAAGGTGTTGAACGACATAGCATCGGCACGGCAAGCTCAGCAGTCGGCAGACCCGGCTGCGGTTCAAGAATATGCAGAACGCATTGGAGCAACAGTTTACCGGTTAATTTCGGAGGCATGGAATTTTTCTGAAAAGTCAAAACGCACGGATATAGAAGCCGATATTTCTTCAGTTTTGGACAAAGAGGGTATTGTGTATTCATATTACGAAATTGGATTTTTAACACAACTGAATGATCTTCTGATAAACCGCAACATGCTGGGCAAATTGAACTCCTGTGCTTTTGTCGTTTTGCTTTCCTTTTCTAATAAGCCGTCCGCGTCAGCTTTGCAAAAAGCAGAGAAAAGAGCGTCGGACTTGTCTGAGAAAATGATTTCTTTGGGTGTTGATAAAGAACGAATTGTTTATCGAATAACAGATATTCCATATTCACATTTTTTAAACATTAAAAACTTATCCGAGAAAGAAATGCTGTTAATCGTACCTCTTCCTCAAAATCAATAACATGTCATATTCTAATTATATAGAAACAGTATCGCTTCCTATGCACGCAATGCTCGGTGCAGTCAATGCATACATTATCCGCGGTTCCAAAGGAGTTGCGATGGTTGATTGCGGAGTCAAAGATGAAGCCGGAATAAAAATATTGTCACAGACTCTTCATAATTTCGGTTTGAGCTTTAGTGATATAGAAACGTTATTTTTAACTCACCATCATGCAGATCACGCAGGACTTGCCCGTTTTCTTCAACAGCAAGGCGCAAAGGTTATGATGTCTGCTGCAGACGCAGAGAGTCTTAGAGACTATTATTTGCATCCTGAGACTGATAATGAACGTCTTCTTCTCAGTCGTCGTCACGGTGTACCTGATGACATCTCAAGAGCATCATTAGCTGCATACAATTATTTTAGAAATTTGGGTGAAGCAGTAACTCCTGACATAACAGTTAATGATGGAGAATGTATATCACTGGGGGGACTCTCCTTTAATACCGTACTATCGCCGGGGCATACAGAGGGACATCTTTGTCTGGTCTGTGAACACCTTAAGATCGCCTTTACCGGTGATTGCGTTATATCTCCTCGCGCAACCTACATATCCGGAGGGTTGAGTGATGATACTCCGGATTTGTTTGGAGAGTTTATCGTATCATTGCGACGTCTGCGAAACTACTCTGATATGTTGCCGCTGTCAGGGCACGGTGCACATCAAAAGTGTTTACATATCTCTGCTTCAAAAATAGAAGTCCATCTACAAAAAGAGCTTCAATTGGTATTTGAAAGACTAAGCGATATTCCGCAATCGGCGTTCTCTCTAAGCACACATATAGCAGAAAAAAGACCGAGGTTTTTTCCTCAATGGTTTGCTTTTACACAAACAATGGCCTACTTAAGACATCTCGTTGCAACAGACCGCGCAATAGAAGTACATACGGACAACTCTATATTCTACCAAAGGTCATCGTGAATATATGATACTGCTACATTTCCCATCGGTCATTTTTTATTAGCAAAGCCAAAAAAAACGGGCCGCCTACAAGAGAAGTTATTACCCCCACGGGTATTTCAGAGGGGGCAATTACCGTTCGAGCGAAGGTGTCGGCCAGTGACAAAAACACTCCCCCTGCTAAAAATGAAGACGGCAAAAGTATTCTGTGTTTAGGAGAAATAATTCTCCTACAAACATGGGGTACCATCATTCCCACAAAACCGACGGGACCGGTTATTGATACAATTTGTCCGACCAAGATCGAAGTTACAGCGAACAGGACTACTCGAACTCGCGTTACATTGAGACCTCGCGACATTGCCTGAGTTTCACCCACACAGAAAAGGTCCAATGCCCGAGCGTGAAAAAGCATTACACCTGTACATATTGCCAGGACAACGGCAAGCTCAATTACAGGATCAAAACCGACTACATCAAGACTTCCCATCATCCATCTTACAATTCTAAAAGAACCTGCAAAATCTGACAGGTAGTGAACAAAAAGCATTAGCCCTGAAAAGGTAAAGCTAACCGCCACACCTGCCAGCAGCATTTTCGCAGGTTCAAGGGTTTGTTTTCGTCTAGCAATTCCGTATACCAAAATCATGGAGACAAGCGCTCCGGCTATTGCTGCCGCTCTTATACCCATACCGAAAAAGGCAAAGGACATAAGACCTGTTTGAATATACAAAGCAGCCCCGAAAGCTGCTCCGCTTGCTACTCCCAAAGTGTATGGGGTGGCCAAGGAATTGCGAAATAACGCCTGAAACACAGCACCCGAAATCGATAAGCCGGCACCTGCCAAAAAAGCTGCTGTGTTTCGAGGCAATCTTATTTGCCAAAACACCTTGTGAGATGTATCGGTAATATCTGACAAAAACGGAATAATAAAACCGCTGTTGCCGCCCAATGTTGATAATAAACCCACAACGACAACGCACAGCATTGCAGCAAGAAGCCAAGTAAAAATTGTGATTAAAACACTATTCTTCATTCTGTTTCCAAAGGTGCAGCTATGGGCAAACCGTTTTTTGGGTGGGCAGCCAAAACAAAATGTTCTTCGAATATTCTGTAAAGAACTTCTTCGTTCATAAAATCATTAGGAGTGCTGTCAAAAATGCATTCTCCTTTTTTGAGGGCAACTATTCTGTCGCTATGGCAAAAAGCTCTATTGATGTCATGAGTTATCATTATAACCGTTCGCTTATTTCGCCTATTTATCGTTCTAAGTGTACGTCCTATCTCAGAAGCATGCCGATAATCTAAAAATGCTGACGGTTCATCAAGCAGCACAATAGGCGTTTCCTGAGCCAAGACGGATGCTATTATTATTTTTTGGCATTCACCTCCGCTCAAGGTGCTCATTAAGCGATTTGCGGCGTCTCTCATTTTGACTTCGGATAAAGCTGCGAGCACCGGTGAGTCATCAACTTTGGTCCATCCGAAACTCGATTCGTACGGGTACCTGGAAAGCCGCAAAAAATCCAACACAGTAAACGGAAGTGTTCCGGACAGCGATTGGGGAGCGTAGGCCGCTGTTTTGGCTATTTCTAATCGTGACATTTTGGAAACATGTTTGCCGAAAAGACTGACACTCCCTGTGCTTTTTCCTTCTCTCATAAGGCCTGTTATACAACGAAGCAATGTAGACTTTCCCGATCCGTTACGCCCAACAACAGATACAAACTCTCCGGTTTTGACCGAAAGAGTTATGTCCTTCAGTACTTTTACACTTCCAAAAAAATGCGACAGTCCGTCAATGTTTACTGCAGTTTCTGTCACAATTAGAACTCCAGTCCGTGCATCATTCGAGCAAGATCTTTTAGGATTTCTACAAAACGAGGTCCGGGAACGACTGCGTATGATTCTTCTATAATGAACACACGACCGTTTTTAACTGCGTCAACAGGAAGTTCGCCCCAATCAGCAGCAACAATACTAGCAGGCAATGTACTTTCTTGATCTGTTTTGGGAACCATGTCGACTATCAGTTCCGGATTCATGCCGATAATACCTTCTCTTGAAACCATCGGAACCGGAACCTCGCCTGTATAGGCATTAACACCGCCGGCCATTTCAATTAGGTCATTGTAGTAGGTTGTTTTTCCTGCAAGAAAAACGTCGTTAATACCTTCTGTGCCCATGTTGCGGCCCATGGTAATCATGGTACGTACCGGGGGTAGCTTCCGCGTTGCATTTTTTACAAGCTCTATTTGTGCCTGGAGATTAAACAGCAGGCTTTCAGCTTCTGTTTTAGTGCCGCAAATTTTTCCTATCGTTGATATGCTTTCTAGTATTTCCAAAGTGCTGTGATGACGCAATGAAACAGTGGGAATACCCAATGTTTTTATATGCTTTGCAATGCCTTCGTGTTCGGGAAGCAGCATTACCACAGAAGGGTTAAGAGTTAGCATTGTCTCAATGGCCGGATCTACATAACCGCCCACAATAGGTTTTAAACTCGCTTCTTTCGGATATTTGCAGTATTTGGTAACGCCGACCACGCGGTCGCCTAAGCCAAGAGCAAAAAGAGTTTCGGTAATACTTGGAGCCAAAGATATTATTCTTTCGCAAGATATCTTTTCTTCTTGTCGAGTATTGGCATCATTTGATTCTGACATATTGTTATCGAAGGTTGTATCTTTTAAGGCGGCTTTGTCTCCGGTTATTGAGCAGGACCCAATTGATGCTGTTACTAATAGAATAAGAAACAAGAAGTTTTTACGGCTCATCACATTCTCCCAGTTTCTTGTTTGATAATTTGATGCATAAACTCCAAGCCTTCTACAAAACGCGGTCCGGGTTGCAGAACAATATCTCCTTGCAGTTCAAATACGCATTTGTTTTTTACTGCTCTAAGATCTTTCCAGCCCGGCCTGTCGATTAGGGTTTCAGGTATAAAAGGCTTGCCGCACCAAGATACAAAAATTAGGTCGGGGTTTTGCTGAACAACTTCTTCAATACATATAAACCGGTTTTTAAAAGCTGACTCTTTAGCTTTTTGTGCAAAAATATCTTTACCTCCAGCCGACTCAATCATTTGAGAAACCCATTCAGGCGCACAAGCAACGGGATTCGGCCATTCCTCAAAATACACTGAAGGGCAATTGGTGAGTTTATCTGTTTCAACAGCAGACACCCGACTTTGTATCCGGTCAATTAGTTCTTCTGCCTCTCTATATTTAGAAACCAAGCCTCCTATCAAACGCAAAGCCGAATATATTCCCTCGATGTTGCTATGATTAAGAGCAATTGTTGATATATGTTTAGAAACCAATTCAGCGATCAGCGACGCGTGAAAATCTGAATAGCCGATAACATAGTCAGGCGACAGGGAAGTTATCTTTGCAAGGTCAGGACAACCGTATCCTCCGATAGAAGGAACACTTTTTAATTTTTCGTCGCAAATTCCGGAAGGTCTTCCCACTAAATAACTCAAAGCATCGAGCTCAGATAACATCGAAACTGCGTCATGAGATATACATACAATTCTTGGGTGCGGCATATCTATTCCTCTGTCAGTCTGTGCTGTTCGGATGCCGTTTTTCACCCGTAAGATACGATGCGCCTTTACCGCGGACGAATCGTATATCTTATAAGCTTGTGAGCAGGTCTTCCGGCTCCCGGGTCATTCTCCGACCGCGCCTTCCCGCGAGATGATTATGTCGCAGTGGCACTTCGCGGTCATTGTATCCGGTTACGGCGGCGGGTCCGCAACGGCTTGCAACCGTTTTCCCTTTTGTTAGGCCCCGATAGGACTCAAAACAAGGCGATTTATCGCCGCTCACGGAAGCACCCTATATCCTCCTTGTCTTCTCAGTCAAGACACATTCAAAAAACAACATTGATTGAACTCTTGACGATTTGTCGGTTTTTCGATTTGATTAAACCTATGGGAAATAAACAAATTATAAAAATTACAATTTATTCTATTCTTGCGTTTTGCGCAGCAGCCTGCGCAAGCAAGAAACCTGTGCCGGAAACCGTTTCTTCAGCTGATTCATCGCCTTATGCTACGGCCTATCCATGGGCTCTCAATACAGCAACTACAGCCTATAAGGAACAGATTTCCAAAGCAAAAGAGGCTGATAATGCTTTTTCAGGCTATGTTGCTGAAGTGCCCGGTGCCGACCCGGCAGTGCTAAAATCCGTTTATATCGAAGCTGATCGAACAGGCCGCGGTCAAGCATTTGCGGAAAAAAACGCTGAGGTCGTTGCGGTAAAAGCCTTTTTTGACAGAGAAAAAGATGACATAACTCGTCGCGTCAACGGAGGTGTTATCTCTGCCAAAGAAAAGGCCGAGTGCAACTGTTCTTTTGATACATACGGAGCAGTCAGTTACGCACTAAAAGACAGCGTTGACAAGCGTCTTGAGAAATACCTTCAGGAAGCCGGCGAGACAGCGCTGCTTATTGAACGAAATGAAAAGGCTCTTGGTAAAAAGAACACAGATAAGATCACTTCCCAAGCAGATACAATTGTGCTTACTGCTCACATCGTCTTCGTTTCACTACCTACTCTATACGAAAACATTTCCCGCATGCTGTCTGAAGCAAAAAATGTAAAGAAAACCCTGGACCGCACCATTGAAGACGAAAAAACAAGAGAATCGGATCCGGCACTTTCCAAACCGGAAAAGAAAGATACAAAGAAAAGAATTCAAGAGTTAGAGGAAGCGAGAAACGCTATAGATATTTATATCGCTGAAGCCGAAAGTCTCGTTGTTAAGGCAGAAACAGAAATTCCAGATATGAGATCCGAATATGAAAAGGCCTTTAAGGCGTTGATTGATAGTGTCAAACAGTGATTTGTGAAAAATAACTGTTGTATCGGTATTTCCCAAAGTTGCCTTCTTTATGGTCTAAATTAACATCGGCCGATCAATCCTAAGGATACGTTAATGGACAAGACAGATAAATCAAATCGAACTAAAGATCTTTGCACAATTAAATTAAAACAAATTCTTATCGCCGTAGTCCTAATTCATACCACGTCGGGCTGCAACCGATCACCATCAGATAACATCACCTTTAAACAATCAGAAAACGTACCCGCTGCGATTTCCTCTCCCTGTACCGATTCTGATTCCGATCAATCTGCTTCAAAAATAAAGCTTGTATCGGATTCAGAGGTTCCGGTTTCGTCAAACGTCAGTGTGAGACAGTCTTTAGCAATGAAAGCCTCTACCCATGTTCCCTTGGATGATCGACTTCGAAACTATGCCCTCTTAGTCGAACGAATACATATGCATGGAAGAGACGCTGCAAACGCTGTGTTTTTGCAAGACGATAATCTTCTGACCGGTGCGGAATGCTTGCCTGATACAAGCGGAGTTTGTACCGTTGAAATTACGTTGCCAAAGGCTGCTTCTGTAACCGGTATACGTCTATTCCCGGGTTACGGTGATTCGCGAAAGTCTTTTTTTGCCTCAGGACGCGTCAAGAATATTCGAATTCGTGTGGATGAGGCTGAGGGGGAAACAGTTTTGCAGGATCATTTAGATTTTGCATCAATTCAGTTTGACCTCCCCCAAAAGACTCGCTCTATTCGTTTGGATATCCTAAGCGTATATAAAGGGAAGAAAGACAAAACAATTTATATTCCCGAACTCGACATACTTGGAGAAACAGGGGTTCCGCGTGCATCGATAGATATCGATTGGCAGCGGTTATTTGCGAAAGCCGATGGCGTTTTTTGGAAAGATAGCAATTTCCAAGACAGTTGGATTGAGCAAATCGATACACAGGGAAATCGACAGAGATTGTTTAGAGGAGCTATTGTACACGGACGTGCAAAAAGACGTTTTCTAATTGCAGAACGATTTGTCAACAACACATGTCCCGGAGCAATGCATCTGTTTGAAAGTCGATATACTTTTGTGGATACTCACAATCGAATGTTCTATTCGGCGTCAATACCTTTTGTTATGAAACAAATAGCTCCTGCCGAAAGCGGAGAAGGCTTTTTTATTAAGGGCTATACCAAGAACTTTGATAATGAAAAAGCAAAGGTACTCTCATTTCAGGACAACAGACTGAAATTGCAAGATATTGACCATGACATCCAAGATAAAGGTTTTAGACAAAGAATAAAAAACCTGGGGTTTGATAACGATGTCGTTTCGTGGATGAGTGTTCCGTCAGAAATATACGGCGAAGCCAGACCGTGTCGTGTAATACAACAACCTTCTGATATTGCCAAAAAGATTAATGTCGCCCTTCGGGGTAAACAAACCGTATCGGAGCATATGAAGTGGGAAAAATGCACAGTATCTGAAGAGCTGACAATCTACCTAGCAAACGATATGTGCGATGAAACCAATTTCCCTGTTATGGCAGCGGAGCTAAAAACCAAAGAGCTGAAAGTAGTGCCGTTTTCACAATACGGAATAGTAGATTTACGCAAGTTCAAAGACGGCACGGTTCGTATAAGCGCTGAGCGTAAAGCAGGCGAGTCCGGAGATATTTACAATGTTCAAAATGACGGAACCTTAAAACTATTCATCGAAGACGCCCTATTTGCTCCAGGTACCGTACCCGGTTGTCGTTGTTCGGCATAACAAAAATATTTTATGTCTATGCTTTCTACAATAGAAACCCATTTAGCAACATGGATAAATAAGGCTCTGCCTTTTCCTATTTGCACACTTGTTCTGTTTACACATCAGGATTAACGCGCTGCTGAAGCAGATCTATAATTACCTTTCTCGATTGCAAAGCAAGCTCATCAGCATCTCGTACGGTTAAACCTTCTGTGGATATGGGGTTCCCGATCAAAATCTGTTCGACACCAGGTCTAATTCTCCAGTCACCTCTTCTTGAAATTGCGCGACCTCCTCTTATTGCCATAGGAATAATAGGAACCTTTGCTTTAATTGCCATTCGGAAAGCACCGGGATAGAACTTGCCGACTGTTCCGTCTAGAGTGCGAGAACCTTCGGGAAGTACAGTTACTGATTCCCCGTTTGTAAGCATTTCAACCGCTTTTTTTACAGCGCCGGCTGTAACCCTGGCATCATTGGGGTCCACCGGAATCTGACCTGCTTTTGTAATAATAGTTCCTATTAAGGGCCAGGAAAAATGATCTATATGTTCCAGAGATCGCGTATATTGTGGAACGGCCTGGTAAATAGCAAACATATCGAAAATATTGACATGGTTGACGACATAAACATAGGCTTTTTTAGGATCAATAGATTTGCCTCCTATAACCTCAATTGAAACACCGCTCACAGCCGGTACAGCCCTTGCCATAAGCTTCAGCAGCCAATCGGATTGTTTAAAATCGCCGTACTTTGATATGGCTTTGACCGCTATTACCCAGGATGCCAAATGAGGCAATCCGATCGACCATATGGCTGCAGATCGAACGGTATCTATAAATCCAAACGGAGGCTGCGGAGTGGGGTCTCCCGGAAAGTCTTCTGAATCAGCATCTATATGAGGAGTCATCAACATTTGTATTCGGTACCGTGAAGAGCTGTTTTACGTCAAGATTTTACAAAAAAATTTGAATTCTAAAGTGACCGCTATCAAAAGGTGCGTTATCCTAGCGCGGAAAAATTTTACTTTTTAATACAATAAGGAGAAAACACCATGGCTAGTATCAAGGGAACCCAAACCGAAAAAAATTTATTGGCAGCATTTGCAGGCGAATCTCAGGCCAGAAATCGCTACACATATTTTGCAGGACAAGCCAAAAAGGAAGGCTATGTGCAAATTGCAGATATCTTTGAAGAAACCGCCAACCATGAGAAAGAGCATGCCAAAAGATTTTTTAAGTTTCTTGAAGGAGGCGATGTTGAAATAGTCGCCGCATATCCGGCCGGAGTTATCGGTACAACCTTGGAAAATCTGAGAGCCGCCGCTTGCGGTGAAAATCACGAACACACTGAGCTTTATCCGTCTTTTGCAAAAACAGCCAGAGAAGAAGGTTTTACGGCCGTAGCTGTCTTATTTGATGCTATTTCAGTAGCAGAAAAGCAACACGAAAAACGATATAAAGATCTAGCAGAGAATATTGAAAAGGGCCAAGTATTTAGACGCGATGAAGCAACCACTGTATGGAAATGTCGAAACTGCGGATATCTCCACGAGGGAACCGAGGCTCCCGCAATGTGCGCAGCATGTGCACATCCTCAAGCGCATTTCGAAATCCTCGGCGAGAACTGGTAAATTTCAAGTTACTATTAAGGCTTCGGAAGTAATACCCAAAAAATTGATCCGTTCGGCTTTGCCGGTTTCATACCGACTTCTCCCTTCATGGCGATGACGAGGTGTTTGACGATTGCAAGACCCAATCCGGTACCGCCCATGTCTCTTGATCGTCCTTTGTCGATTCGAAAAAATCGTTCAAAAAGTCTATCGCGGTATCTGGAATCAATTCCCGGCCCGTTGTCTTCAACTTCTATCAGTACATTATCTTCATTATCTATTGCTCTCATTACTACTCTGCCGCCTATTCCCGAATACTTCACTGCGTTGTCTATTAAATTGAACAGTATTTGCTCCAAGGTCCGCTCATCCGCCAAAACAAATATTCGAGAACACGGTTCAATTTCTATTGTGAACTGTCTTTCAGATGCTTTGGTTTTTAAGGCAGAAGCGGCACTGTTTAAAACTTTTTCTATTGAAACTGGATTAGTAACAAATTCTAACTTACCTTCTTCTATGCGAGATATATCAAGCAAGTCAGATATTAGACATGAAAGACGTTCCGCGTTGTTTATCATTGCGTCCAGAAAACGCTCAGCAACTTCTTGGTCGGCCAAAGCGCCGTCTCTAAGAGTTTCGGCATTGGCTTTAATAATACTTATAGGTGTTCTCAATTCGTGAGAAACATTGGAGACGAAATCGCGCCTAATTCTCTCCAATTTGCGAAGATCCGTTACATCCAATAAAACAATAACAACTCCTCCGTTTAAAAGTCTTGTAGCTCTTGCAAGAATTCGTCTAGGAGATTCAATGGGGAGATCAAATTCTCTGGTGTGAGCTCCATGAGGTTCTTGTACAGATGAAACCAACTCATATAGCGCCGGAATGCGCACTGTTTCCAATAACATTCTGCCAGAGGGACAGTCAGTTAAACCCAAAAGCACGGCACCTGCTCGATTTATAAGGGTTACCTGACCTTTTTCATCTGTAGCAATTACAGCTTCACTCATACCGTCCAAGACAGCTTCAAACTGATCTCTTTTTTCAGCCAGCTGTGCCACATATTCTTCCAATTTATCCGACAACGCATTGAGTGAGCCTGCCAAACCTCCGATTTCATCCTGCACATCATCTTTGATGCGATGCCGACCTTCACCTATAACCAACTGCTTGGCAGAAAAAACCAAACTACGTAGTCGACGAGAGAAAAAATGAGAAATTACAACACTCATAAGAGCTGCTATAAACAATCCTATTACCGATGCAAAAAACAGAATTCGCATCAGACTGTGAACTGCATCAGAAACAGCTGTGAGTGACTTGGATATACGTATTACAAAAACTTCATCTTTAATCTTAAAGGAAGCCGCCGCATACATAAGATCACTGCCGATTGTTGTGCTGTACCTGGTGGCAGTTCCAAATTCAGACAACAATGCAGCTTTTACCTCCACCCTATTTTCATGATTATCCACAGAATACAGCTGTTGTTCTGTTAAGTCAGAATCACCTACAACCTTACCGTCTGCTTGGATTATAGTAACTCTCTGAGAAAGTGCTGAGCTGATCTCATCAGCTAGATGTATTATTTCCTGTTCATTCAGGTCTGAAATTGTATGTTCAAACAAAAGACGAGCAGACTTAACATAACTCAACAGTTCGTTTTCGGTCCGATTTACAATATCTTTTCGTATATAATGAGACAAAACCAATCCGGTTATGCCTAAGGCTGTTAAAATGAAAGAAAAAAAAGCCAAAAAGAGTTTTGCGCGAATTCCAAATTTCAAAATATCACCGTATTAATCTGATGCAGAACGAAATCTATATCCGACACCTCTAATAGTCTCTATGTAGGCCCCGGCCTTTTCCAATTTTTCCCTCAGCCTTTTTACATGAGTATCCACTGTTCTGGTAGTTACGTCAGCGTGTATATCCCAAACATCTTCGAGAAGAACCTCTCTTGACTGAACTCGTCCTCGTCTTTCAAAAAAGGTAACCAAAAGTCTAAACTCCAACGCAGTCAGCGGTACTTCTTGTTCTTCAACCGTTACTCTATGTGCAGGGACATCTATGTTTAAGCATCCGAATGTTAAATGGCCGTCGGAATTTTCAACATCATCAGAGCGTCTGAGCAGAGCCTTAATACGCAATAAAAGCTCCCTGACGCTAAAAGGCTTAACCACATAATCATCAGCTCCTACCTCAAAACCTACAACTCGATCTATCTCTTCGCCTTTTGCTGTAAGCATTATTACAGGCAATCGTAAAGTACGTTTATCCAATCTAAGACGTTTACATATTTCAGTTCCCTGCATGTCAGGAAGCATTAAATCTAACAAAAGCAAATCGGGTACAGGATCTTCAGTTATCAGCTTCAGACCGGCCTCTCCTGTATGGGCAACTTTCACAGTATAACCCTCACGTTTTAAATTATATGACAGAACATCTGCCAAATCTCGTTCATCTTCTATTATTGCAATTGTTTGTACCACGAACTTTTCCTTTGTTACCGAATTTATTTGTACCTTAAAACTGTGACAATTTGGTGAAGTTTTCGTAACACGATTGGAAAAACATTTGTTTATTCTGCCTTAATCCCACACTCTGCCTTAATCCCACACCTAAAATACAAATTTATATTCAAATAGTATCATCGTCTTTACACATCTTTTTTACAGTTTATTATGTTTAGAGAAGTTTCTCTCTTACAAGGAGGTATAAGGTAATGAAACAGTTTGTTTTATTTAGCCTGTTGATGTGTTCGTTTCTGAGCACATCGTGCTCTGGTGGGGAAAAAGATAATGATTTGATAAATACGGATTCAAACACTGACAAAGGCACTGATGCTGACACTGATACCGATGCGGATTCTGATACAGATACCGACGCAGATGCTGACTTGTCACCGGGATGCGGTCTTGTACCTCCCTCAAACGGAGCTTACAGTCTCGAAGCGTCACAAGGAACGCGAACCTATGTATTGGATGTTCCTAGTAACTACAATCCTGACACGCCTTATCCCATAATATTTGGATTTCACGGGATGGGTACAAGCGGATCGCTTTTTAGAAGCGCATTTTACGGCAATTTGCTTTCCGCAATGGGGGATGAAGTTATTGTAGTACACCCTGATGCAATCGGAGATCCTACAGCATGGAATACTGAAGTTGATGTTCCTTTTTTTGACGAACTCCTAACCTATTTGCAGACTGTACTATGCATTGACTCCTCAAGAATATTTGCAACCGGACACAGCTCCGGCGGTTTCTTTACAAATATGCTTGGATGTCTAAGAGGCGATATATTGCGAGGCATAGCTCCGGTATCCGGCGGAGGTCCTATGGTATGGGGAGGCAACGGATGTACCGGACAAGTTGCGGCTTGGATAGCCCACGGCGAAAATGATGAAACGGTAGCTATCACAAGCGGAGAAGGCAGCAGGGATCATTGGGGCGAATCCAACAGCTGCAACCTATCCTCTTCTTCTCCGTCCTCACCGGCCGAGTGTGTGGATTACGCTGAATGCAATGCTGCTTATCCTGTACGCTGGTGCGTATATCAAGACGGACACAACTGGCCCAGCTTTGGTCCTCAGGGAATGTGGGATTTCTTTAAAAGTCTCTCTCGAATATAAAAAAATAAGGATTAATAAAATTATCTACAGTTCTTTCTTCGGTCATTACTACAGCGGTGAGAACAGCAGCTCAATGACGCTAACTCCGACACCGAGAAGAATAAATAAGACGATAACCATAAGCCCGGCTATGACAATTCGTGTTGCACGGAGCCTGGTTTCATCCTTGTTGCGATCTTTGAATCGAGAACCTATTGTAGCAGCCCAATCTGAGGTCCATCTCTTGAGTCGAGAAAACCATTTTTGACGATGGAAAACGAGTGCAGTTGCAAGAATGAGCGCACCGAACAAGCCTAACAAGCCGATCGTCTTAACAGTCAGCATATAGGCAGCTGCCAACACTACCAATCCGAAAATGCGGGAGATTTTGTTATCTTTCCAGCCGACGATGAGCAGTACTGCGCCTAAAGCTGTGATGAGCATGAAGATGATCCCTGCCGGAATCAACAGATAACTTTTTGCGTACATGAAATAAACAGAAACTGTCTGATGCCCGTCTACCCAATATCCGGCATAATTGAGCCTGGTTCCTGTTTTGGGAAGCTCAATCCTGACAGCAACCACACCGGTGTTGTCGGATGCATGTCCCCCCGTGCCTTCAGCTGTGTTGTCTGCACTTCTAAAAGTCCGAAGAGGGGCAACTGAAAAGGGCGGCGCATACCAAACTGATTCCCTGACGGAAACTTCCGTTTCCCATTCGCTCTTTAATTCAGAATAAACACGATCCGATGGAAGGAAAACAGTCCATTCAACGGATGACACCGGTAATTCTACAGAGGGAAGATCGAGTTTCTCCTTGCCGAACAATCCCAAAGAAGAAACCTTTCCTTCCATGACAATTTGAAGGGTGAAAGGTGCCGGACTGTCATCTCCATCAGACCGTTTTAGAGGAAGGATAATGTTGTTATCTCCTTCTTGACTAGGCCGAACCGCTTCACCGTCGAGATGGGCGGAGAGCAGTTTCTGTCCCGGTTTCAGCTTTAATGAAAGTGTGGGACGAAGTCGGTTTCGCATCCGGATTCGCATATCAGTCATCATTTTGCCGTCTTTAGAGATAATCGAAAACACTCGGATTCGATCCACCGAATCAGACATCGGCTCTTCTTCCGGCAGTTTCTTCGCAGTCAACGTAACTCTAGCCTTTGGAGTATGGAATCGATATGCTTTTACAATAGAACTGACTGCGCTTCGCACCATCTCTTCCGGTAATTGCCTTACATCAAGAGAGGTAACCTCTTCCTTACTTTTCTCTTCAATCTGAAGCTTCCCAGGAACCTCAACAGCGATCCATCCGTGTTCCCGTTCGGCGTTGATTGCGCGGGGCAGGGGAATGTCAACGGTCTCTTCCGGTTTTCGGTTCTTTTTCAGTCTGAGCGATATTTCAAAGTTATTACGAATAGGAAAAGCCGTTTCTCCGCGCATCAGCCTTTTGTTTCCCTCTTCCTCCAGCTCAAAGCTAAAAGCGCTTTCACCTTCTGCGGATACAACTGTCATGTCCGTCGGAATTTCGATAATGAACTCTTTGGCTCCTGCATACAGAATGGTGTAGCGAAAGACCGAAAACAGGTCGATTGACCCTTCCTCTATGGAGACAAGATTCATGGTTTCAGTGAACAGGCCGGCTTGAGTTTCCTCATCGGATTTGATGTCTTTATAGCCAACAAAGTGAATTCTCGAAGTAGGTCGGAGTACCGCCTCAACAAATGTTCCCCCATCCTTTTCTGTAACCGCAGATTGCTGTGCGTCTGCGATTTGGGGTTCAAGACCGGCGACAGGAAAGAAACACGAAAAACGTGTCACAGGCGTCTTCGGTGCGAAAAAGTCATATTCAATAGAACCCTTGGGTCCGCGCGAAGGAACGAGCAAGTCAAGATCCACTGTTATTTCCCCTGTCTTCTGAGTGGTCCACACCAGAAACCCGTTCTGCTTGGTTATTGAGATGGGATTATTGTTCACCTTTGCGCTGACGAGGATCACGTCTTCACCGATAAGCGGAACTGTCTTCCACTTATCACCTGCCCCAAGTATGATTTTTAACTTTAGGTTTAATGAGAGCGCTTTTGAAAGAGCTTTTCCGGTGTATTCCGAAGCACCTAAAATCACGGCAGGTCCTTCGCGTAACACATTCCGCTCCCTTTGTGCATTCAACCTGTCTTGCAGTTGTTGATATGCCTCTAAAGACATCGTTACCTTGCGTTCATTGTTTCCATTGACTGTGGAGAGTGTTCCGACAACTGACGACGGTGCCTTGAGGTCACTTATGTGGAGACCGTCCGCCGTTTCTGCATGTGCTGATTCCCACTGACCGGCATTCATTGACTGGGGCATTTTCGGTTTTGATCTAAGAGCTCTGTCATATTCCATATTCTGCGGAGCAATGATGTTTTGAAAACTGTTCTCCGCATTTTGTCTTCTAGCAGCGCTCTCCTCTGCACTCTGGGTAGGGGAAACAAAGGATTCCTCTTGAGCGATGGCTGCAAAGGTTACGAAGAATGAAGCAATACCTAGGACAAAGCCGGTTCTTCTATCCATTGGTCACCTCCTGTCCGCAGCTCTCTCTTCGCAATTTCCGTAAAAGCACAATAAACAGAACAGCAGATAAAAGGAGCGGAAAGAGAAGTGTGACTGCCAAAATGAACAGCAGACCGATTAATCGAAAGAGATTTCTGAGCGTCAACATAGGAATAATTTGCCACGGCGAAAACAAATGTTCTCTTATTTTTTCAAAGACGTAAGCGCCTCGGTTTGTAATAAGCATAAAAAGAAGCGCCAAATCTGCCCCCCATAGGAGTCGCCTATGCATGCCAAGAAAATAATGGGCGATGACCAGTGTTACGCCGAGCACTACTATTGATAATGCAAACACTTTCCAATCTCGACTCCGTTTAACCATAAGCAGGGTCAGAACAAAACCGATTATGAGTGCGGAGACCTTTCCAAAAGTTGCAAAGATGCGGTCCGCATAAACCATTGATAAAGTCGGAATATCTTTTTGAAGCAAGATACGTTTAAATTTATATAGTCGACCGACCAGCGGAAAAGCACTGCGCACGGTTTGATTGACCGATTGCTCGATGTTTTCATTTTGAAAAATTGCTTTTCTACTCTTTAAAATGTTTTGGTAGTCCCCTCCTGCCCAGGCGTTTCGAATGAACATTGCCTGCATCAAGTAGTCTCTAACACGGCGAAAAGGATCATATCGGATAGATGAATACTGTACAAGGTTACCGGTCACCGACAAAGGGTCAACGGCGTTTGGGAGATATACATGCCACACCGCTTCCATGACATCGACGTCCAATTCAGGCAATGAGAGTTTTACTTCTCCAAACATCCCCAAGGGGCGAACTTTTTCTTTGTAGGCTATCTCGATCACAAATGTGCTTTCCTCGAACTTGGATGCTGATATTAAAGGGACTTCCAGTGCTTGACCGACAATGAGGTTTTGAGGATTGATGCCGGGATTAGCGTTTTGAATTCCGTCGGTTTTAGTAGGGTTAGAATAGTAAAAGTTAGCGATGTCGCTTAGGGTTTCGCCGGGACGAACCATGTGAATTCTCTGCTCCCCATCCACGAGGCGTTCGCTCTGTCTCAGAGGAAAGAGCAACACCTTTCGATTAGGCGATGCGGTTTTAAAAGGAGGCAAAAATGGTCTTACAGCACTTCCTTCAAGAAATGCATGAGTTAAAATCGCACCGTCAGGAAGAGTTACCTGCATCGTTTCACGAGTATTGTTTCGAATACGAAATCTCATTTTCGTAATGCGCATTCCGTCGGCCATTTGCACGGTGGATGCTTGAATTTCCTCAACGAGCGTGAAGGTGAGCTCGATCTGCGCGTGCCTGGTGACCTGTACCGTAACGTTAGGAACAGCAGTACAGCTGAATCCGAACAGCAGCGGACTATCGGTCAGCTCAGTCAGCTCGCGGGGTAGGTTTTGTAACGGAATATCGATTGCAGAGGTCATGTCGGCTACTTTGATCTTGAAACCGAGCGGTCCCTGGACACCGGCGTAAGCGGTGAACGGTATCAATTTTTTAGGAAGAGGCATCTTCAGTAAGACAGGTTTCTCAATATCAAGCGGCATTTGAAAATAAACATAAATTCGCACCGCATCAGAAACTAAATGGCGAAGCAAGACAGTGAGACGACCGTCTGCCTTGGATTCCTGTGCCCACTGAAGCACTGAATCGCCTTCAACCTTGACCACTTCGACGCCCTCAGGAAGAGAGAGTTCCACAAAATCGGTTTCACCGTCCTTTACCAAATAATTAAATACTGATACGCCTGTAACCGTAGCTTCTTGAAATGTGAACACAGTGCTCAACGCTGCCTCCAGAGAAACCTCCCTATCAGCGCGATGTGTTACCTTACGAGTCCACGACAGATCCACAATTCCGGAGGAATCAAGTCTTCCCTCCACCAAAGTTTCCTTGCCCCGCATTTCAGTTTTGGTAATAACGCCGGATGAAAGCACAGGCTCGATATCCGTTTCGGGAACCCATGCCGAAAGAGCAGTGACGGAGCCTTCAGGAAGACGAAATCTGAGCCCTCGTGCAAAACGATCATTGTCCTGCCCCCAAAAGAACTCCGCTTTCACCTCATAGATTCCCGGTTGCTCCACACCCAGTGTATACATTTCATTTTCTTTAAATAGCGAAGTTCCTTTACCTGAAATAGACACTGCACCTAATGAAACACTTCCATCAAGAAGAGGAACCTGCACATAACCGCTTGCGTCTTGGACTTCAAACCGATCAATCATCGTGCCGCGAAACAGCCCTTTTTGAAATCGCCCCTCAATGCGACGGTCAATATGTGCGACCGAAATTGGTGCCGCCCCTATGAGGGGGTCCACTCTGAGCTCGGCTGCAACCGAATCCCATTCGTCCAACGGAATAGTCACCTCTCCCTTAGGATAAGATTGGGCAGAAGCATAGGAGGCAAAAATGCAGCAAATTATAGGAATTAATGCAGAGCAGCGGTTAATTCCATGCCGCAAACCAGCCCCTGCTTTGAGTTTCCATAGGGGATAAACTCTTCGACTGCATTCTGATTTTTCTGTTTCGCTCCAACGAGAACTATTTTTTCGAACATTACCCATTGGCAAGCCTCCCTAAATAAATTTACTTATATTACCCTATCTGCAGTCACTTTAGTATAGATATGGTAATATATCTCTACAAACGTCGAAATTGACAGATGTTTCTTTTGTATATGTGTCGTTAACACATATTGTGAAACTGTTGGTTATCTTCCAGTATAACTCTAATCGGCCTAAGGAGAGTGTTTGCCGGTACGGCTATCGCAATAAAACGTCTGTCCTGCGACAGCATTGCTATGTGTGAAGCATTCTCAGGATAATTTGGAACTTCAACAGCTCTTCCGTTTCGAACATCGGCTTCCATTTTTTCATCTAGAATAACTTTCGGCATATCGGGTAATGCCTCAGCCATTGGAATGAGATAATCCGTTACCGATGCTCCTTTGGTGAGAGAATCCAAGTACAACGCAGAAGATAGTTCAAACCCGGAACAGGCAACACGTTTTAGGCGATCTACCATTCCGACCGTACCAAGCCTTATCGCAATATCTCTGGCGAGAGAGCGGATGTACGTGCCCTTTCGACAGTCCACAGTTATAGTTAATATGTTTTCAGAAAAATCCGTCAGTTTAAGAGCCTCAATAACCACGTCACGGGGCTCAGGAGAAATATGCTCACCCTTCCTTGCATGATTGTAGAGTTTTACTCCGTTTTTTTTTATTGCCGAATAAACCGGAGGTATTTGACTGATATGACCGGTGAAATGTTTGAGTGCCTCTTCGATAGTATCTCTATCAAGAGACGGTACCTTCTGCTTGTTTGTTATTTCTCCTTCTCGATCTAACGTATTTGTTTCAACTCCGAGAACAATATTAACTTCATATCGTTTTATACTATCTTGTAAAAAAGGAACAAATTTGCAGGCTTCTCCAAGACATACTGTTAAAAGTCCCTCTGCAAGTGGGTCCAATGTCCCCGCATGCCCTACGCGACTCATTCCTGCGGCTTTTCTGACAAGTCGAACTGCTTCAAATGAAGAAGGTCCCTCAGGTTTATTGATCAGCAAGACTCCATGAATTATAGAAGGAGACACAATATACTCAATCTATAAGAGGCGCTTGGTCGCTACCGGATCAACAAGTTCAATTGCTTTTTCGATCGAGGTTTGTTTAATAGTGCAGCCGGCAGCGTTTTTATGCCCGCCGCCGCCGAATTCCTCGCAGATAGCGGCAACATCAGCTTCTCCTTTTGAGCGAAAACTAACCTTTACGTCTCCGTTCGACTCCTCCCTAAACATTGCAGCAATTTGAACAGTATCTATGGAACGAGCATAATTGATTATACTGTCGAGATCTTCTTTTGATGCGCCGGTTTTCTTCAACATATCAACAGTGCATATAAGTCTTGCGTAACGACCGTCTTTGTTTACAAAAAGCGTTGTTAATACCTCGGCCAAGAGCTTTTGTCTTTTCAGAGGATAGGATTCAAACAGAGCTGTTGCAACTTGCCAGCTTCTCGCCCCCAGTTGAATTAGCTCGGCTGCTGCACGATGTGTGTCGGCCTTGGTATTGGAGTATTGGAATGATCCCGTATCTGAAACAATAGAGGTATAAAGGCACTCGGCTGCTTCTTTATCAATGGGCCAAACAAGTCGTTTCTGAAGATCAAAAATCATTTCGCCTACAGAGGAAGCTTCATATCGAATAACCAAGTCCCCCATTTCTTTGTGAGAGCTGTGATGATCGATCACGGCAAATGTTCCCATTTTGTCTTTGGGCGGAAGTCCAGGAGGCAACAAACCTTGTTCGGCGGTATCCAAAGAAACTGTTAATTCAAAAGACGCATCTTCTTCCAATTCTAAAACTGCATCGTTCGCTCCGCTTAAAAAAGACAAAACCTTTGGGATTTTGTCAGGACAATAAACAGTAGGCTTTTTTCCCATCAAAGACAGTATTCTTGAAAAGCCCAAAAGAGAACCGACAGCATCTCCGTCCGGATTGCGATGAGTAATAACAAGTATTTTCTCAGCCTCAGCGATCAGTTTTGCCAGCTCTTTCTCGGGTGACAGTTTCGGTTTGGCTTCGCGTTCCACTTTAACCTCTTCTATCAGCGCATCTATATGAACAGCTTCGTCAAAGCTTTTATCAAAATGAAAAGAAAGCTTCGGCACATATCTGAGTTTTAGCTTTCCTGCCAGTTCGCTTTGCAAAAAAGAAGCTGCTTTTGAAAGGCCGCGAGCTGCTTCGTCATTGGGTTGCATGTTTCCGGTAACAACATAAAATACCCTTGCATTACGCAAATCAGGAGACATATCCACTCCGGTAATAGTAACCCAACGCAATCGAGGATCTGCCGCCGACTTTATTAGCATGGACGAGAGCTCCTCTCGAATAGCATCACCGACTCTGGCAAGCCGCCGATTATCACCTTTTACCGTCGTCATAAATCCTCCTCTTCTTCTTCAGATTCATTAGAATAAAACTCATCATTGAAAAGGTCTTCTGAAAAAGAACCTCCTTGAGCCAAATAGGACATAGATTTGTTCGAAATTTCTCCTATGTCATCTTTCATAGGTATAACTTCTGTTGCCACATTTAAAATTTCTGCAAAACCTAGGTGTTCAACAAATCTGACAATAGAAGACATCATTGCGTTGACGTGGGCTGATGTATTTCCTACTACAGCTACACCTACAACACCGCGCTGATGTTTATCATTGTCTTCGGTTTCTGCAACAGAAGCATTGAATTTTACCTTTGTTCTCTCAATTATTCTGCGCATTACTCCGCGTTTCTCTTTCAAAGAAGAGACGCCGTGTAAATGAAAAGTCAATCGGCAAACACCGACAAACATGACTAATGCTCCATTGGACTATATGAATGACTAGTTTAAAGTGGCGGCAATCTTTTTCTCAGTATAGATCTCAATGATATCGCCAACCTTTATATCATTATATCCCTCCAAGGAAATACCGCATTCATATCCGCTTTGTACTTCCTTGACATCATCCTTGAATCTACGAAGAGACCCCAATCGCCCCTCCCATATCTGAACAGAATCTCTAATAAGGCGAGCGCGCGAGTTTCTTACCACCTTGCCTTCAGTTACATAAGAACCGGCAATGGCACCGATTTTGGGGATACTGAACACGTCTCTAACTTCGACTTGACCGAGAGATTCTTCTTTGATGTCTGGTGATAATAACCCGACCATGGCCTGCTTTACGGAATCTATTACTTCATAGATAATGCTGAACAGGCGAATCTCCACTCCTTGTTCTTCAGCTACGTGCCTGGCTTTTCCGGCAGGTCTTACGTTGAAACCAATAATAATTGCAGATGCTGTAGAAGCCAACAACACGTCTGATTCGGTTATTCCTCCGACAGCTGCATGTACCACCGACAGTTTAACTTTAGGAGTGGTCAATTTTTCTAAAGAATCTTTAAGTGCCTCGACGGAACCTTGAACATCACCCTTTATAATAATTTTTTGTTCAACCTGAGTATGCGACGTTTGCATTTGCTCATACAAACTGTCAAGCGTCGGTTTACTCATTCCGACCATAGAAGCTCTGGTTTTTTCTGTTCTCGTCTTAGCTACTTTCTCTGCGACCTTTAAGTCAGGAGCTGTATCAAACATATCACCCGCAGACGGAACCGAATCCAGTCCCAATACCTCTACAGGCGTTGAAGGACCTGCTTCTTTTACCGTACGCCCCATTTCATCTGTAAGCGCTCGGATTTTGCCGTATGCGGGACCGGCAACTACTACTTCGCCGACACGCAAAGTTCCGTTTTGAACAAGAATATTTGCAACCGGACCGCGTCCTCGATCGAGATATGCTTCCAATACAATACCGTTACTTGGACGATTAGGATTAGCGGTAAGCTCCATTACTTCGGCTTGAACCATAATCATCTCAATTAACTTATCGAGACCGGCTCCTGTATGTGCAGAGACTTCGACCATAATGGTGTCACCGCCGAGATCTTCCGGTATTAGTCCGTGCTCCATCATCATATTTCGAGTCTTCGCCGGATCAGCGGACGGTTTGTCACATTTGTTTATAGCAACAATGATTGGAACTTTGGCTAAACGTGAGTGATTGATAGCCTCAATTGTCTGAGGCATAACCCCGTCATCCGCAGCCACCACCAAAACAACAATATCTGTTGCATTGGCACCTCTAGCTCGCATAGCGGTAAAGGCTTCGTGTCCCGGAGTGTCAATAAAGGCAACAATGCCGCCGCTTGTCTTGACTCGATAAGCTCCTATATGTTGCGTAATGCCGCCTGCTTCAGTGCTTACAATGCTGGTTTTGCGAAGCGCATCAAGAAGCGAAGTTTTGCCGTGATCAACATGTCCCATCATTGTAACGATGGGAGGTCTTTGAATTCGTCCTTTATCATCTTCAACTTCGACTCTTGTCGATGCTAAAAGGTTTTCTTCATCAAGAGCGACGTTTTCTACATCGTAACCAAAGTCAGAGGCCACAATTTTGGCAGTATCTATGTCCAAAGTAGAATTGATATTGATAGTGCCGACTCCCATACCCATCAAATGGGTCATCAGCTCTGTAGCCTTAACGCCCATTCTTTTGGCAAGCTCCTGAAGAGTTACTTGTTCTTCAATTCTGATAACACGCTTGCTGGCCTTTGGTGTAGTTATTTCAGTCTTTTTACCCTTTTTTCCGGGGGCCATGCGACGCTTTCTTCCCAAAGGCTGAACAGCGCCGAACTTTCCGGTAGCAGCAGCCGGCCCTACACCCGAAAAACGTCCTTGGGTTACCATTTCTCTGCTCTGAACTTCTCGTCTTCTTGGAGGAACAGCTCGTGCGCGACGATTTGGCAATTGTCCGTCTTTGGGAGGAGCCGGAGCCATGCTGTCCATGGCTGCAATATCCGGCATACGACTTGTCCTCGAACCGGAAGACATTCGATCTCCTGAGCCGTGGGGTGAACTTGGCCTTCTGTCACCCATTCCCGAAGGCGGGCCGCCGCCAGGTCTTCCTCTGTCCATTCCGGGAGGTGAACTGGGCCTTCCTCCTCCTGTCGGTCTTGGAGGTCTGGTACCCGGTTGTGATACCGTTATTCTTCTTCGAATAACAGGAGCCTCGGCAGCAGGACGTCGAACCATAGGTCCGGTAGCAATTTCTATTCCTCTTGGACGTTTGTCTTTATCTTGTTCTTCTGCTGTATACATAGGCTCCGTCGGTTCCGAAGGAGCAGTCTTTTTGGTAACAGCAGGTTGCTGTAGCTCCATAGTCTGTTCAACAGGTTGTTGATTTTCAGACCAAACCGACTTTCTTTCTCTTTCTTTTTGCACCGATTGTACAATTGAGGGTGTTTCTGTTATCGGCTCTGCTTTAACAGACGGCTCATCCGCCGGTTCAGTCTTATGCTCAGCTTTGGGTTCATCTGATGATTCTGCCTTTACTTCAAGTTTTTTGGCTTGATGCTCAGGTTCTAATGCAACGGCAATCGGCTTCTCTACCGGAGGCTTCTCTAGCGGAAGCTTCTCTACCGGAGGCTTCTCTACCGGAGGCTTCTCTACCGGAGGCTTCTCTACCGGAAGCTTCTCTACCGGAGGCTTCTCTAGCGATGGTTTGCTACTTGATACCACATCAAATTCAACAGAAACGGCAGTCTTTATAGATTCGACAGAATCTGACAACTGAGGTAAAGCCGCTGCGATAGCTTTTTTACGAGGAGGCGAAGATGACAATTTGGGCTTCAACTTGGGTGTCGGCTCTTCCTCCTCCTTTATCGGCTTCGGTGTACGAATCTTAGTCGGCGCACCGTCTTTGGTTCGGCGGCGTACTACTGTCGGTCGAATATGCTCTTCTACCGTATTTTCCGTTCTTTCTTTTTGAATAGCACGTTTAATACGCTGTGCGGTCTCCGCCTCCAGTCCGCTCATATAGTTGTGAACCTCGATTCCCATTTCTTGAATCTTGGCCACCATAGCCTCATTGTCGAGACCGACCTCTCTGGCCAGTGTGAAAACCCGAATCTTCTGAGCCATCTGTCCTCCGAATCGCTACTTTTTCTAGTTTTCGCGATCCAATATCAAAGCACCTAAATTTCTTTTCGCTCGACCGGCTAAAAAAGCATAGTCCTGCCGAAGCTATTTAATACCGCCAAATTTCAAAGCACACACATTAATATGTGCTGTCATAGAAGTTTGAAATTTTACATTTGTTCTAAAGGCCCGGCAAAAAAGATTTTTCGCAAAAGCTTTTTTAAGACACATGTCATTCTTACAAACATATGCTCCTCGTCCGGGCAATACTCTTTCTAAGTCAAATTGCACGCCTTCCTGATTTACGGCAAAACGCATCAATCTGGAAATACCAAACTTTGTACCGCACGAAATACAAGTGCGCACCGGTCCCAAGGGTTTGGTTGCAGTCACAGAATCAGAAGGTGTACAAAAATAATCCATTATTCCTCAGTCGGTTCTTCATCCGATTCTTCATCAAAATCAGAAGAAGATAAATCCATATCTTCCGTTTCCTCCATATCAGAATCGGCTGTATCAGTTGAAAAATCTCCTATCAGTCCCACTTCCTCAGCAGTAATATCTTCCTCAAGCTCTCTCTCCAGTTTTGCCTGCTCGCGCATTTCTTCAAAAACCTTTTCTTCGTTCAGGTGAAACTGCTTAACATTAATAATTATCTGTTTCGCTTTACGTATACCCAAACCTGTATTCAAGGCAAGTCTATCTACATCAACATCACCGGAAAGAGATGCCAGGGTTTTATACCCGGCTTCCATCAACAACTCTATGGTACGTTCTCCGAGTCCCGGAACAAGTAACATTCGATCCCGCTCGGTAATTGCATCTTTGCTTTTTGACAGAGCTCTAATTCGAGCAAGTCTCTGATGCTCCATTGCAATTTCTGCAGATTCTTGTACTTTTTGCACAACCTCTGAATTTCCAAAACCGGGAATACCGGCCAATTCAGAAGTATCTGCCTCCGCAATCTCTTCGATTGTTCTAAAACCGAGTTTATAAAGGGATTTCGCCAATCCATCATTAATTCCGTCTATTAACGCAAGACTTTCAATTGCGTGTTTTTCCCGCTCTTCAAACTTGGTTTCGCTGATCACATCAAGTCGCCACGCAGTCAATCTTGAAGCCAGTCTAACATTTTGTCCTCGACGTCCAATTGCCAAAGAAAGCTTGTCATCCGGAACAACCAATTCCATCGAACCGTTTGCTTCGTCAATGATTACACGGGAAACTTCAGCCGGTTGAATAGCGTTGCATACAAAACGTGCAGGATCTCTATCCCACGGAACTATGTCGATTTTCTCTCCGCGGAGTTCCTGAACCACCGACTGCACTCTTGCCCCTCTCATTCCCACACAAGCGCCGACAGGATCTACATCGGAATCTCTTGAAGTAACAGCTATTTTTGAACGCGCACCGGGTTCTCTCGCCACATTGACAATTTTAACTATGCCTTCATAAATCTCAGGCACTTCCATCTCAAAGAGCTTCTTTAGCAAACCTTGGTCGGTTCTTGACAATATAATCTGGGGTCCTCGAGCTTCACGATCAATATCTTTTACGAAAGCCATTACCCGATCACCCAATCTGTAGGATTCACGAGGTGTCTGTTCTCGATATGGAATAATTCCTTCAGCGCGTCCAAGGTCAACTATTATATCATTATTGCGTTCAAATCGTCTTACGATGCCTGCAATAACCTCATTTTTACGATCCTTATACTCATTAAAAATGTTTTCTCGTTCAGCATCCCTAACCCTTTGAATAATAACTTGTTTGGCGGTTTGGGCAGCAATACGACCGAATCCTCTGCCATAAGTAGTTAAACCCAAAATATTGCCGAAATCCTTGTCCTGCTTCTTGGCCTTCTTTTCATCCTCTTCTCTATAGAAAATTTGAAATCCAAGCTCCTCTCCCAATTCGGCATCGAGTTTTGCACGTCGAACAGCCTCAAGGGAAACCTCGTTTTCTGCTAACTCAGTATCATCCACCACTGTAAGATATTGATACAAATCAATTATTCCGGTTTCTTCATTAAACCTTGCCTCTAAATCTCGGTCTTGTCCGAAAGTGCGCTTGGCTGCACTGAGGATGGCTGCCTCAATGGCCTCGATGAGCACCTGCTTTTCGATTCCCTTGTCTCGACCGACTTGTTCGAGAATCATATTGAGCGGTAATGCTTCATCCTGCATCTCAAATCTCCTTGCGGCAAGGTTTTACACCTTTGCATCAAAAACGAGGTTTGCTTTCTTGATCAACTCGTTTGGTATCGCTACATGCTTGTCGGATGAAATCTCCAATTTTACAGTATTATCCCTAATACCGCACAGAGTTCCTCTAAATTTCCGACATCCATCTACCGGGCCTTTTGTAACAACAACCGCTTTCATACCGACAAATCGCTCAAAATCCTTTAGATTGACAAGCGGTCTTTCTATTCCCGGAGATGAAACCTCTAAACGATATGAATCCGCGACAATAACGTCGCTGACATCTAACACAGCACTTACTTTTCGGCTCACATCAGCGCACAAAGCAAGATCTACTCCGGAACCGCCTTCAGGCGTTGAGCCTTTTCTCTCAATCATGAGGCGGAGCACCTTATCGCCGTGTTCTTTCACAAAGGTTGCAAGTACAAGCTCGACTTCCATTTGTTCTAAAACAGGCAAAATTGCTTTTTCAATGTTAGTCATCAAATTCATTTTTTAAGCCATAAAAAAAGGCGGGCCCTGCCATGGGTCCACCTCTCTCCATACAGCCCGGACGAAGGGCTTCTTAGCACAGCGCTTTTACTATCGCAACAAGTATTGATAAGAATAATGATTCTAATATAGTGTCTATTATTAAAATCAGGGTATTGGGAGTTCTTCAAAATCTGTTATTATTCTTTAATTGTTGTACAAATGGAATACTTCAAATATATTTGTCCGATAAATAATTCAGCAAATAGACAGGGCAGTAAACTGATATGAATGAAAGCTTGAAAGAAAAAAAAATTGCCTTTATCGGCTGCGGCGCAATGGGCGGTGCAATTGTACATTCGCTTTTGGAAAATCTTAATCTCAATGCACAAGACATTCAAATAAGCGATCCAAATTCTCAGCACAGAAATTTTCTTAGCTCTAAATATGGCATAAAAAGCACATGTGATAATTTGTCAGTCATTGTAGATGCTGATATCATTTTATTGGCAATCAAACCTCAAATATTATCAGCCGTAACAAGCGAATTGAGAGGATGTATTCCCCAAAATGCTCTGATTATCTCGATTATGGCAGGTATTCCCATTGCCGCAATTCAAAACGGACTCTTACACAATGCAGTTGTCCGTACCATGTCCAACACTCCTGCTCAAATCGGCGAAGCAATGACAGTATGGACAGCATCAAAAGAGGTTAATGACGAACAAAGAGCTTCTGCTGCTGCTATTTTGCAAGGAATGGGGCTAGAGTTGTATGTATTGCATGAAGATGCATTGGATATGGCAACTGCAATATGCGGAACAGGACCTACTTACGCTTTTTTGCTTATAGAAGCACTAATTGATGCAGCCGTTCACATGGGACTGCCCAGAGCTGACGCTCGAACTCTTGTAATTCAAACCGTTCTCGGCTCTGCCAAACTTGCTATGCAATCAGATAAGCATCCGGCGGAATTGAGAAACATGGTAACCTCTCCCGGAGGAACCACTGCTGAGGCAGTTTATCAAATGGAGAAAGGCGGAATGAGAACGGTTTTATCCAAAGCTGTTTGGGCGGCATATCAAAAGTCAAAATTACTAGGCAAGAAAGCAGCCGAAACTTTAGAGGTTTCTAATGACCTAGATAGTAATAAACCCAAAACAAGCAATCGACACTCTTGATACCATGTCTAATCAGACAGATAACATTAATGACATCGACATCATAGTTTCTGAAAATCGGAAACTAAAAGAACGATTAGATCAACTCGAAACCAAATTACACGGTCTTCAAACTGCCGAACTCATTTTGAACTCATCGCAGGACTTAATCTTTGCAGTGGATGAAAATCTTCGTTTTGTGTACGCAAACCCACAAACTATTCATTTCGGTTCAACAGCAATGGATTGTTCCGCTGAAGAATTCATCCATCGCAGTCTTATTGATATTGCAGAAAGCCCGGCTATGCTGGGTAGTGACTTTGCCAAAAGAAAATTCAAAATTATAACAAATTTGTTTTCAGATCCAAAATCAATGTATTTAGAAAGCAATGTGATCTACAAGGAAAGTCTTGTGTGGCTTGGTCTATGGCTTATTCCTGTACGAGAATACACAGGGAGAGTTCTTGCAGTGGCAGGAATAGCACGAAATATTACCGAACAGAAGAATATTCAGGCAGCTCTTGCCGCCGAAAAAGAAAGACTTGCTGTTACCCTATCTTCTGTTGCGGATGCAGTAGTAACCGCCAACATTCACGGTCAAGTAGTAAGCTTCAACGATGCTGCAGAAAAACTGACAGGCAGAAACAAGAATGATGTTTCAGGTCTTCATGTCAATGATGTGCTATCATTTTGTAGCGAAAACAACAGAACCATTGTCAACAACCCTATTGTTTCGTTGTTAGACAAGCAATTATTCGGTCCGTCTTGTTATCGAGAAGATCTCGATGCAGTGCTTCAGACAATTGACGGTTCGAATATTCCTGTTTCCGGTACCACAACCCTCATCATTAACAGCAACAATGAATGTTTGGGAGCGGTATTGGTATTGAGAGATATGTCAAAACAACGAGCAGCCGAAGAAGAAATGCATCGGGTTCAAAAGCTTGAAGCAGTAGGTATTTTGGCCGGTGGAATAGCACACGATTTCAACAATATATTAACTTCTATTTCAGGAAACATTAGTCTTGCTCAAATAAAACGAGATGAAGCTTTTATTGCTGCAAGGCTAAAAGATGCAGAAAAAGCAGTTTTAAGAGCACAGGGTTTGACAAGCCAATTGCTTACCTTTTCAAAAGGCGGCGCTCCAATTAAAACCCTTGCATCCGTCGACAGGATTATTGATGATTCAGCGGCTTTTTCACTGATTGGGTCTTCGGTTAGACGCACAGTTCAAATACCCGACGACCTTTGGAGGGTCGAAGTAGATGAAGGACAGATATCACAGGTAATCCAGAATTTGGTAATCAACTCTGAGCAGGCAATGCCTGACGGCGGAACGGTATATATTTCTGCAGAAAACAGGCAAATAGAAGATGAAAGTTCTTTGCCTCTAAAACCGGGACAATATGTTGTTATTTATGTAAAAGATGAGGGCATCGGTATTCCGACCTGCAATCTAGATAGAGTGTTTGATCCGTATTTCACCACAAAAGAAAACGGGACAGGATTGGGACTTGCAACCGTTCATTCCATTGTCAGACGACACGGCGGTCATATCACAGTTGATTCAACAGAAGGGGTCGGTACAACATTCTCACTATTTTTGCCTGCAACAGAGGACCGACCTTCCACTGAGTTTTCTTCAGCATATCCGCCTTTGGAGGGTACAGGATGTATTCTGGTGATGGATGATGAGAAAACTGTAAGAGATGTTGTATGCAGCATGATTCAAAGTCTCGGCTTTTCTACTGAATGGACAGCCGGAGGACAAGAAGCTCTAGAACTCTACCGAAAGCGCTATAACAATAACAACCCATTCTGTGCAGTTATCGTGGATTTAACCGTGCCCGGAGATATTGGAGGAAAGGAGGTTTTGCCTCTTTTAAAGAAAATTGATCCAAAAGCCAAAGTCATCGTATCCAGCGGCTATTTTAATGATCCGATTATGAGCGAATATAAGAAATACGGGTTTTCAGAACGAATTGCCAAGCCATATGGAATTGAACAATTATCACGTGTATTGCGAAAAGTTTTAGATGGAAAAAAGACATAAAGTGGTTCCACAAGTTCTTTCCTAAAATTTATTGGAAACTAAATAGGTAGGACAGATAACCAAGCATTGAGATCAGCAACGGCTTTCTCAGCTGCTGTTTCTCTGTGAGCCTGTTTCCCTTCTTTTCGTTCTCTTGAAGGAGTGTTGATCATTGACCATACCACATTTGACGGCTGAAAGTTTTTTTGCGGGACAGTTAAGTAGTGCATTAAACCGCCTGTTGCGGTGGTTAGCGGAGGCGGTTCGATAGGAAGGTCAAGGAGTTGAGCTGCTGCAAACAATGCGCTTATCATACCGGACGATATAGATTCCACATAGCCTTCTACACCTGAAAGTTGTCCTGCTATAAATATTCTTGAATTTTCCTTCATTCTTAAACGATTATCCAAGACCTTCGGCGCATCGATAAAGCTATTTCTGTGAACCTGTCCGTATCGCTCAAATTGAACATTTTCCAAACCCGGAATCATTCGAAATACGCGACGTTGTTCAGACCTTGTAAGGCGTGTTTGAAAACCCACAATATTGAATGCACTGCCGCTAAGGTTTTCTCTTCTCAACTGAACAACAGCATACGGGCGCCTTCCTGTCGCAGGATCCGTAAGCCCTACCGGTTTCATCGGACCGAAAGCCAAGGTCTTAAATCCCCTGTCCGCCAATTCTTCTACGGGAAGACATCCTTCAAAGAATGGAGCCGACTCAAAATTGCGCAGAGTTGTTCGTTCTGATGAAATTAACGCTTCAATAAAAGCGCTGTATTGTTCCTTGTCAAACGGGCAGTTAAGATAGTCTCCTTCATCTTCGGAAGTGTCATATCTGGAAGCGGTAAAAACACGAGTCATGTCTATACTATCAGCGGAAACCAACGGAGCGATGGCATCATGATAGGCAAGAAGCGCTCCGTATTCGCTCAAGCTTTCGGCCAGTTTTCCTTCGGTAAGCGGTCCTGTTGCTATAATGACTGGGCCTTCCGGTATTTGCTCGCAAAATTGTCGCTCAATTTTTATTAACGGATGGGCAGCAATCGCTTCTTCTACCAACTTAGAGAAAAGTATTCGGTCAACTGCGAGAGCTCTACCGGCCGGAACAGCGGTTCGATCGGCTATGCTGATCAATAGCGAACCCATAATTCTCAGTTCTTCTTTTAGCAGACCCACAGCGGTAGTGCGACCGGCTGCTCTAAGTGAGTTTGAACATACCAACTCACCCATTTCTGCGGAGGAGTATGCAGGCAACCTATTGTGCGGTTTCATTTCGATCAAGGTAACGGCAATACCTCTTTTGGCCATTTGCCAAGCTGCTTCACACCCTGCCAGTCCGGCTCCCACTATTGTAATGTGCAGGTCAGTGTTTTCTCTTTTCGCATTTTTCGAGTGTTTTGGAGATATGTCGAGATTCATAAAAACTACATTTCGGTCTTGGTAAATTTGCAGCCGTCAGTTACGCATTTTAGGGTACGTCCCCCCTTCTTCCTATTGGCAACAATAAGGAAAGCAGCACCGCAATCAGGGCAAGTTTGTTTTTCCGGTACTCCCCAAATCACAAAATCACAACCGGTGTTTTTAAATTCAGAGCATCCGTAAAAAACACGACCGGTTTTGGTTCTCCTTTGAGAAAGCTCTCCTTTACATCCGGGTTTTGGGCACGGAATGTCAGTGGGCATTGAACGTGTGGCCTTACATTTTGGGTAAGTCGAACAGGCAATAAAGTCACCATATCGGCCTCTTTTGCGAACCATTTGTGCTCCGCACAATTCACAAACGATATCCAGCGGTGTATCTTCTGCCTTTGGTTGGTCATCCCCCAATTCTTTTGTATTGCGACATGCCGGATAACTGGAACATGCTACAAATCGACCGTTGCGTCCCCATTTCACAACCATTTTTTTGCCGCATTGCTCACATACTTCATCGGTTTCTTCAACTAGATCCCTGACATCCTTCATCTCCTTAAGTGCCTGCTCAACCTCAAGGTGAAACGGCTTATAGAATGAAGACAAAAGCTCAACCCAATCACCGCTGCCCTCTTCAATTTTATCGAGGGATTCTTCCATTTTTGCAGTAAAGTTAACATCAAGAATTCTTGGAAAATGAAGTACCAATCTTGAGGTAACAAGTCGTCCAAGCTCGGAAGGCGCAAGCTTACCGTCAATTTTTTCTACATATCTACGGCTTTGAATAGTCGATATGATAGTGGCGTACGTGCTCGGTCGTCCTATGCCTCGCTCTTCTAGCTCTCTTATCAAAGTGCCTTCAGTAAATCGGGATGGCGGCTGGGTAAATTTTTGTTCTGCAGTAATACCGATTGAAGTCAAATTGAGCAAATCACCTTCGTGCAGAACCGGGAGATCACATATTTCGTCATCTGTGTCACCGTTATCTGTATCCAAATCTGCATCGCTAGGTTTATCGCTGAATGTTGTAGTTTCTTTGTAATCGTATATTTCCATCCATCCCTTGAACTTTAACACCGAGCCGTTAGCTCTAAGCTGATGTGCTCCGGCAGAAATATCGACTGCTGTACGGTCATAAACAGCCGGCTTCATCTGACATGCAGCAAATCGTTTCCAAATTAGCGCATATAGTTTTCTCTGATCCGGAGTTAGGTATTTGGAAATTTTTTCGGGCGGAAGCTGTACAGATGCAGGTCTTATAGCTTCGTGGGCATCTTGTGCAGTCTTTCTGCTTTTGTACACAATAGGTTTGGGGGGAAGGTATTCTTTACCGTAAACAGATTCTATATGGTCTCTCATTTCGGCAACTGCATCATCGGAGAGTCGGACAGAGTCCGTTCTCATGTAGGTTATTAGGCCGGTAGCGCCTAGTTCTCCCAAATCAATACCTTCATAGAGCTGCTGGGCAACCATCATCGTTCTTTTAGGTGTAAACTTAAATTTTCTTGCCGCTTCCTGCTGAAGTCGGCTGGTAATGAAAGGCGGCTGAGGATTGCGGCGCCTTTCCTTTCGGTCTACTTTCGTAACTTTATATTGAGCAGTGCTGAGATCATTTTTGATACTCTCAGCGGTTACGCCATCCGTAACCTCCAGCTTCTTTCCGTCTTTTCCTATATATCGTGCTATGAAAGGCGGAGGATTATCACCGAGAAGCTCGGCTCCAATTTTCCAGTACTCTTCTGCAACAAAAGCATCTATTTCCTGCTCGCGATCGACGATAAGTCTGAGCGAAACAGATTGAACTCGACCTGCAGACAGACCTCGTCTTACTTTTTTCCACAAAATGGGTGATATTTCATATCCTACCAATCTGTCTAAAATGCGTCTGGCCTGTTGGGATTCGTATCTTCGCACATTGAGCGGTTGAGGATGTTCCAAACCCTCTGTAATTCCCTTTTTCGTAATTTCATTGAACAGAACTCTAGCCACTCGATCAGGTTCGATTCCCAGTTCTTCGGCGATATGCCATGCAATGGCTTCTCCTTCGCGATCAGGGTCGAGTGCGAGATATATCGAATCTACTTGGCCGGCCGCCTTTTTAAGTTCTGATATTACTTTTTTCTTTCCGGTAATTATGCGGTATTCCGGATGAAAATCTTTGTCTACGCTTACTCCCATTTTTGCTTTGGGCAAATCCTTTATATGTCCCAGCGAAGCTTTAACTGTATAGGAAGAGCCTAAATATTTACGAATTGTTTTAGCCTTTGTAGGCGATTCAACGATTACGAGCGATTTTGACATGAAAAAAAATATCCTCCTCTGTTAACCAACTCTCACAAAATTTCTTCCGCCTCTATCCTCTATCAATCCTTGAAGCTCCAAAGTCAAAATAGCAGTAGCAGTCTGACTTGGCAGAATTTTAAGTCCGGAAGTAATTTCGTCGATATGTAGGGGTTCAGTGCATAAATAATTTAGTATTTCTTTTTCTGTTTTAGACAGCGCTGCTGCTGTTGAGGGGGAGGAAAATGTGTCCCCCATAGCCCTTTTTTCAAGGGGAGACGCAGAAGATTTTACTCCGTCATTTACAGTTTGAAAAACAGACTTTTGTACTCCGATACCGGGCAAAGACAGTTGAGGGCTAATCTTCTTTGAAGCAACCAGCTTCAGAACATCGTCGATATTTTCAATTAATGCAGCACCTTGTCTAATTAGGTTATGTGCTCCGCGGTTTTTTAAATCTTGGGGAAATGAAGGCACTGCGCCGATAGGTATGCCAATATCTTTTGCTATTTCAGCAGTTATCAAGGCACCTGATCGTTCAGGCGCTTGCACTACTATTAAGGCATCAGATAAGGCTGCAACAATTCGGTTTCTTTTGGGAAAAGTCCATTTTGCGGGCGGCTGTTCGTCGTCAAATTCGGAAACCAATGCTCCGGACACAGCAATTTCTTCGAAGAGATCTTTATTTTCAACAGGATATAGATAGTTAAATCCTGAGCCGATCACTGAGACAGTAATGCCTTTTGCTTGCAATGCTCCTTTGTGAGCAGCAGTATCAATACCGAGCGCGCCTCCTGAAACAATACAAAATCCCATTCCGGCAAGCTCTTCAGAAAGGGAAAATGCAAATCTTATCGAGGCATTGTCAGCTTTTCTTGATCCTACTATTCCGACACAGGGACCGTTTCCCAAACAACCGCGAATGCGAAGCATTTCAGGCGGAGAACTAAGCTTTTCTAGAGCTGTCGGATAACCGAACTGATGCCTTATCACTGTATTTATTGTGTTTTTTTCAAAATACGTCATAATTTGCACTCTATTTTGGGTTTGTTCCCAAGCAAGACTTGTGTAAATGGACCACAAACAAACCTCTCGTCAAGCTTTTGGGGGTAGGGGGTATATATATTTATATAAACATATTGTTTTCATATAGAGAATAATTATTATCTTTTGTATCGTTCTTGACCCGATAAAGTCACTTGCCTAATGTTCTGAACATGACTGATTGGACAATTGGGAAGGTACTAAACTGGGCGACGGAAGATTTCAAAAGTAGGGGAATTGCTTCGGCCAGATTGGATGCTGAACTTCTGCTGGCTTATTTGTTAAATACAGAGAGAATCTTTCTCTATACCAATTTTGATAGGCCGCTCGAAGAGGCCGAACTGGCATCTTTTAGGCAAACAATTATAAGAAGGAGAAAAGGGGAACCTTTGGCTTATATTACCGGAACTAAAGAGTTCTGGTCTATGTCTTTTGAGGTTTCCCCAAGTGTATTAATTCCAAGACCGGATACGGAAACTCTTGTGGAAGCAGCCATTTCCAGGATGGGAGATTATGGCACGGCTCTTGATTTGTGTACCGGCACCGGATGTGTTGCGGCAGCTCTGGCATCAGAAAAAACGAAATGGAAAGTAGACGCCGTCGATATTTCTCACGATGCTGTTTTGGTTGCAAAAAGAAATATCGAAAGACTCGGCATGAAAGAAAGAGTAAACGTGTTTAAAGGAGATTTGTTTGAACCTGTGGCATCTATGCATTATGACATAATTACTGCCAATCCCCCATATATACCTGACGAAGACATACCTAATTTGCAAAAAGAAGTTCTTTTTGAACCTCAACTTGCCCTGTCAGGAGGAAAAGACGGTTTGGATTTGGCGCGTCGCATTATAGAACAGGCATCTGACTTTTTAAATCCGGGAGGCTTTTTATTGATGGAACTGGATCCTTTTCAATTTAGCGATTTGTTGGACAATATTGCTCCTCGCTTTTTCACTATCAAGGGAATTGGATTATCTGACTTAAGCGGAAGTCTGCGAGTAGCGGTTTTAAAAAAAGATAGCCTACCGTCAGAACAAGGTGCTCAAGATGGTTTTATCCGGGATTGAACAGATGGCGAGGTCGGAAATCAAAAAGCGGGAGATAACTGCCCTTCACCGCAAGTTTTCCGGCGTGCTTTATGACCATTGCCTCAGGCTCTTGGGAGACAAAGCAGAGGCAGAGGACGCTGTTCAGGAGGTTTTTTTGAGCGCCTACGGAGCATATGATTCATTTACTTACGGCGACAGCCGCTTGCCGTGGCTTTATCGAATCGCTTCAAATATCTGTTTTAAAATCATGCGAACGAGAAGACGTAAAGGGTTTGTACTTTCTCAAGATATAAGCATGGTTCCGACTGACTTAACGCATCCGACCGAAGTGCTCCACGCTCGGCGTGTACTGGAAAGCTTGGTTAAGGATATGGACGAGCGCAGCTTTGAAATCCTTGTGGGGCATTATTTGTCGCGAATGAGCCAGGAAGAAATGGCTTCAATGCTCGGTATATCGAGAAGAGCTGTTGTAAAACGTTTGACTGCACTTAGAAAGCAGGTCGGACATCATTTTGAGGAGAATTGAAACATGACAGATTGTCCTTCGCACCTACTGATGTCACGTTACAAGGCAAATGATTTGGAGCAATTAGATGCAGAGAATATTAGATGTCATTTAGAATTGTGTGCTGCTTGTACCAAGTTGTCCGAAGAGATGGATACAAATATTAGAGAGTTTTCAAAAGACGAAGACAATCGAATCAGAAGACTTAACTCTGAGATTGATCAAAAATTTGGTCAAAGCAAAACACGAAGTACGGCTTTTAAATCCTTTGCATTGGCAGGTCTATTTGCCGCAGCAGCAGCTGCCCTCTTATTCTTATTTTTCGGTATAGATAGAACTGAGAATTCACAAGACAGCGACCGAATAGCTTTTAAAGGCGAATTTTCTATGAAGATCATAGGAAATCGACAAGGCAAGCAGTTTGAAGTAAAGGACGGAACCTCACTAAAAGAAGGCGATTCTATTATGTTTATAGTGACAGTTGGAGAACCCGGATACTTGACAATCTTTTCAAAGGATAAAAGCGGAAAACTGTCACCGTTTTATCCTGATAACTCACCTGAACAGGACGTTGAACCTTTAAGAATAGAAGCTGCCGGTATTCATATAATGGACGGAAGCATTTTATTGGATGATGTTCTTGGTGAAGAGACCTACACAGGTGTCTTTTCTTCAAAGCCGTTTAATAGAAAAGATGCTTTTATTCCAAAGCAAGGGAAGGAACTTATCGTGCGCTCCATTACTGTGATGAAGGAGAGCAATCCGACTCAATGAGAATAATATACTCTATTGTGGTTACTTCTCTGCTGTTTAGTCCTGCAATAGGTTTTGCGGAAACCTTAAAGTATGCCCTTGTTATCGGCAATAATATAGGTCATGAACCGACAAGAGGGCTTAATTTTGCCGAGAAGGACGCAGAAAAATTTTATCAAACCATGATAGAACTCGGCGGTATTAAACCCGAAAATGCCGCTCTATTGCTGGGTAGAAGCGCACCTGAGGTTTCTTCTGAATTATCACGCATGGAAAAAAGAGTTAAGGCTCATGCGCGAGATGCTTCTGTAAAGACTCTTTTTATTGTGTATTATTCCGGACATGCTGACGGCGATGTTTTGGAGCTGGGCGATTCTTCTTTGCCGATGGCTGAGGTGCTCAATTATATGCGTTCATCTTCTGCAGATGTGAGGCTTGCATTTATGGATTCATGCAGAAGCGGCAAGCTTGTATCAATGAAAGGCGGTAGTAAAGGACGCGGATTTGATATTCTCGTAAAAGATGAAATTTCCTCAAGCGGTTATGCAATTGTTACTTCAAGTTCAGAAAGTGAACTTTCTCAGGAATCAAAAGAAATTAGAGGTGCTTTTTTTACCCACTATCTGATCTCAGCATTAAGGGGAGCCGGTGACGTTTCTAATGATGGGAAGGTTACTCTTTCGGAGGCATATGATTATGCTTTTCGTCGAACTCTAGCCAGAACCAGTGTGACAGTCGGCGGAGCTCAGCATCCCATGTACGAATTTAAATTGGCGGGCAAGGGTGACATTGTTCTTACAAAAACAGGCGAAACTAATTCGCGTTTGGTTATAAAGCTTCCTGAATCGGGACGTATCATGGTTGTCGATGAAGCTCGAAATATGATGTTTGCCGAAGCTGACGTTGTTGCAGAGGAGACAATTCAAGTAACCCTGACCGCAGGAAAATATTGGATTTTTTTAACATCCGATGACGGAGGGGTAAAATCCGCAACCGTGAATTTGGAAAACCGACAAAGTGCAGTGTTAGAAGCCTTGGATTTTCATCCGATAGAATTAGAAACAGGAATAGATAAAGGCGGCATTTTCTTTGAGCCCAAGTCCCTCGTTCACACCGTTTCAGTAGGAGGTATGTGGCGCAAATTTCCTCTTGCAGGAGCTGTTTCCGGTTACGGAGCATCAACTGCTTATCGTGCTCTATTTTCTTCCAAATGGTATGTATCTTCACGCATAAACTGGTCAACAGGAAAGGATGTAGGTATTTCCGACGGTTACAACGATGTCGGTTTTCTGGTCGGGGGAGGTTATCACTTGCCCGTAAGAAAGCTGGCATTTATTGCTGAAATTGCAGCCGGATATGAGCATATGTTTCAATCTAGACGAGAAGGAAAAAGACGACATACCTCAGGTTTTGACTATGTAGGAATGTTGGGTATTTCGTTTTCGACTGGAGGAATTGTTATAGGCATTGACGGCGGAGTAGGAGCAAGAACTTTTCAAGTACAAGAAAAAGGTTGGGTACACAGATTGGATGCAATGGCAATTTTAAGCCTTGGAGGACGTTGGTCCAAATGATGTGCATTTTTAAATCATGTGTATCGATTGTATGCCTAATCTTGATTTTTTTGCCGTCCTGCGGTCCGGGATTACAAGAAGGTTTTTTGCCCGTTGATATAAGTACAGAAGAAAAAACTTTGGATTCAGATACCGGTTCTGATTTTGAGTCACAAACCCACTTTGATTCCGACACAAATACAGATTCTGCGCCCGACTCAGTTGAAGACGCTGATACAAATTCAGATTTAGTTGATACTTTAACTTCTTTGGAATGTTCTGATGTTTCAACGTATTCGGTTTTTTTTGCAAACAATCTTCTCGAAAACAGCCGTTTTGTTGCTATGAGCGGAAATTGTTTGCTGCTGTCTCTCCAGGAGGAAAACGGTTATAGAGCTGCGGCTGTTTTTACGAGTCCGTTTGCAGACAATAATATTCTATCGTCATTTGAAGCTAGTATTCCGCTGCCTCCGAAATCAATTATTTGTCGTTATGATCCGGTTGAGAAGATCAACTCGGCCTTTATTTTAGCAACAGACGGAACTGAAAGCGCAATATACAAACTGACAGATGATATAGGCCTATTTGAAGAAATACATAGAGATTCAAAACTAACCGGATTGGCCAGATTGCTAAGAACGGAAACGCCTTCAATAGATGAAATTTGTGCTTACGGAAACGGAATAAAATGCTCCTCAAAAAGCTCTCAATGGACACAATGGAAAGAAGAGCTGTCGCCTCAAGCAAATATAACTGTTAATCGTATGACGGTTATGAGTTGCGAAGAAGGCTGGTGTTATCTGGCGGTTGGGCCTAAGGGAGGACTATATATTCACCGACAAAATGAGTGGAAACGCATTCCTGTAGATACGGTTGAAGACCTAGTTGCTGTATCAGATCGCCAAGGAAAGTTTGTGGCAGCAGGCAACAACGGTACCGTGGTTGTCGGAAATGCCGAATCCGCTAAAGCTTCTACAATCGCAGAAGGCAAAGATATTTTATCCCTCAGTTGGTATGAATACTACTTTCAGGGAGTTACTTCCGACGGATACATAGTTAGAGGTATCGCTGAAAATGATATACTGACAGCATCTTGTATCAATCCCCAACAAATAGAAGGGAATGTAGTAGATGCGATGTACTTTGTATGTGAGCAAGCAGCCAATTACGTAATTCTACGACAGGATTCTCTTATAGGTGACTATGACTGTTCTCTTATATCGGTTATCTAATATCTTAAGAAAACCTCAATAAGCCAATCGTCTCAAGGTCCCAATTATCAGTTATATCAGCATGATCCGTTTGGGGGGGTGGTTGTACAAGCACATAATTTTTTTTTAAACACAATTTTAAGGTTTAATCCCAATAACAACTGAAGCGGTTCTTTTTCGAAATACTGTGACCGTCATATTTCGCTGAAATTATTTAAAGGAGATTTTATATGTTTTTTTCTGAAGAATTGGTATTGAAGAAAACTTCAGTTTCTCGTGTGCTTTTTAAAGAGTTTTGTTTTTGCACTGTTATGGTTGTCTTTGTCTCTTCTTGTGCTTCTGACAATGTCGACAATGAAATGAACCATGATACGGACAGCGGTTTTAGCAGTACTGATACTGATACTGATGCAGATGCAGATGCAGATAGCGACTTGGATTCCGATAGTGACACGGATGCAGACAGTGATACGGACTCAGATTCAGATACGGATACAGATTCGGATTCAGATAGTGATGCTGATACAGATTCAGACAGCGATTCGGATGCAGATAGTGACTCAGATGCAGATAGCGACTCGGATTCCGATACAGATACGGACATTGACACCGATACGGATACGGATACCGACACGGATACCGATACGGACACAGATACCGATACGGACACAGATACCGATACGGACACAGATACGGATACCGACACGGATACCGACACGGATACGGACACAGATACCGACACAGACACGGATACCGACACAGACACGGATACCGACACGGCCGGCGATTCAGATACAAACAGCGACACTGACTCTGATATTGAAACTGATTCAGAAACCAAGCCTCCCTCTTACTTTAACAACCCTCTAAATGCATCACACGGATCTGATCCTTGGATGCTTTATTATAAGGGGTATTACTATTTGGCTGCGACAACCTGGGGCACGACTCTTACCATGAAAAAGGGACGAACAATTCAAGAACTCAAAGATGCACGTCCTGATATTATTTGGTCTGACAGTACACCTTCTCGATGCTGCAACATGTGGGCACCGGAATTTCATCTTCTGGACGGTCGCTGGTATATGTACTACACTGCCGGAGACGGAAAGGATCTCGGTACCCAGCAAACACATGTGTTGAGCGGAGCTTCGGAAGACGATCCGGACGGTCCGATGGGAACTTATACCTATGTCGGAACCATGATGAATGGCTGGGCTATTGACGGAAGTGTGTTGGAAGTAGAAGGCAATCGCTATTTTATGTATTCGGCTTGGTCAGGAGCTACACAGCGTATATGGCTTGTTCCCATGTCCGGGCCTACCGCGACGACTAATAAAAATCCTCAAGCGGGAACACTTCTTTCAATGCCTGAATATCCATGGGAAATGGAGGGAAGCGACTCGGTTAACGAAGGACCCGAACCTCTTTATAGAAACGGTCGCATTTTTGTTATCTACTCTGCAAGCCAGTGTGCCGATCCCGGATATAAACTGGGCATGTTGGAGCTTACCGGTTTTAATCCTGCAATGTCATCCTCTTGGACCAAGCACCCCACACCGGTGTTTTCCCAGGCAAACGGTGCTTACGGCACAGGTCATAACGGATTTTTTATGTCGCCGGACGGAACTGAACACTGGATAGCCTATCATGCCACAACTAATCCCAGAGGAAGCTGTTGGACAGATCGAACCACTCGCATACAAAAAATAATGTGGAACGAAGACGGCACACCTAATTTCGGCATTCCTATGGCTCTTTCTACAGATATAGAATCGCCATCCGGCGAGTAGTCAGTATTTTTTTTTATTTTTATGTTTTTCTATGACGGATTAGTTAACTTCAACCCAAACTACCGGTAGAGAGTATTTTCTCTAAGAAATGAAGGAGTCGATAATGAAATTGCCTATGCCTGTATGTTTTTTTGTGCTTGTTGCCGCTTGCTCTTCCGACAAGAATAATCAAGATGAATTTATAGACACAGATAGCTCTAACGGTCAAAGTGATGCGGACAGTGACGCTGACGCTGACTCTGATGCTGATGCTGACTCGGATTCGGATAATGATGCTGACACAGATACGGACGCAGATACGGACGCAGATACGGACGCAGATTCAGATTCAGATGCTGACACAGATACTGACGCTGACACCGATGCAGACGCTGATGCTGATGCCGATACTGATGCCGATGCTGATGCCGATGCTGATGCCGATGCTGACTCAGACTCGGATAATGATGCGGATTCGGACACTGACGCAGATACCGATACAGATACAGATTCCGATACTGACATTGATACCGACACTGATACCGATGCAGATACCGATGCAGATACCGATGCAGATACCGATGCAGATACCGACGCAGACACCGACGCGGATACCGATGCAGATACCGATGCAGATACCGACGCTGATACCGATGCAGATACCGACGCTGACGCAGATACAGATACAGATACTGATACTGACAGTGACTCAGACACTGATGCGGATGACCGTTGCGAGATCGGCATTTATCAAGGTACAGCTCCTCAGCCTCTCAATGTTGCCAATTTCGGAGTTCACGATCCCTCTATGATACAAGAAGGAGATACGTTCTATGTTCTTTGGACGGGAAACTATATTCCCATGGCACGTTCTACCAACCTGTTAAACTGGACCAATGCAGGCAATATCTACGGCAACAGATACCCCTCATGGTCAACCGAATGGTTAGCCGGTATTCAGGGACAGGAGTTTAATTTTCCGTGGGCTCCGGACATTATCTTTTTCGGCGGCAAATATCATATTTACTCTTCTTTTTCTGCAGTTTTTGGAGACAATATTTCGTGTATAACACATCTAACGGCCGAATACATAACAGGCCCATGGACAGATCACGGACCGGTAATTTGCACACAGGGTAATGAACGATACAACGCAATAGATGCGGATGCGGAACTCGATGAGGACGGGACTCCGTGGTTGGCTTTCGGCAGCTTTTGGGATGGAATAATGGCGTTTGAGCTAGATCAAGACGGAAATCGGGTAGGGAATGAGTTAACTCGTCTAGCCTGGAACTCATCTATTGAGGCTCCTGTGTTGTTTCGTCGATGCGGTTATTACTATCTCTTTGTTTCGTGGGGCACCTGCTGTCAAGGTGCAAACAGCACCTACAATGTCAGGGTAGGTCGCTCCGAAAATATATTGGGTCCGTATCATGACAAAAGCGGAACTCCGATGCTCAACGGAGGAGGAACTCTCATGGTTCAAGGAGACGGAGTAAACTATGCAGCAGCCGGCCACAGTGAGGTCATTATAGTAGATGAAAAAATTTATCACTTTTATCACGCATACAGACAGAGCAACGGCGCCTCGGTGCTTAGAATAACAGAAATGCCCTTTGATGAAGACGGATGGCCGATACCTGGAGGTCCTTAAAAACCACAATATAGAGCATATTAAAGAAATTGAGATATCTCTTGATGACGTGATGAAAGTATTGCAGAAATAAATTGCTTTCAACTCGGTCGATGGAGGCTCAATGGAAGACAAAATATCAAAGGCAAAAGATATTGCTCACGGTATCAGAGTAAGTGTTCTCGAAAAGGTGTTGAAAAATGGAGGAGGCTACCTAAGCCAGGCCTGTTCATCGGCTGAGATTTTTGCTTGTCTGTACGGGGGCATAATGAATCTTGAGCAGGTCAGTAAGCCCATATCTGCCGGTAAATTTCTTGGCGTTCCTTCGGCGGATAACAAAGACTATAAACCGGGATATCTTTTTAACGGCGATCACAAAAGCTATCTGGACAGATTCATACTGTCGCCTACTCATTATTCGTTGGTTCTATACGCAGCTCTTATTCAGACCGGCAGACTGTCTTCCGACTCCATGGACTACTACAATATTGACGGCTACACATTGGAACAGATCGGAGCTGAGCATTCGCCCGGTATGGAAGTAATGACGGGATCTTTGGGGCAGGGCTTAAGCCAAGGTATCGGTATGGCTTTAGGCAGAAGAATCAACAAAGAGACTGGAAAAACCTGGGTCTTTATGTCGGACGGCGAGTTTCAAATCGGAATGGTCTGGGAAGCGTTTCAGTTTATGAGCCATTACAAAATGGATACCGTAGGAATATACGTTGACGTTAACGGACAACAGTGCGACGGCATGGTTAACTCCGTGATGGAATTGGGGCCGCTGGCGAACAAACTAAAAGATTTCGGAGCTGAAGTAGTTGTTGCTGACGGGCACGATCCCAATAGCTTATTTGAGGCGGCCGCTACACCACACAAGGACAAACCTTTAGCGGTGCTGTGCAATACGGATCCGATGAGGGGAGTTCCTGAACTTAAAGAAAAAATGGGGAAACTGCACTATTTAAGGTTAGGAAACGAAGACGAAAGGAACAGATACGCAAAAATGCTGGACTTGCTAAATAAGGAGAGTTGTTGATGGAAATTTTTTCCCAAGTACACTCAAAAAGGTTAGCAGAATACGGCAGCATAAACAGTAAATTTGTGGTGTTAACCGCTGACCTGACAAACTCATGCGAGGCAACACATTTTAAAGAAGCATTTCCCGATAGACTCTATACATGCGGAATAGCAGAGCAGAATATGGTTTCTTTGGCAGGAGGCTTAGCGCGGGAGGATATAATACCCCTCATCCATACTTTTGCTGTATTCATTTACAGAAGAGCATATGACCAGGTCGCCATGTCTGTTGCCTATCCTAATGTGCCCGTAAAGATGTTCGGATTTCTCCCTGGAATAATGACGCCGGGCGGAGCAACGCACCAGGCAATAGAGGATATAGCGGTAATGAGGGCGCTTCCCAACATGACTGTCCTCGAAGTCGGTGATGCGACAGAGGCGGCGAGTACCATAGATTTGGTATTTGACATACCGGGCCCTGTCTACGTGAGAGCACTTAGAGGAGAAATTCCCAGACTCTTTCCCTCGGACCGGCCGATAAAACTTGACGAACCGAGAATACTTTCCGAGGGAAAAGACATTACGCTGTTTTCATCAGGAATCTGCACTGAAGAAGCGATAAGGGCCGTATCCGTACTAGAGAAAGCGGGTCTGTCGGTATGTCACACGCACATATCTACTCATAAACCTTTTAGCAATCCTGTGATATATGATTTGCTAAGAACGCCGCGACTAGGAGTTATAACAGTAGAAAACCACAGCATCATAGGAGGGCTGGGGTCAATAATAGCTGAGAAAATGGCTGATTTCGGCATATCAAAAAAACTTGTAAGACTAGGATTAAAAGATACCTTCAGCCACGGAGCCTCAAAACAATACCTGATGAAATATCACGGATTTGACGCAGCAGCAGTAATCACAGCGGCATCAGACCTTGCCGGAATAAAAATAGAATATACGGACGATGACCTGTCAAAGGTAAGAATCGAATCAGTCCATTCCGAAGCCAAACCCGAAGCTTTGTAAACAACATTAATTCCCCTACATCCGATGATAAAACACTAGCAATCTGCCGTGCAGGTTGCGTTTTAATTTTTTCCGCAACAAACCTTTTTTAAAAAATTTTTCAAAAAAAATCACCTTTCTCAAAAAAAGACCGGTTAAATCGGAAACTTTTTTTTCGTTTTTACGAAGGTAGCTCTTGAAGGGAGATTTGAAATGAAATCTCATATCATAATTGTTGTGATAATGTTCGCAGTTATTGTGCTGTCTGCCGCCAAACTGCTTAGGGCTCAGGAATTTTCGGTTCGCACATCAACGGCATCTGATAATGCCGATGATTTGGCTATGACGATTGGCGAACAATATATGTTTGACGCCGAAAGTATTGACAGTTTCTCGGAGAGTACCAAGGGCGTTATTGAAATTAAAGTTCCGCGAGACGGCAAGAAGATGATCATTACTGCAATTAGATCAGGAACTACTTCTTTAATGCTTTTTGATAAACAAGGAAGCAGGAAGACTGTTTTTATAACTGTATTTGCTAGAATGCCTGAAACGGTCGAAAAAGAGCTTAAAGAGCTTTTTGCACAGGATAAAACCTTAACCTTCAAAAAGGTGGGAGCCCGTGTATTTGTTGACGGAGAGGTTCGCACGGACAGTGAGAAGAAACGTGTGGAACAAGCCGTTAAGGGTTACAACGGTCAAGCAATATCTCTGATTTATATTGATCCGGATGTTGTTCAGCCTCGCACCAACATTCGGCTTGATTTGACTTTTGTCGAACTTAAAAAACGCGACAATGATCGCTTCGGAATATCTTGGCCGTCGAGTTACGGCGGTTCGGGTGTGCTTTCCGGTAGTATTGACTTGCTGACCGGTACTTTGAGCGCAGCTTATCAACTGATGGACCAAGCAATGCCTTCTCTAGAAGTAGCCGCTCAATACGGATGGATAAAGATTCATAAAAAGGCTGCTCTTATAACTGTAAACGGACGAAAATCTACCTATGAAGCAGGAGGCGAAGTAAATGTAGCCGTTGCCGGTTCACAAGCTGCGGAATTGAGGACTATTCCCTACGGTGCCAGGCTGATAGTTACTCCAAGACTTTCTGACGACGATAAAACCCTCGATTTGGAGGTAATCGCTGAAGTTTCAGACCTGTCCGAAACCACTCAAAATGTTCCGGGCAGAACCATGTCTCGTGTGGATACTTTGGTTCATCTCGGAATCGGGCAATCCATAATGTTATCAGGGCTTAACTCCGAATCAAAAGGCGTTACCAAAGAGGGCTTTCCGTATCTCTCCAAAATACCCATATTGGGATTGCTTTTCGGAACACGCCGCCATGTCGAAGAACAAACAGAAAGCCTTATTGTTATAACTCCTACCGTCTTGGACCGTCCCGACAGAATAGGGAAAAAACTTCTCGATGAAGCCGCTGTCAAATTTCAAAATTTCGAAGGCAAATTTAAATAGTATCCATCTAAGAAGTAGTCTTTCAGGTCGGGGGCATCGGCATCCTCACTGCGTAACATCTTAAAATCATACATACTCGCTCGTCAACCGGCACTCCCGACCCTTCAAAAAGGGGCCTTTTGAGATGGATACTAAATAGTTTTTATCTAAGGAAACCGGATAAAATCTCATGTTTCTTTTTCAAAGGGCATAACGCTTTTTTCTCGTTATTGCCCTAAACATCTTGTCACCAAACTACAGCTGTGCCACTGTGCACATTATGGCACACGATGAGTCACCAAACAAAGATTTTGAGATCGTTTCAGATGAGAAGTTGTTTCAAAGCCTGGAAACTCGGTACACGCATCTGAGAAGACTGGGAGAGGGCGGACAGGGAACGGTTCATTTGGTACAGGACCGTTATCTGGACAACAAGATGTTGGTGTTTAAGATTCTTAGACCCAAAGCCGACGAGAACTGGCGTTCGGTTTTTAAACACGAATTTGAAGCCTTGGCAGGTTTGAAACATCCCAGGCTTTCTGAAGTGTACGATTTTGGGGCGTCTCTCGACGGAAGAGTTTTTTTTACCAGGGAGTATATTCCCGGTGAAGACCTCATGTCAGCAACTCAAAATATGCGGCTTCCTGATGCGATAAGGTTGTTTGTCGAAATATGCCGTTCACTAAAACTCCTACACGGACGAGGTTTGGTTCACGGTGATCTTAAACCGGGAAACATTATTTGTTCTTCGGACGGTGTGGCAAAGCTAATAGATTTTTCTTTTGTCAGATCAGACAATGAAGACGCCAAGCTGCGAGGAACCGTTCCCTATATGGCACCTGAAGTTATCGAAAAAAAAAGAGCCGATGCCAGAGCTGATCTATATTCCCTCGGTGCTACATTGTTTGAAATTCTTTCGGGAGCACCTCCTTTTGAAGGGTCGGTTTCCGAAATTGTTAAGGGACATTTGGGTGAAAAGCGGAGTCTACCGGTATTAAAACGCCTAATTGTCAAACAGGAGGAATCCTCAACACTAGAAGCCCTACAAAGTATTATAGGAAGATTATTATCAAGAAATCCTAACCATCGATTTCCGACGGCTGTCGAAGCGGAAGCGGCTCTCACATCAATTTTTACCGCTGCTGTCGATGAAGATCGTTTTGCAGACTGTGCTGTATTTAGTGAGTCATTAGGTCGTGATCGTGAGTTCTTTAAACTGCAAGAAGCTTTGCAAAAAAGATTTCAAATATCGGATTTGTCTCCTCTGGTTGTTGTAGAAGGTCAATCCGGAACCGGGAAAAGCGCACTTTTGCGCAGTATCAAGTGGTGGGCTCAATTGGCACATATACCGGTTCTCGAATCAGGCGGTAGCGGCAGCCTTCTTCGTCCCTTTGCAGATATAATCGAACAGGCAGTATTCTTTTTAGAAAAAGATGATGAGGCGATTCAGCGGACAAAACAGTTAATATCAGCACTTAGTGAACCCCAAAAAAATTATGCACATCTGGATGTATTAGCCAAATCAACTTCAGATTTGTTAATCGGCATTGCCAAACGTTCAAAGCTCTTGCTTATTATTGACGGTTTGGAACAAGCATCATTTGAAACTCTGGCCGTATTGCGGGTTTTGGCGGCGGCAGTTGAAAGAGATGTTCCTCTTGCTGTGTTAGCTTCGTGTGAGATATCTTTTTCATGGCAAACACATTTGGGATCGGCCGAAACTTTAGTAATGCCGCTTTTATCTTTCGAACAAACATCCCACATTACAGAATGTTTTCTTGGAAGTGCCGACCAGGAAGCGGTAACCCGAATTTTTGCCCATACCGGAGGAAATCCGCTTTTTGTAACTACCTTGCTCCACGATATTTCTAAAAACCCGGAAGGTATGACAAAACTGGAAAGCCTGGGGCCGCCTAAACAGCTGGAAACATATTGGCGCGAAAGATTGTTAACCCTCAATGAAATCGAAAGATGCGTACTCGAAGCGGCTGCTGTACTTGACCGGCCTGCTTCAGCTGAAGAGATCACAATTGTTTCGGGCAGAGATTCAATATCGGTTGATTCCGCACTTTCGTCTTTAACAGCAAGCGGTAGGCTCAAAAGCTCGGCATCGCGCTGGTGCGCAGCAACTCTTCCTCTTGCCAAAGAAATTCTGGCTGCCGCTGACTGGAATCGACTTATAGAAATGCACAGGCGTGCTTTTTCACTTGAATCCGATGAAGCAAAACAGCTGTATCACGCAGCCAAATGCAAAGACCAAAAAAAAATCGAAGAGCGCGGGACAGCAGTAGCAATATCCCTTTACAGACTCGGAGCATTACACGCAGCTCAGCATTTGCTGACAGCAATGATGGAGGCAGTTGCTCATAATGAACAAACCTATCTCCTCTTAGCTTTGGAGCTTGGAAGAGTGCTGTCTTCTCAAGGTGATTTAACTGCTGCCGAACAGTGTCTTTCAAAGCCGGCACTATGTAGTGATCTTTCTGTTAAACGAGAAGCCTTAATACTATTGGGGCGAATATATATTGACAAAGAATCTTTACATGAAGCTGAAAAGTGTCTCCGTGAAGCTCTGTCTTTGACCGTTAATCCATTGGATCGAGCTCGCATCCTGTATCTTTTGGCCAAAATTGCCTTTCAACAACATAACACTGAATCATGTATCGCTTTAGCAGAAGAAGGATTGAAGGACGCTCCAAATGCACATCGCGTTAGAGCCGATCTGTTAGGTATGCTCGCCAAGTCTGCTGTTAAAGAGGGCAGAAGAGATGATGCGCTGATGTTTGCTAAGGAAGCAGAATCTGATGCTGCATTGGCAGGAGACATGAGAGCCGTTGCTTTGTCGATCGATATTTTGGCTTGGGTTTATCAAAAATCAGGCAACTTAAAAGAAGCTACTCTATCGCTTGAGCGAGCAGCCGCCCTTCATTTTGAATTCGGTGATATTCCTCATTTGATGCGTGACAAATTGGTTTTGGGTGACCTGAAATTGTGGCAGGAAGAATGGTCAGAATCTCTTCGTCACTATGAACAGGCTGTTCGGCTGTCCCGTTCAGCGGTTAATCCCTTGATGCGAATCAACGTTAGAAACAACTACGGATACGCTCTGATTAAAATGGGCTGTTTTGAGCGCGCCGGTCTTATACTGGAACAGGCCGAAGCGGAAGCAAGATCTTTGGGGTATGACGAACAAAGATTGTGGTCTCAATTTCATACAGCAGCTTCTGCATCAGCCCGAGGTGAAACAGAAGATGCGCTTCGTTTTTATGCTGAAGCCAGAAAGGGATTTATATCGCTCTCTCGTTATGCGATAGTGTGTGAAATTGAATTAGAAACCGCAGGCTGCCTTTTAAGAAGAGGGGAAAAAGAGGATATAATAAAAGCTAGGGAACTCATTCAACTAGCTTCAAGCAGAAATCGAGAGGAAGAGGGCAGAATGTTTGAAGAGTCACTGGCTCTTCATGAGGGAATGCTGCTCATCGCTGAGGGACAATTGGATCTGGGACTGAAAAAGCTAGAGGCGCTCTGCGAAAATCAAACATATCAAGGGGCCAAGGATTTTGCATGGCAGGCTCATTTGGCACTCGCAAAAGGACTGTCAGTAAAAGGCTCTGTCTTTTTGATGCGGCAACATTTAAGAGAAGCTGAAAATATTCTCGAAAGTCTATGTGCAGGTTTATCCCATGAGCATCGCGCAGCATTTTGGCAGGATGTGCGAAGATCCGAGGTTAGAACTCTTTTCAGTGAAATATCCTCTTCCAATCAATTTTCATCAACAGAGCTTTTCGATAATCCCGACAAGACATCGGATACTGAAGCAGAAGCTCTCTATCGAGTTCTAGATTTAAACAAACAACTACTTTCAGAAAGCAACCTTAACCGTTTATTAGAAATGATTCTCAGCTCTGCAATTGAGCTGACCGGAGCGGAACGAGGAATGATCTTACTTCCGGCAGAAGGTTCTGAATCAACAGTTTTAGAAATCAGAGCGGTATCCGACGGAAAAGCTTTCGGTTGTGAATACGCTGATACCGGTGCACCGGAAAACCGATTCAGTTGCTCTATAGCTGAATCTGTATTTCTCGATAACGAACCGGTAGTAACTGTGGATGCTATGCAGGACAGCCGATTCAATGAGTTTATGTCAATTCATGAGCTTAAGCTTAAATCAGTGGCATGTCTTCCCGTATCCTATAGAGGCAGCCCTCTAGGAGTTTTGTATCTCGAAAACCGTTTGCGAAGAGGTCGATTTGATAAGAGAGATCTGCGAGTACTCTCCGCTTTTGCAAATCAGGTTGCCATTGCTCTTTCACAAAATCGTTTAATAAACGAACTTCGACAAAGAGCCGATGAGCTTCAGACAGCGAGGAAAACCCTACAAGAAGCTTATGAAAAGAGACTGGAAGAGTTGAATCAAAGGGATTTGAATCTCAAAACCGCCAGAGAAAGATTAGAACGACTAAGACGGCAAATTGAAGGCGAAGGCGATTATCATGGTGTTTTCGGCACATCGCCGGAAATGCGAAAGGTCTTTACGACGGTAGAGCGAGTTAAAGACTTAAATGTTCCGGTAATTTTTTCCGGTGAGAGCGGCGTAGGCAAAGACTTGCTTGCACGGGTTCTTCACGAACAGAGCAATCTAAAGGACAAACCTTTTGTAACTGTTTCCTGCGGCAGCATGCCGGACACCTTGGTGGAATCCATGTTGTTCGGCCACGAAAAAGGCGCCTTTTCGGGAGCAGACACAGAAAGACAGGGCTTGCTGTCTGCTGCTGACGGAGGGACCCTATATTTGGACGAAATAGGAGACATGTCTCCAAGAATGCAAACAGTCATGTTACGCGTGCTGCAAGACGGAACCTTTTCCCCGGTGGGTTCGCAGCGAAACCTGCGTGTCAATGTGCGCATTATAGCATCCACCAGGATTCCCCTAGATAAACTGGCAAACGAAGGCGGATTGCGAAAAGACCTTCTTTATCGATTGCAGGTCGTAACAATTGAGCTGCCGCCTTTAAGAAAGCGCAAAGAAGATATTTTACCCTTAGCAGGAAGAATAGTAGAAAGAGAAGCGGTAAGATTCGCTTCGATACCAAGAAGTTTTTCCAAAGATGCTGCCGCAATGCTGCTAAAACACAACTGGCCGGGAAATGTACGAGAGCTTGAGCAATCAATACGCAGAGCATTAGCAATAGGAGACGACTCTAAAGCCATCAGAGCCGATGAGATTTTCATTTCATCCAGTGAAGTCCCAAAGCCTAATTCAAAACCGACCACATCCAAATCTGTAAGCGAAGAAGACAGCAAAATTCTATCTGTTTTGGAATCAGTCAAATGGAATCGCAGCAAGGCCGCAGAAATCCTAGGTATTCCAAGACGAACGTTCTACCGAAAACTGGATAGTTTGGGTGTTATAAAAAAAAGAAATCGGTAAATCGGAAAGACAATTTTGCTAGAGTTTGGACAATATATTTCTGCCGGTCCACACTGTCTACTATGTCCACGCTGTCCACTGTGTCCATATTGTCCTCTGCATTAGTTCCGCAGCAAACTATTCCCCTGCTCACTCACCGATAAGATGCAGAACAACTGTTCTATTATGAGCGTGAGTTCTGTGCTCAAAAAGGAATATTCCCTGCCAGGTTCCAAGGCAAGGAACACCGGCATTTACCGGTATTGAAAGATGGGTACTGGTCAGCGAGGTTCTTATATGAGCGGACATATCATCCGGACCTTCTAAACTGTGACGATACTTTGTGTCACCGTCTTTGACCAAGTCTTTAAAAAAGACAGCCATGTCATGAAGAACATCGGGATCGGCATTTTCCTGAATTACGAGAGACGCAGAAGTATGTTTGATAAATACTGTCAGCAAACCGATTGAAATATTTTGTTCTCTTACCCATGATTTAACTTGTGATGAGATATTAAAAAAACCTCTTCCGGATGTGGATACTGCAATTTCATTGATAAACTGTTTCATGTGCCGGGTTATATGAAGGGACTTACAAAAATGACAAGCGCTTTTTACAAAATAGAAACAATTACCATTGGTTCTCGTGAAATCTGTTTTAGAATAAATTTTCTTAACCCAAAACGAATATCTTCTCGGAATTTTTCGAGTGACTCAGGTATGGTTTCACTACAACTTTCAGCTAGTTTTCTAACTTTTTCTTCTACTATTTTAATAAACCAATCATGCAAGTCGTGAGATATTATTCCGAAAACAACCGTCTTTATAGAACCCTGTATTCTAAACAAATCATCAATCATAAACGCAACGGATACTACCCCGTTGGCAGCGAGAATTTGCCTTTCTTTGATTGTTTGTTCTGAAAGTCTTCCTCCTCGATCAATAAATGCTCGTCCGCAAGGCTTTTCGTCTTTTATTGCAAGACCGTTATCAGAGCATTGAACACGTTGTCCGTTCAACGCAATTTTTATAGAACGACAGCCGGCATTCTTTGCTAGTTCAGCACATGCCGTCATATGACGATAGGTACCGTGTATAGGCATAAAACATCTGGGATTTACAGCTTCAATTGCGGCACTTATTTCTTTTCTGCCTCCATGTCCGGAAACATGAACAGAAGGCATTATACCTCGATGAACCGTTTGCACTCCCTGTATCAGAAGGCGATCTATCATCCGTCCTATTGCCGGTTCATTTCCAGGAATAAACCGACTGGAAAGTATTACCAAGTCACCGGGTTCGACTTTGAGTTTGTGATGATTTCCCGAAGCAATACGGAAAAGCGCAGATCGACTTTCACCCTGTGTACCTGAAATAAGTACAACCAAATCTTTCCTCGGAAGTTGTGCGGCCTCCTCGGCTGACACAATGATGTTATCAGATGCATCAATTCCGCAGGCTGACAGAGCTGCTCGGAAATGTGTATGAACGGATCTTCCCGCAAGAGTAACCTTGCGACCGTAACGTTTTGCTGACAACAGCACCGTTTCTATTCGACGCACATTGGAAGAAAAGACAGCAACAAAAATTCTTTGTGAAGCTTCTCTAAACAATCGGTCCATTGCAAACAAAACTTCTTTTTCATCTCCGGCAATATCGTTTTCTTCAGCGCCAGTGGAATCACACAGCATTAAATCAACGCCTTCTTGTGACATTTGTTTAAGGGTATTGAGCGCCGGCTCACCGCAATCCGAGGCTTTCATGTTTAGTTTAAAATCACCTGTATGCAAAATACGCCGACGTCCCATTTCCACAACTATACCCATATTTTGAGCAATAGAATGCGGCATAGGAAACATTGAAATCTTAAACGGACCGAGATGAATTATATCGTCTGAACTGCACTCTTTAATTAAGGGATTTATGCCGAAATCACCTTCATCGACTTTGTTTTTGAGCAATCTTGACGCATAAGGTCCGGCATAAATTGGAATATCAATTTCTCTAAGCAGAAAAGGCAACCCCGAAATATGGTCTTCGTGTCCGTGGGAAAGGACTACGCCTTCGATATCTTCTCGTCGAGACACCAAATAATCAAATTTGGGATGAGCAGCCTCGATTCCCAGATTATCATTATTGAACATTATCCCACAGTCGATAATCAGAAGTCTCCCCTCTGTCTCAACAGTAAGACAGTTCATCCCTATTTCGCCCAGCCCGCCCAATGCCAGAACACTAAAGCCTTTTGCCCTTTCCACGATTATGATTCTGAATTATCGGGTAAAGAAGGCGGCATCGTAGACGGACGGCGAAATGATTCATCAGTGGATACATATTTAAGCAACGGTTCAAAATTATCCATATAATTGCTTTTCACCTGAGATCTCAGAGAAATTTTTCCGGACCTCAGCTCCTCCTGAAAGTCATCTTCGGATATCGGACCGCGCTCAATATCTCCAACTAAAATCCACCATTTTCGATTTTTAATATCCATGGTTATTAACTATGCCAGATTTAACGACTAAGAGCTAGTCGGCTAATGCTTCTAGATAGAATTTTTTCGAACAGACAATTAGGCAGAAGGTACTTTTTTGGGGTATAGTTGCAAAATCGGTCTTTTGGCCCGGACTTGGAAAAGCAGAATATGAATGAGACTATCGGAAGAATATTCGACCGTAAATACCGACTGACCAAACTGATCGGAGAGGGCGGTATGGGTTCAGTATATGAAGCTGAACACACCCTTATCGAAAGACGTGTAGCTGTAAAAGTAATGCATAAGGAGTTTGCTGACTCAGAAGATGTTGTAAATCGTTTTTTTCGAGAAGCTCAAGCTGCCAGCGCCATCGGCCATCCCAATATTGTTGAGATTTTTGATGTCGGTCGAGAGGAAGACGGAACAGCCTTTATAGTAATGGAGCTTTTAAAAGGCCAAAGCCTGTCCTCATGTATAAAAGATGAAGGTCGAATGGCACCTGAGAGAGCCGTTTCTATTATTTTGCAGGTACTTTCCGCACTGGCTGTTTCCCACGAAAAAGGTATTATCCACAGGGATTTAAAGCCTGACAACGTATTTTTATCTATAGACAATCGCGGCAGACATGATGTTAAGCTTTTAGACTTCGGTATAGCAAAAATGCAAACCGAAGCAGAGGGAGATCAAGGCTTAACCAAAACAGGTACAGTGCTGGGCACACCCAATTATATGTCTCCCGAATCTGCTCGCGGTAAGGATATTGACGGCAGAATTGACATATGGGCTGCAGGCGTCATGTTATATGAAATGCTTTCCGGCAGACTGCCTTTCCGCGGCTCCAGCTACAATGCAGTATTGAGTGACATTCTTTTGGAAACCCCTAAGCCCATCGCAAATATTCTTCCCGACTTACCTACAGGGCTTGTACACGTAATAGAAAAAGCAATGGAGAAAGATCGGGACAAAAGATATCTTAGGGTACCGGATATGATATCTGATTTAATGCCTTTTGCTGAAGACACCTATATGAGTGCTTCGGCAGCATTGGCGTTGAAAAATTCATTAGCTCCCCCTCCGCCTCCCGGCACAAACACAAACACCTCGTATCAATCTTTTGCCTCGCTCAATAAAACAGTCAAGGATGAGACTCTTGATAACCTATATAATCCGTCGTTTAGCAACAGTACAAAAATTGAGAAAAAATCTTCTGTAATTAAGACAATAATTACAATATTTTTGATCATTACCATGGGAATTGCAGGAGCTGCTGCGTACTATAAAAAACAAAACCAAACAATCTTTGAATCAGGAATCTCTCTGGCTCAAAAGGTTTTATTCTTCGTGGAAAAATCATCTTGGTGGCCCTATCGCAGAGCATCTGTAAATCCTCCTGTAATTACCGAAACAGCTGTTTCTCCCGAACCGGAACTTGTTGATTATGTAAATGCTGAATATAAGCAAACCGATGATCCCGATCTGTTTCTAGACATGGTTACACTAAAAATTGAAAATGCTCCTGATAACGCAAAGATAACCGTTGACGGGCAACCGACAACAACGACAGCGCACTTTGAAAAATCAAATCTTCCGATGCTTCTCAAAGTAGAAGCCTCTTCTAATTCTGTCTTTGTAAAATCATTTATTCCTGACAAAGATCAGACAATATCTGTAATCCTAAAACCTGTTCGGTCGGCTTTGTCAAAATCTGCAAAAAGCAGAAAAGGTAAGCCGAATAAGTCAGGAAAATCAAAAAGATAACTTCCAAGAATGCAGCTGCTCAAATCGGCGAAAAACATAAAAAGAGAATCAAGAAAAGAATTTCCAATTGAAAAGGGGGTTAGGGGGGGGCGTCCATAAATAGTTGAAAGGTATAGATCAAAAGCTAAAAATCAGTCCGAATTATCACGACGTTTTGAGAATTTGCCTAAAAACCCGCAAAGGCTATTGACTAATCGCTCTTACTGTCTTCTTTTACTGTTTTGATTACAGCTTTCCCTCCCTTGATGACAACCTTAAAATCAACAACTCCTGTTTCTGATTTTATCTTTGCATTAAGTGACTTTTTCACACTTTCCATCGAAATATTTTCAGTCGACTCGTTACACTTTTTTCGCGCAGCTAAAAATCTGCGATAAATCGACTGTGCTTGTTCATCCGACAAAGAAGGCAAATTACTTGATTGAACAGGAGCAGGAGGTTTTGCTTCAGCGGCACGGGAAGGCTGCATAGGAGAGGAAATCGGTCGAATAGGCGGAGGTGCCGGAGGTGCCGCCTTGGGAATAGGCGGGGGTGACTTTTTAGAAAGCACAGGTTCGGATGGAGTTAACGGAATGTTAGGAGATTTAGGCAGCTGAGGAGAAATCTTTGATTTAGGAAACAACTCTTTTTGCAGATCTGCAAAAGGATCGTCCAGATCAATGTTGAAAGCATCTTGTTCAATCTGCTGCCTGTTTAAAGCACCATTGCCTTCTCCTAGGTCATATTCACTTAGCGGTATTTGAGACAAGAGCATGTCGGTTTCACTGATTCGCTCCTTGATTTTGCTTTCCTGGTGCCTGGCATTAACTCTCTTCTTGGCTAAGGACAATTGTCGGCTATAGGTTCCCTCTTCAATCTGACGGCAAACTCTAGACCAATAAGTTGATTGAGTGTTGTATTTCTGAATCTGCATCTGAAGGCGAAATCGCAAAGCAGTATTTTTAATTTGCTCTTTCCTCAACATATTGATTTTTCTGTCAAGGTTCTTGCGAACAACGGTAGGTTCCAGCTTTTCTATTCCCATAAAATACTGGTTATAAAGAGCGTGTAATCTCTCAATTTCGCTCTCCAACTCAGAGATCATTTGCTCTTGTTCATTTTGATTCATGCATAGAAGCCCGTTCGCTTATATTTCATATATTTTCAAATCATCAAAAAACACTTCGCTTGCCCAATTGTTAAAGGCAAAATACTCATGACCTTCGCCTTCGAGAGGATTGTCATCTATCATTTTCAGAAAGAGCTCCCCGTCAAGAAACCAAAACACATCATTATCCTTTCTTACCACAGAAAAACTGTAAACTTTTCCGGGAATACCCTTAGGATTATCTCTTTCTTCTCGATCATCACCATGTTCATTCATTCTGGCTATTATAGAACGAGTATTGTTCCAACCGCCTAAAATTACTACATAACTGGTTGCAGTATAGGAGTTTTTAACAGCAAATGATTTACCGTCGCCGAACAGCTCCGCTTTGATATCTACTGCCGAACTTTCTGAGCGAGCAGTAAATTCAACACGAGCATTTCTGGGCATCGGCTTTTTGAGCCATAGGGGTTTGTTTTTTGCTCCCTTTACCCTCAACTCCCCGTTTACTATTTGATATCCTCCGCCTGTATCAGACCAATGCGCACTTAGTTCATTTTCATCAAAAGAGTCCTGAAAAACCAATTTTCCTTCGGTTAAGAGCGCTTTGTTATCGGGCTTTTTTGTACAACCTGTCAGTAAAACAAATAGAAAAAAAACAAAAATTCTCCACATATATTTGTCCAATCCTTTTCTAGAAATAAAAATACCATAAGATTCATTTGCCGAAAGCTTTATTTACAGACACTTGTGAAACCTTAAATATTGATTATAACGATCTGCGATCTTTTATTTATTAATGTTATTAACATATACATATTCAGAACGTTTACCCTCATCAAAAAAAAGGATATGCTCAACACGTGACGATTAGATCTAAAAATGAGGTAAAATGCCGACTTTAATATGGAGAGCTGAAAACGGTCAAAAGGAACACTACCCTATATCTAAAAGCATTACTTCTATAGGCGCAGACAACTCCTGTGACATTTGTATTAAAAATGCCAATCTGCACGATCGTCATATCCAGCTCGTCTTTGACAAAAAGCATTTTATCGCTGTCAGTGACAACGGCCTTGACTGCATAATTGAAGGAGGCAAAGCCAGGCGCAAAATTAAACTTGGTCATGACCACCGTTTTCAACTCGGAGACCTAGAATTTATATTTAGTATGCTTGCTCCCCCCTCTTCAGCTGTTGAGAAAAAAGACGAAACCGGCCAGGCGCTGAGCATTCTTAATCAATTACATAACTTCTCTCAAAAGCTGTTAGCCCATGACAATGTTGCAGACATACTCAAAGAACTAATGGACTATGTAGTAGATCTTACCGGTGCCTCTAAAGGTTTTTTGGTACTATTTGAGGACGGTCATCCTTCAATCAAGGTCGCCAGAAATATCAAACAGGAAAATATGCAAAACGCGGTCGCTCAGTTGTCAGACAGCATTATTGCCAGAGTGGTAGAGAGCAAAAAACCTCTAATTGTTTCAGATGCAATGCACGATGATGCCTTTGCAAGCGCAGAGTCGGTTATCAATTTAAGGTTATCCTCTGTTATGTGTGTTCCGCTATTAGACAGGGGACGGTTATTGGGTCTAATCTATGTGGGCAATGATGATATAAGAGGGCTGTTTCAAGCAAAAAGCCTGGACCTGTTAACGGTCTTTGCAGCTCAAGCATCAATTTTGGTACAAAACGCTTTGCTTGTTGATGTATTAAAACTTAAAAACATGTCCCTTTCCGAAGAGCTCAATAAACAAAGATTTGGCGAAATATTGGGCAGTTCTCCGTCAATGCTCGAAGTCTATAGAAAGGTCGCAAAGGTAGCCACAGCGGATGTTTCTGTTTTAATCTCCGGAGAGACCGGTACAGGTAAAGAGCTTATTGCCAATGAGATTCATCGACGAAGCCCAAGAGTTAAGGGCCCGTTTGTTTCAGTCAACTGCGGGGCAATTCCGGAGTCCTTAATGGAAAGTGAATTTTTCGGCCACATAAGAGGAGCCTTTACCGGAGCGGTTACAAACAAAGACGGAAAATTTCAAGCAGCTCACAAAGGCACTTTGTTCTTAGATGAAATAGGAGAAATGCCTCTGTCGCTCCAAGTAAAATTACTCCGGGTGCTTCAGGAACACCAAGTTGTAAGGGTCGGAGCAGTAAAACCGGAGTCAGTTGATATACGCATTATCGCAGCTACAAATCGCGATTTGGAAAAAGAGATTTCTGAAGGAAGATTCAGAGAAGACCTTTACTACAGATTGAATGTAGTTCATTTGGAACTGCCTGCCTTAAAAGACAGAGGCGACGACATTCTTCTGCTTGCCAGGTATATGCTTCAGGAATTTTCTCAAAAATACGGCACCAAAGCCAAGGGCTTTACTCCCGGAGCGGTTTTAGCAATGAAAAAACACCCTTGGCAGGGAAACGTGAGAGAACTGGAAAACAAAATTAAGAAGGCGGTAATTCTTTGTGACGGAACAATGATAGGTCCTCAGGATTTGGACATTAATCCTGAAAACAAAACAGAAATTCTTTCGTTGGCAGATGCAAAAGAACAATTTCAACGAGACTATATTCTGCAAACGCTGGAGCGAAATAACGGAAATCGAACCAAGACAGCAAGAGATCTCGACGTGGATCCTCGCACAATTTTCCGATACCTTGAAAAGGCATAATAGTCTTATGCTTACAGCTAGAAATCGCGTTTTATCTACTGCTGTTTTTCTATTTACTATCAGTGTATTGCTGACCGCATCAGGTTGCATTGTCACAGAAAAAATAATTTTTGAAGATGCTGTTAATCATGCAATTTCAATCGAAAGACATAATCCTGCTTCATCTGTATATGGAGCCGAAAGAGATGCTACGGTTTCTTTTTCAGCATTGGTTAGAGATGAGGATGTATCCGACCTTGAACAAAATTTGATTGAGGGACTGCTTGAGCTGAGCACCAACTATTGGACTAACAAAATAAGAGGAACTACTGATTACTGTAAGCTGCCCGAACTTGTAGAACCCATAGATCAAGACGATACAAGCCGTGATACAGTTCCGACATTTCGCATTGAATGCACAGTGAACCTCTCCACCTTGGAACTCATAGAAGACAGCGGAAGCATTCTGGAAGTACGTCTTATTGTTTCTGACCTTGGATTCATACGCAATCAACCTCGTCCGGGATCAAATACTGCTGAGATACTCTGGGTTGTGCAAATGTTACAGGATATTCAATGAGACAACCATGTCCTATAGAATTTATTTTTTTTTCATTTCTATTAGGACTGAGCCTCTCAAATTGCGGCGATGTAGACTATGAAATAAACTATTTAAAATACACCGGCCAAGTTAACTCATGCAAAAACAACAATGATTGTTCCTCTAAATATATTTGCAATAAAGAGTTTTCTCTTTGTGTGCATCAAGATGCTCCGGAAAGACGACTGCTATACGCAAAAATTTTTCCCAAACAACGAGTTTCTGAAGTTTTTAGGGTTACTCTCAGCAGGGAAGGTGTTCCGATTTTACATTTTCCCGCAGAATACAAGTTCGGGCTTCAGGTTCAGAGTGAAGCAGGCACAGCAATACCTGCCGATATCAATATAAAAAACCTGCGCGTTGTTCCCGGACATCAGGCCCAAATACTATCTGCAAAGGTAGCCGTTTCCAGTCGTACACGCGTTGCCTATTTTAATCTCTATGAAGGCAGGATGCGATACAATATCGAAGTACTCCCGGAAAGGGGTGCACCCTATATTCCTCGCTATTTCGATAATGTCAGTGTTATTTGGGATAGTGATTTAGAAAAAGCACGTTTGATTGATGAAGAAGGCAACGATTTGTCAGTGCTGACGCTGTTGCAAGCCAAATCTCTACTAAAAGGTAAAATTGTTAGAGGGTTACAAGCTCAACCTGCAAGCGGACTAACACTGGAAATAAAAGATGCAGAAACAGACCGATCGCTTTCAACAAAAACAGTTACAGGTTGCCTTAATGATTCTCAAGAGGGCGAAGTATGCGGCGATTTTATTTTAGGAAGATCATCTTCGTCTGATGAAAGTTTTTATCTAAAAATATGGAACACCAACGATCCGGCTTATCCTGTGGTTAAAGTACCGGCCGAAACAATACTGTCAACCGCCGTGCCGGAATCGAATACCGAATCACAGTTAGACAACAGTATCGTAACAATAACACTTCCGCCGATTCCATCGCCGGTTCGTTTCGGAGCAAAAGTAGAAAGACCCCAGCTTCTTTCTTCCGGACATACGGTTCACGTCGGCATAGAGAATTGTTTGGTTATTTTTGAGTCCGAAACAGAAGACATCTATATAGACGGCAGTTATAAAGAAAAAGTTTTTTTCAACGCGGTAACCAATTCAACCGGAAAAATAGTCGGCCTAAATGAGAATTATAATATCTACCTTACGCCGAGAGAATACAGGATAACCGTTCTGCCTCCTATTCTTGATCCGCAGTCAATGGAAGCTTTTTCCGTGCTTACCGAAACCAGAAACATCGACAGTCTTGCCGGACCGCAAGACAATCAGCTTTTTGTTTTAAATTACAAACAGCCTTTCGTATTGCGTGTAACGGCAAAAGGATTTGACATCCCCAACTCAATAGTAGAAGCCAAGCCCATTCAAGATGATTCGCCCTATATAAAAACTGTTTCTTCTGTGTTGACAGAAAACGGTGAGCATCAACTTTTCTTAGAAGAAGGAAAATATAGATTAACGGCAAAAATACCGACAGAAAGCGGCTATGCTTTTGCCTTTAAAGAGATTACGGTAAAAAAACCAAAAGTCGCCTCCCTTCCGCCCGAAGAAATTGTACTGAAGAATATCAAAGCCCAAATTCCGATAGCTGCAAAGGTAATAGTCGATTCCGAAAGCATCGATCTGTCAGGTGCCGAAATAGAATGGTACGAGGAGATAGAGGATAACGAGTTTATCCTAACAGCCAAATCGACCGTTAAAACAAGAGGAGACACATTGGTGCTGCTGCCTCCTGTGTTGTAGTTGCGACTAGAAGATCTCGCCGTAACCCGAAGGGCGGCGGCGGACACGTCTTCAACAATAAGAAGCTAGGCGATTATCATGCCAAATTAGAGAATATGTAATATCAGCAAGTTATCTTAAAGAAGCAGTCCGTAAGGCGGCGGCGAATAGCATTGTGAAAAAACAATACAGTTTCGCCGCCAATTTAGAACAAGAACGACGGAGAAAACAAACCGCCTTACATTCAACATTTGTGCAACCAAAAACATAGGTAAGGAGGAAATCGCCGTGCCTTGAAAGTATATTCACTCCAATCAGAAGTCTCTGTTTTACAAATAATATCAATCGGATCCGCGTTGGGGGTACATTGATCGGTGGCACATTGATCGGGGTGCCTATTTTGCAAAGAACATCAATTGGATCCACATTGGGGGTGCCTTGATCGGCGGCCTTGATCGGCGGCCTTGATCGGTGGGCCTTCAGCACGCAATCGTCTTTTTGTTTCGGTTCCTGGGGATGAATCCCATAAGCGCTAAGTTGTTTTGTTGACATCAACCAATTAAAATGATACAGTT